>DATNMN010000029.1:0-6205 GCA_035602295.1 Candidatus Dormiibacterota bacterium | reverse complement strand
GCTTCTGGGATGACCTGGCTCGACTCCCTTACCCTCGCCTCGCGCAGCCTTCGCCGGCGCCCGGGCCGGGCGCTACTGACCATCCTGGCCGTGACCCTGGGTGCGGCGCTGCTGGTCGCCCTGGCAAGCGTCGCGACCAGCGCCGGCAGCCGGATCGTGAGCAAGTTGACCAATGGCGGTCCCGCCACCGCCGTCAAGGTGTCGGCGTCGAAGGCCGACTCCGACCAGATGTACACCGATGACCTGCGCGCGGCGGGCCCGAAGGCGATCACCGATGCCTCCGTGAATACCCTCCGGCAGTCGTCCCACGTCGCCACGGTGCTCTCAGTGATCACCTCGCGCATCCTGGCTGTGCCGCCGCCATTCGGGTCAACCGCGACCTCGACGTCCGGACCCCAGGCCTTTGGCGACATGATGGTCGGCGTCGACCTCGGCCAGGTGCACAATCTGCCGATCACGGTCCTGACGGGCCGCGTGCCCCATCCGGGATCCCTGAACGAGGTGGCGATCACCGAGTCATACCTCGATCACTCAGGCCTCGGCGTGCAGAGTGCGCTCGGCACCCAGGTCGAAATCGCCGAGCCACAGGCGTTCCAGAGCCAGAACGGCCTGCAATACCGCGCCCGTTGGGTCCGAGCGGAGATCGTGGGCGTGGTCTCGCAGCAGGTCGGGACAGGCGCCTTCCTGGTGTCCATCGAGCAGGCGCAGCTCGCACAGGCATGGGCGCGCGCCGGCGTTGATGGCGGCGCTGCCTTTCCCCTGCCTGATTCGAAATACACCGGCCTGATCGTGGTGGCGTCGAGCCTGGATGAGGTGCACGCGGTGCGCCAGATGATCACCGGCCTCGGCTACGCCAACACGGCGCCCGAGCACCTGGTCGCCTCGGTCCTTCGATACCTGCGAGTCGTCGATATCGTGCTGGCCGGTATCGGGGCAATCGCGCTCGGCATCGCAGGGCTCGGCGTCGCCAATGCCCTGGTGGCGGCGGTGCGAGAGCGCCGGCGCGAGATTGGTGTACTGAAGGCGATCGGCGCCCGCGACCGCGACATTCTGCGCTGGTTCCTGCTCGAGGCTTTCACGGTCGGCCTCGTCGGAGGTGTGATCGGGACGCTGGCCGGACTCATCATCGCGCTCTGGGTCGGGGTTTCCGTGAACGCGTACCTGACCGAGCAGGGGCTGCAAAGTATTCAGTTCGGCGATGTCTCGTGGCCGCTGGTTGGGGCGGCCATCCTCGGGACGAGCCTGCTGGCGATCGCGGCCGGCGTGGTCCCCGCGTTGCAGGCGGCCCGGCTCTCGCCGAAAGAGGCGGTGGCCGCCGCGTGACCGCCAGGCTTGCCACGCGCTTCGCCACCTGTCTGCTAGGAGCGGCACTGACGCTTAGCGCGTGCACAACGACGCCGGTCGTCGGGGTCAGGCCGTCGGCTTCCGCGCCGGCGTCAATCATCTATGCGGCGATCGGCGCGAGCGAGACCTACGGAATTGGTGCGACCGACCGATATCGCGAGGCCTGGCCGCAGGTCTTCTTCAACGATCTCCTCCCGCGGTCGGCGGTCCTCTACAACTTCGGCATCCCGGGCGCCACCACGGCCCAGGCGCTGCACGATGAGGTCCCGGCCGCGATGGCGGTTCACCCCACCGTGGTGTCGGTCTGGCTGAACGTCAACGACCTCATCCGCGGCGTCTCGGCCGCGGACTACGAGGCACAGCTCCGGCAACTGTTACACACCCTGCGGCGCGGTGGTCAGACTCAGGTGTTGGTGGCAAACACGCCCGACCTCGCGCAGCTGCCCGCGTACCGTGCCTGCTTACCCAACGCGCCGACTGGTGGACCTGCATGTCTGATCCCCGATGGACTGGTCCCGACGCCTCAGGCCGTGACGGCAACGGTTGATGCCTATAACGCGGCCATCAGCCAGGCGGCAAAGCAGGAAGGAGCTACGTTGGTGGACCTACATCTCAACGGTACCCAGATCAGCCAGCATCCCGAGTGGATCAGCGCCGACGGGTTCCATCCGAACGAACAGGGCTACGCGGCCATCGCGAAGTTGTTCGAGGACGCCTACCGAAGCGTCGCCTAGTGCGGGCGATCCGATCGAGCATCGGATCGCGTCGCAACACCGAGGAGGCCGGCAAGGGCGGCGGCGCCCGCGGCCAGGCCCATGCCAATCGCAATCGGGGTCACGGCACTGACGAGCGCGGCCACACCGGTGGGCGGCCCTGTGATTGCGCCAGGCGGTGGCGATGTCGTAAAAAAGCCGGGCGGCGGCGTCGCTAGAACGACGGCAGATGGCGGCGTTGGTCCCAGGTCGAACGAAAACGAGCCGCCCGCACCGGGACAGAGCGCCATTAGGTCCTGGATCCGCTGACCTACGCTGGGCGCGAACGGGATCAACGCCAGGAGGGCGCAGCCACCGAACACGCCCACCAGCAGGCCCGCGAGCAGAGGAGCGGGTCCGGAGCCGCTTGCGCGCCCGGTGGCGAATCCGGCCGCGCCGGCCAGCATGAGGAAGACGACGAGCGCGGCGAGCATCAGGAGGGGAATGATCAGCGGGCCCGTGCGGCAGAGGTCGGCTGGCTTGAACCATGTGATCGCCATGTTCGCGCTGAGCGTGCACCCGAAGGCAAAGACGCCGGCGATTGCGCCGTATCGAACCCAGGCCGGTATCGCCGCTATGCCGCCCGTAGGCTGACCTGACATCCCACGCCTGGATCGAGCTTAAGCGTCAACCGTCCAGTCGTGGCGTCCCAGTTGGAGCTGTTGACGCATGTCCCGGTGACTGCGGGTCCCGCGAGCGTGAGGGCCGACCAACCGATCTCGACGAGTTGATCGGCATGCGAGCGATCGACGCGAAGCGTGAGAGTTCCATGGATGCCGTCGCCTCGACTCGGATGAACCCCATCGGGCGCGGCGATGACGTAAGGACGGGCCAGGTGGCGCAGCGCATCCATGTTGACGATCTGGCCGCCCCTGTCGACGATGCCCCAGTACCGGTTCTCGCGCCACTGCCACCAGGCCCAGCCGATGCCGAGATCGTCGGCCTCATCGAGGGCGGCGTCGGCGTAGGCGCCCGCCGTCTTCTGCGTCAGGTCGTAGCCGAGCTCGCCGATCCAGAGCGGCGCCGGCACCACGGCGGCTTCCCTGACGCGCTCCTGAAACCGCGACCGGAGAAATGTTGGATCACCGGTAAAGAACGGCGGGATCAGCGAACCCTCGTAGAGGTGCGCGCCATAGACGACGTTCGGCGCCTTGAGGGGGACGACTACCGTGTCGATGGTGAGGAACAGGATGCCCTCGACGAAGAACAGGTGGTTCGAGTCGACCGTGCCGATCGCCTCGATCGCGTCTTTGAACATCGGCCATAGGTAGGACTTCTCGAAGATGCGCGGCGGGATCGGCAAGGGGTGGGCCTCGTTGAAGATGTCGTACCCGGCGATGCCGGCGGTGTCCTTGAACCGGGTCGCCACCGTCTGCCAGGCATGGTAGAAATCGGTCTTCCAGTCGGACCATAGCCAGAAATAGATATCGGACGCGATGGCGGCCGGTACGAGGGACGGACTCCAAGAGTATTGCGGCAGGGGATTCCAGTTCGGTGCGGCGATGGTGGCCCATCCGGGCGCGCCAGAGTAGCCGAATCGGGGGCTCCACCCGAGTCGGAAATGCATGTCCAGCACGACGTAGAGGCCATGCCGGTTCAGCATCGTCACGACACTGGCGACGCGGTCGAGATAGGTCTGATCGAATCGACCGCGTACCGGCTCGAGCTGCGACCAGTCGATCCCGAGACGGACGACGTCGAACCCGGCTCGCTGCATCAGGGTCGCGTCGGATTCATCGAGTGGCGCAGGGGGATCCTTCGGATAAGTCACCAGCGCGTCCGCGTTGAAACCGCGGAGCAACACCTTGCGTCCGGAGCCGTCGACGATCTGTCCGTGATTGACCCGCAGCCAGTCGGGGGATCTGTCGCCATAGCGCGGCGGTGGCACCGACGCCGTCAGACTGCCCGGCGGCAGGTAGGCCACGATCGTGAGGCCAACGATGACGAGCAGCAGGACGATGCCGACGCGCCGTGTCCGGCGAAAGTGGCGTCGTGGGCCGCGGGCGAGCGGCTCGGACCCGGCTCGCCGTCCTCCGCGGCGGGTTAGCGGTGCGCGGCGCTTGACGGTTGACCCACGGCGGCCACGGCGGCCGCCACCACCTCCTCAATCGTGTCGCACACCTGCGCCCCCGCCTGCGTCAACGCTTTCAGCTTCGACGCCGCCGTCCCGGTGTTGCCCGAGATGATGGCACCCGCGTGACCCATCCGTTTTCCCGGAGGCGCCGTTCGCCCGCTGATGAAGCCGATCACCGGCTTTCCGAACCCGGGGCCGATCACCTCATCCGCCGCGGCTTCTTCGTCGCTCCCCCCGATCTCGCCGATCATGACCACGGCACGAGTGGCCGGATCGTCTTTGAAGAGCCGCAGCACCTCCGTGAAGGAAAGCCCAAGGATGGGATCGCCGCCGATTCCCACTGAGGTCGTCTGCCCCACCCCCGCCTGGCTCAGTCCCTGGATGACTTCGTAGGTCAAGGTGCCGCTCCGCGACACGATGCCCACCGACCCCTCCCGGTTGATGTGGTTGGGAATGATGCCCACCTTCGCCTGGCCCGCGGTCACCAAGCCCGGACAGTTCGGGCCGATGAGTTTGACGCCCGCATCCACCACGAAGGCACGCGCCCGAACCATGTCATATAGCGGGATTCCCTCGGTGATGCACACGATTAGACCGATCCCGGCGGCGGCTGCCTCCATGATGGCATCGCCGGCAAAGGGCGCCGGCACGAAGATACCGCTGAGATCGGCGCCGGTCTCACGCCGAGCGTCGACCACCGTGTCGAAGATCGGGATGCCGAGTTGGGTACTGCCACCTTTCCCCGGGCTCACGCCGGCGACGATGTTCGTCCCGTAGGCCTTCATCTGCTCGGTGTGGAAGCTCCCTTCCCGTCCGGTCAGGCCCTGGACCAGGACGCGACTCTCTTTTGAGAGCAGGATGCTCATCAGCCGGCGGCTCTCGCCAGCTCGACGATCTTTCGGGCTGCGCCGGTGGCCGTTGCCTCGGGCGTAATCCCAGCCTCGCGGAGCAGCTGCCGCCCCTCCTCCTCCCGGGTTCCGGTCATACGCACGACCAGCGGCAGCTTGAGATTGAGGTCGCGCGATGCGTCGATGATCCCGTGCGCCACCTCATCGCCGCGCGTGATCCCACCGAAGATATTGATCAGGATGCCTTTGACGTGTGGATCTTCGGCCAGCAGCTCGAGCGCGCTGTGGACCACCTCGGCCTTGGCGCCGCCGCCGACGTCGAGGAAATTGGCGGCCCGGCCGCCCTCGCGTTGCACCAGGTCGAGCGTGTTCATCACCAGCCCGGCGCCGTTGCCGATGACACCGATCGATCCATCGAGCCGGACGTAGGTCAGCTTCCGGCGCCGCGCCTCGGCTTCCAGAGGATCCTCGTCCGATTCGTCGGCACCATGCAGGTCCTTGTGCCGGAACATGGAATTCTCGTCGATCTCGAGCTTGCCGTCCGCCGCCACCAGGCCCCCGTCCTGGGTCAGCGCCAGCGGGTTGATCTCAATGGTGACCGCGTCGTAGGTACGGGCAAGCGCGTAGAGCTTAACCATCAGCGGCGTCAGCTGTGCCTGCAGCGGACCGAGCCCGGCCCGAAAGATGAGGTCGCGCACCTCAAAGGGGAGCGGCCCGCGCCACGGGTCGGGGTGAAGTTTGGCGATCGCCTCGGGATGCGTCTCCGCCACCTCTTCGATCTCCATGCCGCCCTGGGCGCTGAGGATCAGCACCGGCTTGCGCGCATCGCGGTCCAGGGTGAGGCCGAGGTACAGCTCGCGGGTGATCTCCTGGGCGGTCTCGCACCAGACCTCCCTGACGATGTAGCCCTTGATCGTCATCCCAAGAATCTCGCCGGCGACACGCTTGGCATCCGCCGCGGTCTTGGCGAGCTTGATCCCACCCGCCTTCCCCCGTCCGCCGACCGGGACCTGCGCCTTGACGGCGATCGGGCCAAGTGCGCCGGCGGCCAGCGCCGCCTCATCCGGGGTCCGAGCCAGGCGCCCGTCGGGGACGGGAATCCCGGCCGCCCGGAATCGCTCCTTGACCTGGTATTCGAGAAACTTCATAAGGGGATATTTCCGTGGCGACGGTGTGGCCGCTCGACC
>DATNMN010000028.1:0-19865 GCA_035602295.1 Candidatus Dormiibacterota bacterium | reverse complement strand
GCTCCCCTTCGCCTGCAAGCTAGAGTTCGAAACTCATCCACTCGGGTCCCCCAAATGTAGGGGGTTGTGCTCGATGGGAGGGGGATGTTCCGAATCTCTGCCTGCCGCATCTTGGTTAGAGGCAACGCGAAAGCCCTCACGTGATGGCGGCAACACGAGAACAGGAGGTTGACCAATGACCACCAGGGTAGCTGTACTCGGGACCGGAAAGATGGGCGGCGCGATCGCACGCCGGTTGAAGAAGGGCGGCTTTGAAGTTTCGGTCTGGGACCGAACCAAGAGTAAGGCGGAAGCCCTGGGCGTCGGCCCCGTCGCCGATTCTCCCGCTGATGCCGCCCAGGGCGCGGACGTTGTCGTCAGCATGGTGACCGGGCCGCAAGCCGTGCGGGACGTCTACTTCGGCCAAAACGGTGTGTTCGAGGCTTCGTCCAACAAAACGATCGTGGACATGAGCACGACTGGGCCTGGCATCGCGCAAGAACTGGCACGCGGAGCTGAACTGAGTGGCGCCCGGCTGATCGAGGCTCCCGTGATTGGCAGTACGCCAGCGGTAAACAGCGGATCGCTGTTCATTCTGGCTGGGGCAGCCCTGGTCGAAGACCTGGAGGCGGCGCGGCCGGTTCTGGAGCAACTCGGCGAGGTCCATTACGTTGGTGATCTCGGCAGCGCGGCAGCGCTGAAGCTGGTGGCCAACAGCTTCCTCGGCATCGTCAGCACGGGCGCGGCGGAACTGATTGCCGCCGGAGCCGCCCATGGGCTCGACCCGGAGGAGGTCGTGACCGTGCTCGCGCGGATCTGGCCCGGGCTCAAGCTTCGGGAAGCTGGTTTCGTCAAGCACGTTCACGAGCCGACCATGTTCGCGATGCGCGACCTGCTCAAGGACCTTGACCTGGCCCTGGCCCTCTACCGGTCGGCGGTGCCTTCCCCTGTACCACTCACGTCTCTGACCCGCGAGTTGGTCGCAAGCGTTGAGTCCGAGGCACCCGACCTGGACATCTCGGCCATCGTCAAGGCGTATGCATCGGACCCGACATTGGCGCGGCAGTCAAAGGAGGTTGCCTGATGCAGTTGTTAACACGCCCGCTTGGGACGAGCGGTCTAGAGATCACTCAGGTCGGCTTCGGCGCGTGGGCCATCGGCGGTGGTGGATGGGCTTATGGGTGGGGAAGCCAGGACGACAGCGATTCGATCACGGCCATCAAGCACGCAGTCGCGTCTGGCATCAACTGGGTCGACACCGCGGCCGTCTATGGACTCGGTCATTCCGAGGAGGTCGTTGGACGGGCATTGCGCGAGATCCCGGCCGCCGACCGTCCGTTCGTCTTCACCAAGGGTGGACAGGTCGGGGATCCAGCCCAGCCCTTCGCGGAGCCGCAGCACAACTTGCGACCGGAATCCATTCGCAAAGAGGTCGAGGCTTCGCTGCGGCGCCTGGGCGTCGACCGTATCGATCTGTATCAGTTCCACTGGCCGGACAACATCGGAACCCCGGTTGAGGAGTCGTGGGGGGAGATGGCGCGTCTGATCCAGGAGGGCAAAGTCCGTGCCGGCGGCGTCTCGAACTTCGGCGTGGGACTGCTCGAGCGCGCTGAGCGCGTTCGTCACGTCGATTCGCTTCAACCGCCGTTCTCGTTGATCCATCGCCAGTCCGGCGCGGATGTCATCCCCTGGGGTGCTGCGCACGGAACCGGAGTCATCGTCTACAGCCCGATGCAATCCGGCATCCTGACCGATACATTCAGCCGGGAGCGGGTTGAGCGAATGGACACCGGTGACTGGCGCCGTCGCAATCCCGAATTCAAGGAACCGTTGGTCAGCCGAAATCTGGCATTGCGCGACGCGCTTCGGCCGATCGCCTCACGACATGGGGTTTCGGTCTCGGCGGTGGCGATTGCGTGGACGCTGAGCTGGCCCGGCGTCAGTGGCGCGATTGTCGGGGCTCGCTCGCCAGAGCAGGTGGACGGATGGATCGCTGCCGGAACCTTGACGCTCGAGCCGGAGGACCTGGATGAGATCGCGAGTGCGGTCGGTCGGACACAGGCCGGCGTGGGGCCAACCCGTCGGGTTGGCGTGGTGCTCACCGCCTCGTAATCGCACTCCACGTGGTCAAATCACACGACTTTGCCCGGCTTCACATGGACGCGTCGAGGACCGAGTTATATGGGTATGGAACACGAACGGGCTAGCATCAGCACGCACGCGATCATGGATAAGGTCCGCGAGCTGGACCTGTTCCCCGACGTTATCGCCGAAGGCCGATTCACCGCATCGAAGCGCCTCGCGCGAGCCATGGAGATCGCCTACAAAGCGTTGACTGCGCCCGAAGCTCACACCCCGACTATTCGCTGACCCTTATTAGCAGGTGTTGAGTCCTGCTGTTCCGCGGTTCGCACCAGGGCGTGCGCGATCGCTTCCACGACTGACTCTTCGTGCTGGCGCAGGTACGTCCGCGCCTCCCGCTGGAGCCTCCTGGGCACCATGTCGTGCACGACCTGCTCCATGGACCTGGCCCACTCATCCGTCAGGATGTGCGTCAGCTCGTGGACGATGACGACATCGCCGCGGTCGACGAGCACATCCTGCCGAAACTGGAGCTCCGCTTCCAGGAATGAGGGGCTGATCTCCGCGTAGCCTTCCGCGCCCCGTAGTTTGGGCTTGTATGTGGCGCGAATCGTCCACGCGCCGAGCCCCATCCGCCGCACCCACGCCCCGAGCCGTTCCTCGAACCACTCAGGTGGTTTGAGCTCCCGGCGACCGGGGGCTCGTTCAGCCGGCTTTGGGGGCGCGACCGCGGCGGCTTCAGCGGACCGGCGATCCGGCTCGTCCATCCATCGAGGGTACCGGAGTAGAGCCCCGGCACGCCGTGGAGGCGAATTTCGTTCGGAATGCCGGTGCGATGGTCAAGTCGAAGCTTGCCGTGGGCGCCAAACTCGGGCCAGAGGTCCACTACCGGCGTGTCGTAGCCGAGCAACCCGCGGTCCACGAGCATGTGCGCAATCGTGGACGCGGCGCCTTTGCCGATCGAGAAGTTATAGAAGGGCGTGCTCGAGGTGACGAGACGCCCAGTTGCCGGGTCGGCGATGCCCGCGACCGCATCGACGACCAGCTCGCCGCCCCGGTAGGCGGCCACCTGGATGCCCCGCTCGGCTCCCGTTTCGACGAGTTGGTCGATCGCATCCTGGACCTGCCGCTGGGTGCCGCTCACGATCGGAATTGTCTTCTTCACATGTGATGAGACGGCGGTCGGCGGAAAACTCATCGGCCCTCAGCAGGGAAGGAGGCCGAAGGCCTGCTTCGCCTTCAGGACCCGAAGTGCCGCGTCGTCGACCCGCTGGCGAAAGCTCGCGTCCTTAGCGACTTGCGCCCTGATCGCCTGCACCATGGCATCGGCCGGGGCGACCGTCTTCGAGATGATCATGTCGCCGCCGGCCGACAGGAAGTCGATGGCGCGGGTCGCCGGCGGGATGCTCGCAACCGCCACCGTGTCGCCGAGGTCGTCGGAGATGATGACGCCACCAAAGCCTAGTGCGTTCCGGAGCATCTGGGTGATGACGACCGGGGAAAAGGCGGCCAGGTGGTTGGGATCGATCTGCGTGTAGCGAGCCAGCGCCACCATCACGAAGTCGGCATTCGCGGCGATCCCATCCTTGAAGGATTGGAGGTAGGGATCGGACCCGGTCGTCGTAGTGTCGGTCGCCGTCGTGAAGTCAGTATTGCCCGCGACGCGACCGAGGCCGGGGAAGTGCTTGAGAGAAACCGCGATCCCGGACAGGTGCATCCCAGTGAGGAAGGCGACACCGTGGCTGCCGACGGTCGCCGGGTCGTGCCCGTACTCCCGCTGCAGCGCGCCGATCGGCTGGTTCTGCGCGTCCGTGCCGGGCGGGACCACATCCATCACGGGGGCGTAGTTGAAGTTGATTCCCGCCGAGCGAAGCTCCTGACCCCAGGTGGTGGCCTGGCTCTGCAGGGCGGCTGGGGTCGATGTGCCCTGGACGACCGCCGCGGGAATACGGGAAAAACCCGGTCCTTGCATCGCCTGGATCACGCCGCCTTCCTGGTTGGCCGCGATGAAGAACCGGACATTCGCGGTCGCTCTGCTGGAAACCTGCGCCTGCACCGCCGAGGTCACCGCCTGGATCCCCGCGACGCCTGCGGTACTGGTGGCGACAAACCAGACCGAACCGATGTGATCCGTCTGGATCAGGTTGATTTCCGTGGGGCCGAGGCGGTCATCAGCGAGGCCGAGCTCGAACAGTTGACCGATCCGCTGATCCGAGGTCATGGCCGCAAAGACTCGATCAGCACAGGCGAGCGGGGGGCTCGCGGTCGCGGTCGGTGACGGGCTTGGCGACGGGGACGGCCTCGCTGAGGGCGAGGCGCATGTCGAACTCACCGCCATCACGAATAAAAGGATGGCGCCAAGCCAGCCACGGCGCAGCCTGTCCGATGAGTTTTCCATGGTCCGGGCGTCTACCTAGATGGACATACGATGCCCACACCAGAGGGCAGCGCGATCACCTTTGTCATCAACGTACGGGGCATCAACCCCGACGCGGTAACCGTCGACGCCCTGGCGCGGCTGCAGCTGGTGGCCCGCCGTCACGACTGTCAGGTCCGGCTGCGGGGCGCGTCGGAAGAGCTCCGTGAGCTGCTTACCTTCATGGGGTTGGACGCCGTCCTGCCCGACTAAGGTTGCGCGTCGAGATGAGACGGTAGACCAAATAGCGGAAAGAGCGCTTGGGTGTCGAGGAAGAACGTGAACTCCTCGATCTGGTTGGCGCCGAGCTCGAGGACGATCAGCGCCCAGGGGTCGTGGCCGCTGCCCGACACGCTCGGCTTGTACTGCCCGAACGCCACGCGGCCGTTTGCCCCGACGGTTGGCACCAGCCGCGAGCCACGGCAGCCGATACCCGGCCCGAACCACCAGGCGAGGATGTCCTCGCGACCGCTGAGCCAGAGGTCGTACGGCGGCATCGACTGACGAGCGTCCTCCTTGATCAGCGCAGTCAGTGCGCTGAGGTCGTAGCTTTCGAAGGCCCGGACGTAGCGTGCGAGGAGTTCCTGGCGCGCTGAATCCATCGGAGGCGCCGGGTCGTACGAGCTGACGCCGCTGGCCTCAAGCGTCGCCCGGGCCCGCTGCAGCGCGCTGTTGACCGATGCCACGGTCATGCCGAGGAGTTCGGCGACCTCCTTGGCCTTCCATCGCAACACCTCGCACAGGATCAGTGCCGCTCGCTGCCGGGGAGGGAGGTGCTGCAACGCGGCCACGAAGGCGAGCCTGATGGTCTCGCGCGTCACCGCGAGCTCCGCCGGATCACCCTCCGCGGCAAGGAGGCTGTCCGGGATCGGCTGGAGCCAGGTCGCTTCCGGGAGCGTGTTCAGGTTCGACTCCACCGGAGCGCGAGCGGGTCCCAGGTCCATCGGCCGCGCCCGCCGGTTGCGTCCCTCGAGCATGTCGAGGCAGACGTTGGTCGCGATCCGATAGAGCCAGGAGCGCAGGGCCGCCCGGCCCTCGAAGCGCTCCAGCCCTCGCCACGCTCGCAGCAGCGTTTCCTGCACCGCGTCCTCCGCCTCGAAGGGCGAGCCCAACATGCGGTAGCAATAGGCGGTGAGCTCGCCGCGATGCTGCTCGAGCTCACTCTCGAGCTCAGTCGGCGAAACAGTGCGCGAGGTGGCCTCCACGCGGTTCATCCTACCGTGCACCGGCACCAACAGTTAGCCGGCCCTAGTACTTTTGAGTGAGACGTCGAGCCCCCGTTGGTAGGGGCATCGCATGCCTCCGAAGAGCGGTGTCCTCATGGGCGCTGCCCGGCAAAATCGAAATCACGATGGCAGTGATGACCGTTGGGTTCATGGCTCAAGCCAATGCCGAGATCCGCGCCGCCCAGCGAAAGCACGAGGTGGACACGGCGCGACGCTGGCGGCTCGGGCGTCCCATGGCGGTGATCGATCAGTTGATCAACGACTTGGAGATGCTCAACCTGAGACGGGTTTACCGGGTTCCACTCTCGTACGAAAACCGGCTGCTCCAGGTCCGCATGCTGCTCGACGATGCCGGCGTGACACCGGAGGAGCTCGATGGTGTGCGGACGCGGATCCGCATCGTCAGGCTGATGGATCACCTGTACGCGATCCAGGAGTCTCTGCTCGGGAACTGATCGCGGCTGGTGCCGATAGACTCAGTCTCCGGAAGCGGTGGGAGCTGCGTGGTCTGATTCGTCACTGAGCGTCTGCCCGGGTTGCGGCCTGCAGCGGCCGAGCCTCGGCCTGGAACCGGACAGAAGGGCCAATGCCTCCGGCGAGTGTCGCAACCTGATGAATGAGCTGTCGTACTACACGCTCGCCCACGGCGATTCCGCGTTCATCCACCAGCACGTCGTCGACGCCTACGGCGCCCAGCATCTTCGTCAATCGACCTCCACCATCGGAGCCGCGTTCGCGCTGACCGGTCTCTACCTCGCCGTCGAACGACGCTTCACCGGCCGCCAGGTCCAGAAGATGCACGTGCTGATGGCCAGGGCATCCAAGCAATGGCCGCGATTCGAGCCGCCCAACGATGTTGGGCCGCTAACGGTGCGTGACGTCGTTGCGGTTGAGGCGGGGCCGCCTCGGGACGAGGCGATCATGCGGTGGTGCGCCAGCGTCTGGACGGCCTGGTCAGCGGAGCACGGCCGTGTCCGGGAGATGGTCGACAGGTTTCTGTAGGAAGCCTCAGGCGGCTTTTGGCGGTCGGTTCAGCAACATCCAGTACATGCCCAGGGTCCGAGCGGACTCGGTGAACTGCTCGAAATCGACCGGCTTGACGATGTAGCTGTTGACGCCCAGGCGGTAGGTCTCAACGAGATCACGCTCCTCGTGGGACGACGTGAGCATGACGACCGGGATCGTCTTGGTGCGGTCGTCGGCCTTGATCCGGCGCAGGACCTCGATGCCATCGATGAGGGGCAGCTTGATATCCAGCAGGATCACGTGCGGGTGGTCGGTGATCAGCCGGTCCGCATACTTGCCCTTGCAAAAGACATAGTCGAGCGCTTCCTGCCCATCCCGGACGACATGGATCTTGTTGGTCAGGTGATGTTTGCTGAGCGCGCGCAGGGTCAACTGCTCGTCATCGGGGTTGTCCTCGACCATGAGGATGTCTACGCCGCCATCGATTGCTGCCACTGCGCACCTCCCGGGCTCAACGTGAAGTAAAACGTCGCCCCCTCGTTAACCTTTCCTTGGGCCCAGACGCGGCCCCCGTGCCGGTTCACAATGCGCTGGACAATCGCCAGTCCAACGCCGGTCCCCTCGAAATCCTGGTTGCGATGCAGCCGTTGGAAAACCCCGAAGAGCTTGTCCGCATACTGCATATCGAAGCCCGCGCCGTTGTCTTTGACGAAGTAGATCGCGGTGGGATCCGAATCGCCGTGCTTGGCACCAACCTCAACGCGGGCGGCCTCTAGCTTCCGCGAGTATTTGAAGGCGTTACCGAGGAGGTTGATGAACACCTGCTCGAGGAGCGCCGGATCGGAATCGCAGTCGGGGAGGTCGCCAACGACCAGGTCGATGTGGCGGCCCTCAATGATGGGCGCGAGCTGGGCAAGGGCGCGATCGACGATGCCACGCGTGTGCACCCGTTGAACGCGAAGCGCCTGCCGGCCCAGGCGAGAGAAGGCGAGAAGATCGTCGATCAAGTGGCCCATGTGGTCACCGTTCTCCTTGATCCGCTTGAGATACCCCAGGCCCTCTTCGGTGAGGGCACTGCTGAAGTCCTCGAGCAGGATGCTGGTATAGCCGTTGACCGCGCGCAGCGGCGCGCGGAGATCGTGCGAGACCGAGTAGGAGAAGGCCCCCAGCTCGTCGTTCGCGGCTTCGAGCTGGCGAGTCCGTTCGGTTACCTCGTTGACCTTCCCCTCCAATTCACCCACGAGCCGGACGCGGTCGAGCCCGGTGGTAACCAGCGCCGCGTAGTGCCGCAGCCAGGCTTGTTCGTCCGTGCCAAAGACGGGAGTGAAAGGGCCTCCGACCAGGATGATGGCGGCGTCGGCTCCGGGGAGCGGGGCGATGATCGCCGTCTTGGGCGGCCTCCCGCCGAGTGGGACGACGTGGCGTTCGGGAGCCGCGCTGATCCTTGCCTCGAGGACAGCGGCCTGGTCCACAGTCATCTCGAGGGTGGCGATGATCGTGCCTGCCGAGCGGAAGAATCCGGCGTCGGCCCCGCTGAGGCGCACGGCCCAATCGAGTGCCCGGGTCGCGAGCGTGGTGCGGCTGGACGCGAAGAGCAGGATGTCGTGGGTCGCCTGGCGAAACTTGGCCTCCTCGGTCTCGCGCCAGGCGCGGCGCAGCCAGGTTGGCGGCACGAAGCCGGCGTACAGGAAGGGAACGATCGCCAGGGTGGCTAGCGCAATCGCGATGCGGACGGCAGGCGTCGAAGCGAACGAGCCGCTAAAGAGCGCGGCCAGCAGGATGGCGATGATCCCGAGATAGCCGAGACTGAGCGCCCGCATCCTGGCTCGCTGGACGGCGGTCCGGCGGGTGGCCGCCAGCCAGAGCCGAACGCTCGGCTCGCCGACACAACCGCACCACACGACGACGAACGCAAACAGGCCGATTGTCTGAAGCACCTTCGGAGTGCCTGTTCCCCCCAGGGCGACTCCGATCTCCAGCACGGTAGTTGCTAACACGGCCAGGATGACGAGCTGCCGGGTCCGACGCGCCAGGGGGATTACGCTGTCCCGAAAGAGCAGCAGGGCAAGGCCGGAGCCGAGGAAGATCGTGATGGTTAGGACTGCATTCACACCCGCGAACCAGCTGCCGAGGAGCTTGGCCGACTGCCCGAGGAGCGACACGGCGGCCAGGCAGCCGATGGCCAACGCCAGGTACATCCGCGTGGTGTCTTTGGTCGCGAGCCAGTCACGGATCGTCAGCGCGGCGATCACGCAAAAGGCGACGGTGCTCGCGATACCTAAGACATCGACGACGTTGCCGGCTGTCACGACAATAGAACTGGAACGGCGACAACTAATTGCCGCTCCTGCCGTTGGAATTGGTTGAGCCTATGAGCAGTCGGCCCCTGCGTTTGCTGATCCTTGAGGACCGGCCGGAGGACGCAGACCTCGCCCTGCGGCAGCTCCGCCGCGCCGGGTTCGATCCCACCTGGCGGCGGGTTGAGGACGAGCAGGGCTTCAAAGCCAACCTCGACCCCGAGCTCGACCTGATCATCGCCGACTACCACCAGCCCCAGTTCGACGCGCTCCGCGCGCTCAAGCTGATGCAGGAGGCCGGGCTGGAGATCCCGTTCGTCCTGGTCTCCGGTGCCGTCGGCGAAGACATGGCGGTCGCAGCCGTGCGGTTGGGCGCCGCCGACTACGTCCTCAAGGACCGCCTGGGGCGGCTCGGCACCGCCGTCGAGAACGCGCTCGAACAAGCTAAGCTGCGACGCCGCCAGCAGGAGGGGCAAAAGGCGCTGGAGCACCAGGCGCTGCACGATGGCTTGACCGATCTACCCAACAGGTTGATGTTCCGCCAGCAGATCGAGAAGGCCCTCGCCGAGCGGCCCAGCTTCGCGGTCCTGTTGATCGACATTGACAACTTCAGAGAGATCAATGACACCTTCGGCCACCAGATCGGCGACGGACTGCTGGGCCAGATCGCCCCGCGCCTGCGCAAGCAGCTCGACGCCGGCGACCTGATCGCGCGACTTGGCGGCGATGAGTTTGGCATCTTGATTCGAGACGCGGACGCCGGCCATGCGGTGAAAGTCGCGGATGCCGTGCTCCGCGTCGAGCGGCCCTTCCTCATCCAGGGGCATCCGCTCGAGGTGACGGCCAGCATCGGCATTACGGCCTTTCCCCAGCATGGGTCCACCGCTGAGACGCTGCTCCAGCGCGCCGATGTCGCGCTGTACGTGGCGAAACGTTCGGGCAACAGCGCCGCGGTGTACCGCCCTGAGGACGACCCGTACGACCCGAATCGCGTGGTGCTGCAGGCCGACCTACGCCAGGCGATCGCGCGGCGCGAAATCATCCTCTATTACCAGCCACAGGTCGCGATCGCGACGGGGACGGTGACCGGGTTCGAGGCCCTGGCCCGCTGGCATCACGCGCAGCGCGGCTGGATCCCGCCGGGTGAGTTCATCCCGGTGGCGGAGCGCATGGGCTTGATCAAGCCGCTGACCGCGTGCCTGGTCGAGCTCGCCGCCGGCCAACTGGTCGACTGGCGGTTGTCCGGCATCTCCATCCCGGTGGCTGTCAACGTCTCGATGCGCAACCTGCTCGATCCGCGATTTCCGACGACGCTGAAAGACATCGTCGCCATCAGCGGCGTCGAGGCCCGGAGCATCAAGCTGGAAATCACCGAGAGCGCCCTCATGACGGAGCCGGGACGGGTGGTCGAGACCATGAGTGAGTTGCGAGCGCTCGGATTTGGGTTTTCGATCGACGACTTCGGCACCGGATACTCCTCGCTGGCCTACCTGCAGCGGCTGCCCGTGGAGGAGATCAAGATCGACCGCTCCTTCGTCGGGGAGCTATCGACGAATACCGGCAGCGAAGCCATCGTCCGAGCCACCATCGAACTGGCCGCCGGCCTCGGCCTCGACGTTGTTGCCGAGGGTGTCGAGGATGAGACCACCTGGCAGAGTCTGCGCCGCCTCGGCTGCTCTACGGCGCAAGGCTATTTTCTCAGCCGCCCGATGCCGGCGAGCGAGGTCGAAGGCTGGCTGTCGGAATGGTCGAAACGGTCGGCCCGGCCACTGGCGGCTTAGCCTTCGCCAGCAGTGTGCGGCACGGGCTTGTCCTCGAGCGGCCCTTCCGCGGCTGCTTCGCTGATCTCCTCTGACAGTCGCGGCAGGGCTTCGGCATGCACCTCCCCGGATGGGCTGGCGGAGAGGGGAGCCTCCACGCCGCGTTGCGCCCGGTAGACGGCACCGAGGAAGACGTTGAGGAGGCCGGCGATCGGGACCCCGAAGAGCGCGCCGAGAATGCCGCCCAATTCCGCGCCGATCAACAGCGCCGCCATCGCAACCAATGGATGGATGCGGGTGGCGGAACCCATCACACGCGGCCCAAGGATGTAGGCCTCGATCGCGTGGCCGCCGACCGCCACGACCAGCGCCAGCAGGCCGATCACCGGCCCCTTGAAGACGAGGGCAATGAGCACCGCCAGGCCCATGCCGATCGGGGCGCCGAGCAGGGGCAGGAACTCGAGGAAAAACGTCAAGATCCCGAGCACCACGGCGTAAGGAACACCGATGATCGTCATCGCCAGGCCTGTGTAGGTGCCCATGACCAGCGACATGACCAGCTGACCCCGGGCGTACTGCCCGAACGTGGTGCCAACGGCGAGCAGGGTGAAGTCATAGACCTCTTCGTGCCCGACAAAGAGCTTGCGCATACTCGCGATCAGCTGACGGCCTTCGGCCAGCAGGTAGATCGAGATCACCAGCACGAGGAGGATATTGATCAGCGTTCCCAGCGTGCCGCTCAGGATGCCGAGGACCGATCCGAGGATGGCCGTGCTGATGCCGCCGGTACTGGTCGGCAGGCTCAGCTTGAGCGGGATGCCGGTACTATCGATCGAGTTCTGCAGGTAGCGGATTAAGGCAAGGGCTCGCGATTCCAATGCCGGTAATTGCTTGGCCTGGCCAATCAGCGACGGGGTGACCAGCACGATCAATGCGGCGACGATGCCGATGATGACCACGTACAGCAGCAGCACGGCGAAGACCCGCCGGCCTTTGAAGAGGGCAACTTGTTCCATCCGGTCGATCACCGGGGTGAGGAGCAGGGCGATGATGGCGGCGAAGACGAACAGCAGGAAGACGTTGAAGAGGTGAACGACCAGGTACTCGCTCTGGTGAAAGAGCATCACGGCCGAAAGCGCGATCAAGACGTAGACCAGGATCTGGACGGGGCGCTCGAGGTGCCGCCAACTCCGGATCAAGAATCCTCCCTTCTCGTGCTCGGCCATCAGGCCAGTCTCGCAGACCGGCGGCCGGGGAAGTCAGCGCCGGGCCCTACGCCTTCGGGGGGGAGCCATATACCGCTCGGCCCACTCGCCCAGCTTGAGGAGGCCTGGTCCGATGGCGTGCCCACTTTCGGTTAATTGGTAGACCACGCCGACCGGTGGGCCGTCGAGCACCGTTCGATCGATCAAGCCGGCGTGCGATAGCTCGTCGAGGCGATCCGACAGCATCCGCTCGCTGATGCCTGGAATAGTGCGGGCCAGGACGGCAAAGTGTGCCGGACCTTCGAGCAGCACTCCAAGGATGACGCCGGACCACCGCTTCCCCAGCAGGGTGAAGGCTCGCGTCAAACGCTCATCACATTGCCGCGCCTGCTTCCCCAGCTTGCGGTTCACGCCGCCAGTGTAGCGCCGCCTGCTAACCTCGGTAGGAACTTGCAAAAAGTAAGCTCACACTGATAGGTTGGCGAGACTAACCGACTAAGAGGAGGCGAGTAAGTGGGGACCTGGAAGTTCGATCCGATGCATCTGCAAGTCGAGTTCTCCGCAAAGCACCTGGGAATGATGACGGTTCGTGGAAACTTCACCGAAGTGAATGCCACCGGCGAGCTGTACCCCGACCAGCCGGAACGCTCAAAGGTCGACGTCAGCATCAATGCCGCAAGCATCCGGACCCACAACGAGCAGCGGGACAACGACCTCCGGGCGTCATATTTCCTCGAGGTCGACAAATATCCAACCATGACCTTCAAGAGCACCAAGATCGAGACGAAAGGCAAGGACAAGGGCGTAATGACGGGCGACCTGACCATCAAAGGCGTTACCAAGCCGGTGAGCCTCAACGTGGTGAAGTACGGCGAATTCAATGATCCAGCGATGGGCCATCGGATTGCCTTCGCGGCGGAGACCAAGATCAATCGCCAGGAATACGGAATGAAGTTCGACGCCGTGTTGGATGGCAAATTCGTGGTAAGTCACGACATCCAGATCAATATCGAGGGCGAGCTGCTCGAGGCTCAGGAACCGGCGAAGGTCGCCAGCTAAGCACCCGCCACCGATAATCGCTATATGGTCGATGGAAAGAAGGTCGTCGAGGGCGTCGTAACGCGTCCAAGCGCGTACGGATTTGCGGAAACGCTGGCTCGGCTACAAAGCGCCCTGGAGCGGCGCCAGCTCGAAATCTTCGCCCGGTTCGATCACAGTAGCGCGGCCAGGCGGGCCGGCCTGAGCATGCCCGACACTCAGGTCGTGGTTTTTGGAAATCCGAAGAGCGGCACGCCGCTCATGCTGGCTTCGCCGTCGGTTGCCCTCGAGCTGCCACTGAAGGTGCTCATCTCGGATGACGGTGGGCACGCCGCAGTCAGTTACGTGAGTCCGTCATATCTGGCCGAGCGATACGGGATTCCTCCGGATCTCGTCAAAAATATCGCCGGAATCGAAACCATCGTCGATGAGGTCGTCGCCTGAGACCGGGCGCCGGTCAGAGATTGACGACAGGCACCCCGAACTCCGCGTGGAGGCGAGCCGCAATCAGCGAGCGGTGGCAGGCTCGAGCCTCGCGCTCGACGCAGAGCAACGCCGAGGTCGCCTCGTCTGGCAGGGCTTCGAGAACTCCGGCCAGATCGACATGGTCGAGCACCTCTGAGACGTAGCGGCGCCGGTACTCATCGGACAGCTCGAGGCGTGAGCGCTTGCCCACCTTGAGACGGTCGTCCTCTCGGTATTGAAGCTGGCGTAACTCCGTGGTGGGCGCCAGCTCGGGGAGGTGCCGGTACGTGATTCCAGCCTGCTCGAGCGCCGCCTGCAGCCGGAGCGAGTTGGCCCACGCGTACTCCCGCCCGCGGACGCCGCGCCGCTGGCGGACGTCGACCACCATCGAGGCCCGATGGCGCCTCAACTTACGGAGGAAATCGTCGAGGCTGGAGTGGTAGACGCCCACCGTCGCAATCGTGCGCACCCGCAGACCACTCCGATTAGCTGACGCTGACGACCGTTGCCTTGCGCTCCCCTCCGGGGGTCTTGAACGTCACGGTGTCCCCAGCCTGATGATCGAGCAGGGCGCTCCCTAGCGGCGATGCGGTCGACATCAGGCCCCGCGCCATGTTCCCCTCGGACGGGCCCACGATCTGATAGGTTGACTCGCCGAATTCGTCACGCACGACCACCGTCGAGCCGATCCGCGCGACGCCCTTGGTGCCGCTCTCCTTGATGACCTGCACACGCGCCAGGGTGGCTTCAATAGTTTGCACACGACCGTCGAGCATGCCCAGGTGCTGCCGGGCGTCGTGATAGGCGAAGTTTTCGCTCAGGTCCCCCTGGGAACGGGCAGACGCAACCTCCTCGACGAGGGCGGGACGGCGTGCGCGCAGCTCGGCCAGCTCGGCCTTGAGGGACTCAAAGCCGAACGCGGTCATGGGAATGGGGGCGCCATTGTCATTGGCCACGTGAAAACTCTATCGTGCGGCCACGCTTGGCGTGCGCTTCGCCGGCTTGGGCCTCGCCCGGCTTGATGCCCAGAGGTAGAGGCTCGCCAGGCTGCGATTCGGCCGCCATTTCTCCCCGATGGCGTCGACCTCGCGCGGACTTGGCAAGTGGTCGAGCCGGTAGAGGCGCTGCACGGCGGATCGGATGCCGAGGTCGCCGACGGGCAGGATGTCGGGCCGCTCGAGGTTGATCAGCAGAAACATGTCGGCGGTCCAGCGACCCAGTCCTCGGCTGGCGGTGATCTGGTCACGGACCTCGTCGTCCGACAGCTTGTCCAGGTGATCGACCTGTAACTCGCCGGAAATGATGTGCTCGGCCAGGGAGCGAACGTACTCGACCTTCCTCCCGGAAAACCCGATCGCCCTGAAGTCGGCGGCATCCAGGGTAAGCAGCTCGGCCGGCGACGGCATCCGCCCGCCGAAGCGCTCCTGTAGCCGTCCGGCAATCGCACGCGCCGCGTAGCCGGATATTTGCTGGCC
Source organism: Candidatus Dormiibacterota bacterium (assembly GCA_035602295.1). Taxonomy (GTDB): domain Bacteria; phylum Chloroflexota; class Dormibacteria; order CF-121; family CF-121; genus CF-13. The sequence continues at coordinate 4,956 of DATNMN010000028.1, read as the reverse complement.
GATGATCGAGTAGACGAGCACGCTGAAGGGATCGCCGAGGGGTCGAGCCTTGCGCCAGGCTTTGCTATCGACCGGCTCCGTCGCATCGATGACGCGTGCCAGCTTTCGATCGCTGGCCTTCAAGGCAGCGAGCGCGCGATCTCGACGTGACGGTGTCCGCCTGGTTGCGATCGATCCATCGTATCCCGGCTTTCGAGGCGACGGCCGCAAAGAGATAGAGGTATCGGCGATGATTCTGGCGTCCGCCGGACGTCCTAAGGGTATGAGTAGAGTCACCTGCCAGATTTCGATCTCGCTCGACGGCTTCGTCGCCGGGCCTAACCAGAGCCTCGAGAACCCGCTCGGCGAAGGCGGTCTGAGCCTGCACGAGTGGGCCTTCGCCACCGCCAGCTGGCGGGAGCGACAGGGGCAGACCGGTGGGGCGCGGAACGCCGACTCGAAGGTAATCGACGATGTCGTCCAGAATATCGGCGCCTACGTCATGGGTCGGAAGATGTTTGGCGGCGGCGACGGGCCCTGGGACCAGGATTGGAAAGGCTGGTGGGGCGACGACCCGCCCTACCACGTGCCGGTCTTTGTTCTCACCCACCATGCCCGCGACCCACAGCCGATGCAGGGTGGCACCACCTTCAACTTTGTCACGACGGGAGTCCGGTCTGCGCACGACCAAGCCCGGACGGCCGCCGGCGGCAAGGACATCGCGATCGCAGGCGGGGCGCACACGGTGCAGCAATTCATGGCGGCGGGGCTGCTCGACGAGCTCTACCTTCACATCGTTCCGATCGTTCTCAACGCCGGCGAGCGGCTGCTCGAGAACGTCGGGAATCCAACGCTTCAACCCGTCAAGGTGATCGCCTCGCCGGCCGTCACGCACGTCAGGTACCGCATCGTCCGCTCGTAAGCTACTGGCAAATGTCGTACCAGGCAGAGCTGAGCGGCTGGCACGACTTCTTCATCCTGGCAGGGACAGCGTCGGCAACCCTGGTGGGTCTTCTGTTCGTCGGTCTGTCGCTGCACCTGCGGATCGTGGTCACGACATCGGAGGTGCGCAGCCTCGCCCGCGTGACCCTGGCCAACTTTGGCGCGGTCCTTTTCGTGGCCCTGTTCATGGTGATTCCCCAGGGTCCGTCGGCAGCCGGCCTGCAGCTCATCGGCGCCGGCATCGTCAGCATGGCCGTCGCCGGACCAAGTCTGGTAAGCGCCGTGCGAAGCGGGGAATGGTCCTTCCAGATGAGCGCGATGCAGCGCGTGCGTGTGGCGCTGCGTTTCGGCTTGAGCGGTGTGAGCTATCTCGCCATCATCGTTGCCGGCATCCTGCTGCTGTCATCGGTGCGGGCGGCGTTCATCGTGCTCCTGATTGCTATCGTCTTCCTTCTCGTCGTGTCCCTGCGTAACACCTGGGACCTATTGGTCACGGTCGCCGACGTGACGCAGGATAACGGCGACTCAGAAACCTGAGCCAGGCGCCGCAGGTTTCGCGCGGGCAGCCCTCGCGGCCTCCTGCGCCCCGACCCCGACGAGGAGGAGCCAGGCGCCGGTCACCATGAAGATGAAGGACGACATCATGCCGAGCCCCACGAGGTAGAGCCCCGTCGGATTCCCAGAAAATAGGATGAGCGCGCCGATCTGCTCCAGGATGAGGCAGGCAAAACTCCCGATCGTCCTCCACAGAACGCCACTGTCAGCGCTGCGAGCAGCTTGCCGAATGCTGTTGTAGAGAATCGCCTCGACGATGAGCAGCACGCCGATCAGCTCGACCGCGACCGCCTGACCGTTCTGCCCGCCCATGAGCACCAGGGAGCAGCGGATGAAGACGGCGGTCAACCCGGTCAAAATCGTCCGCGCGCGGTGCCGATGCACGGGATCCCTCGTAATGTCGTCGAGGTGCAGCGTCATCGCGACGAACACCAGCCCGCTCAGCGCCGCCGCGCCTCCGCCAACCACCACGAAGTAGTCATGCCACAGGGCGGGCTGGTACATCCCTCAGGCGCTAAGTGTAGTTGGACTAAGGCGCAGCGACGCTGGCAAGCTGTTTATCGACCGGCTGGTCCGCGCGGTGATGGCGTATGGTCGTGGAAATGAAGGACGCTGAGCTGAAGAGCTTCCGTGCAGAGAAGGACCGGGTGTTTGCCAAGGACGCGAACTCGCCGCTAACGCCCGAGCAACGCCGCGCCTTCCATGGGCTGACCTATTTTGACGAGAACCCACAACTCGTCATTCACGGGAGTGTCGATCCCAATGTGGAGCCCGGTGAGGTGCCAATGTCGACCTCCGGCGGCGAGGAACAAGTCTACCGGCGCTTCGGTCTGGTGCGCTTCCATGTTGACGATCAGCCTGCGCAATTGGTCCTATATGCATCGGACGACTCGGACGAGCTCTTCGTCCCATTCCGAGACGCAACCTCAGGGAAAGAGACCTACGGGGCGGGCCGCTATTTGGAGGTGCACGCTCACGGAGACCACGTCACGATCGACTTCAACTACGCCTACAACCCCAATTGCGCATACGACCCATCCTGGAGCTGTCCTCTGCCCCCGCCCGAGAACTGGCTCAAGGTCCCGATCCCTGCCGGCGAGAAGACGTTTGGGGATGGCGGCGGGCACTGAGCGTTCAGAGCGCCGGCCTCCTTCTCTACCGGCAGCGGGACGGGAAGCGGGAGGTGCTCCTGGTCCACCCCGGCGGACCCTTCTGGCAGAAACGCGACGAAGGTGTTTGGTCGATCCCGAAAGGTGAGTTCGCCGACAATGAAGTGGCCATGGACGTGGCACGGCGCGAATTTCACGAAGAGCTCGGGACGGCGGCGCCCAATGGCGAGGCAACTCCTCTAGGCGAGGTGAGGCAGGCGGGCGGCAAGGTCGTTCACGCGTGGGCTTTGCCGGGCGACCTCGACGTCACGCGAATTACGAGCAACACGTTCGAGATCGAGTGGCCGCCGCGCTCGGGCAGAATGCAGCAGTTTCCGGAGGTCGATCGGGCGGGATGGTTCGACCTCGACCTGGCGCGTCGCAAGCTGTTGCCGGCGCAGCGTGCCTTCATCGATCGCCTCGAAGATCGGCCGTGACCTTCTCCGACCTGAGCGGCTACCTCGACCGGCTGGAATCGACCTCGAGTAGGAACGAGCTCGTGAAGACGCTCGCGGAGCTCTACACGAAGAGCTCGCCCGCCGAGATCCAGCCCCTGACCTACCTCATCCAGGGCCGGCTGGTTCCCTTCTTCGAGCCGGTCGAGATCGGCCTTGGCGAGAAGCTGGTGATCGCGGCCATCGCGCAGGCTTTCGCGACGCCTCCGGATGAGGTCGCCAAACTGTTTGGCCGGCTCGGCGACCTGGGGCAAGTGGCGGCGACGCTCTCGGCACACGGATCGAACGCAGCGCTCCCGATTACCGAGGTGCACGAGCGGTTGATGGAGATCGCGCTCGCGAGTGGCGCCGGATCGGTCGAAAAGAAGCGCTCTTCCTTCGCCGCGCTTCTGACGCAGGTCGACCCCGTATCAGCCAAGCACCTCGTGCGGATCGCCCTCGGTCGACTGCGGCTTGGTATTGGCGATCCCACCGTCCTCGACGCATTGTCGTTTGCGAAGAAAGGCGACAAGTCACTGCGGCCGGTGCTCGAGGGCGCCTACAATCGCGTATCCGACCTGGGAATGATCGCGAAGACCTTTTGGTCTGGCGGGGAAAGCGCTGTCGACGCGCTCAAGATTACGGTCGGACGGCCGATCCGCAGCCAGCTCGCGGAGCGCCTGCCCAACCCCGAAGCGGTCATCAAGCGTCTTGGACTGGTCGCCGTCCAACCAAAGTACGACGGGATCCGGGTGCAGATCCACAAGAACGGCTCGACCGTGCGCGTCTTTTCGCGCAACCTCGAGGACTACACCCTGATGTTCTCCGAGCTCACCGCGGCCACACAGGCGCTGAAGGACAAGATCCTGATCCTCGACGGCGAAGCGATCGCGTACAGTAAGGAATTGGAGGAATACCTTCCGTTCCAGCTGACCGCGAGCCGGCGGCGGCAGCATGGCATCGAACAAGCCGCGCGTGAGCTGCCCCTGGTAGCCTTCGTCTTCGACATCCTCTACCGCAACGGCCGCGACCTCACCGAGCAGCCGTACGAGGAGCGGCTCGCGCTGGTTGACGAGGTGATCGCCGGATCCACCGTGCTGTTGCCGGCGCCGATCATCAAGACCGACTCGGTCGAGGTCCTGACCAAGACGCTGCTGGACAACATTAGCCAGGGGCTCGAGGGCGTCGTGGTCAAGCGGCCGGACTCGAAATACCAGGCTGGTGCGCGCAACTTCAACTGGGTCAAGCTGAAGCGCCACACGAGCGGTGAGCTCAACGACACGGTCGACCTCGTCCTGCTCGGCTATTACTTTGGGAAGGGCAAGCGGGCGGAGTTCGGCGTGGGCGCGCTGCTCGCCGGCGTCTACGACGCCGAACATGATCGCTTCGCCACCATCACCAAGCTCGGGACCGGCCTGTCCGACGCCGAATGGCGGCAGATCCACGAGCGCGCCGACAAGCTACAGGTCGATCACCGGCCGGCGCGGGTGGATTCGCTCCTTACGCCCGATGTATGGCTCGAACCCGAAGTGGTCGTCGAGGTGATGGCGGACGAAATTACGCCCAGCCCGAGACACACCGCCGGCATGGCCGGCGACGAGCCCGGGTTTGCGCTTCGGTTTCCTCGGGTCGTTTCCTTCAGGGGCGGCGACAAGCGGCCGGAGGACGCGACGACCGTGAAAGAGATCGCGGCGCTCTTCCGTCAGCAACGCGAACGCAAACCACCCGCCTGAGCGACGGGCTACGAGGCGACGCCTGCTGCCACCCGCTCCTGGACTTCGTTCAACCGCCCGGTCTTGACGTCGTAGACGAATCCGCGCACCCGATCCTTCTTGGGAACGAACGGGCTGGCCTTGATTCGAGCGATTGACTGCCGGACGTCGTCTTCGAGGTTGGAA
>DATNMN010000027.1:0-3970 GCA_035602295.1 Candidatus Dormiibacterota bacterium | reverse complement strand
CATGATCACGGACCGGCCTTACCGGCCGAAGCACACCGTCGCCAAGACCCTCGAGATCCTCGCCGCGGGCTCCGGCACGCAGTGGGATCCGCGGCTGGTCGCCGCCTTCGCGACCTCATCCCTGCCTCAGCGCATCGCGGGTGCAGTCGAAAGCGACCAGGCAAAAATCGCCTAGCCCCTGCTAAGTTCAGTTAGTTCAGAGACTTAACCGGGCCGGTGCGTCGTCCAGCGGCCCATCGCGCACTCGGCCGAAACGACGACGGCCTCGTGTGCGCGTACAGGCCGCATACGACGCCGGCCCTGATTCGCGCGAAAGCGCGCCGGCCTAACGGCCGGGTTTTTAGTTGTAGACGCAGGGGTTGCCCTGGATTGCGCCGTGGACGCTGCCCCGGGGTGGCGACTGCTTGTAGGTGAAAAGCTCGGTGCCCGCGGGCGGCACCGCCGCGTTCCAGTTGTTCGTCGCGCTGTGCAGCAGGTTGGCCTGTAGCAATTCGGCCTGGTTCACCATCGTGTTGGGGCCGGGCGTAACCACGTCGGCCGCGCCCGGAAGGACGGCCGGCGGGACGACGCCCGCGTTCCCGACCGGGTAGACGCCGTAGGTGTTGTAGTAGAGGTCGGCGGCTCCCTGGAGGGTCGCGCCGTCGGTCCTCATCCCGTTGCACGCTGCGTTCGCGTTGACACCGGAGATGTTGAAGAGCACGATCGCCGCCAGGATGCCGAGGATGGCAATCACGACCAGCAGCTCGACCAGCGTGAATCCGCCCTGGCCGCGCCGCGCGCGCCTACGTGCCGAGTTGAGAAGCTGCATCAATTGTAAATACCTCCCTTGAGTCAGGTCGAGCGTAAGCGCGCAATCTTGCGGAGTTCGTAAAAGTTCACTCAGCGCAGTAGCAGTTGGGTCACGCCAATAACAAGAACCGCTATGAGCAGCACCCCGATCGCCGCGGCGGCAATCCGCATGTGCCGGCGCCCGGCCGGCCGTGGGGGCGCGAAGTCGATGCCGACCAGGTCATCAGGCTGCGACACGGTTGTCACCTCCTGGTGACGGGGTCAGGCGCTCGTGCCAGCGCAGGGGCCTCAACAAGCCCAACTCGACGAGGTGTTCCTGCCATGGGAGGTCGGGGGGGCATGGGATCTGCGGGACTGGAGATGCCACCGCAAACTCGAACCGCTCGCGCGCACGTTCCATCCCCTTGTCGATCGAAGCGAAGCGTCCGCCAAGTACGAGGGGTGTTGCCGGTCCGATCGCCACGTCCGGCTCGGCGGTGCGCATGAACTTCACCAGCGCGTTGACCGACAGCACCAGCTCGTCGAACTGCGCGTCGACGTCAGCGGCATCATCGTCGAGCACGAAGGTGCGAAAGAATCGGGGGCGGCCGGCGACCATCCACACCAGCGTGGCCTCGGTCGCGTTCCACTCGAGCACGAGACCATTACGAACGTCGGCGCCCCGCGCGAGGGCCAGTGGCTTGAGGTCCATGCGCTCGAGTCGGAGCCCAGCCCCGGCAATCATGGCGGTGATCGCATCGACCATGTCGCGACGAGCGGCGACCAGGTAGACGCCGTACCCGTACGAGGTCTTCGTGGCGTGCCACGCATAGTAGACGTCGCTGGCGTTCATCGGGACGAGCCGCCGCCCTTCGAAGGTCACCGCGCTGCGGAGATCGCGCCGCGCCACCGCCGGCAGTGGGAAGTCACGGACGGCAATGCCACTGTCCGGGATGGCGACACGAACCACTTGAGCCGTGAAGCCGCCTGACTGGAGTGTGCGCTTGACCGTCGCGCTCAACTCGGGGGTGGGGATGCCATCGATGAATCCGGGATCCGAGAGTGGCACCGAAGCGTGGCGCGTGAGCCGGCCCTCCTCGAGCTGAACGAGCTTGAAATCGTGGGCGCCCAGGTCCATCGCGATCACTGCCGTCACTGGTATGCCTCCCACTGGATGAGCCAGGGGTTTACGCCGGTGTTGCTTTGATAGATCAGTGCGCGCACGCGTCGGGCGGTTGTCCCAGGCGCAGTCACGAGCACGCTGTACATCGGGTTGGCGGCGCTGCAACCCACTGGGACCGTCAGGCGGACCCTTACCGTGATCGCGGGCGGATAGTTGAGGGTGAAATCCGGGGGGCTGACGGCCACGCACGTCGTCCCAGTCAGATGCGCGTATTCGAGAGCGTAAGCAACGCCGGCGTCGAGCGCGTATGTGATCCGGGTATCGCTGCGGACGGCGCCCAACCCGAGAAACGCATCGCTGGCCAGCCTGAGCGATGCCCAGATGAGGACCAGGAAGGCGGCGAGAAAGACGAGCACCACCAGGAGGGCCTGCCCGCGTTGGCGGCGGCGGACACGCAACGGCATTAGAAGCACCCCTGCGGTCCGGTGCGTCGGCTGATGTTCAGGGTGACGGCCGCCGCGCCCACCGCCGATGGTCTGATGGTCAGGGTGTAGTAGCACGGGGGGTTCGGGGGGAATGCGATCGTGATGCTCTGCATCCCGCGGGCGGCGACCGTCGACGCGCCACCCACCACCGTCCTGATCAAGTTGTTCCGGGCGTCGATCTGGTATCGGATGGTGGTCACCGGGCCGGATCCGTATGTGATGGTAAGGAAGGTGGCGCCGCCGGCGGTGATGGTGCCGGTTGAAATCGTGGTGGCGCTCGTGAGGTCACGGACCATCGACAGGCTCGCCCCGCTGACGGCCTGGTCGCCGGCGATCTGGCGGGCCTCCCGGCTGATCGTCCGGTACCCGAGGAGGAACGCGCTCGCCAGGACGAGCGCAACAGCGGTGCCGACCATCACCCCGACCATCACCTCGACCAGGGTGAAGCCTGCCTGCCGATGGCGCCGGGCGATCACGGTTCCTCCTTGAAGAAGATCAGTTTTTCGGATGTTCCGGCCGGGCCCCTCACGGTGAGCACGATCTGCTGCAGGCCTCGCTCGGGGTTTGCCGCGCTGAAGCCCTGGGGTGGCACCGGTCCGGGCGAGTAGTAGACCACCTGGACGGCAAAGACGTAGCCGGGCGCGGCCAGGTTGGCATAGGTCGCTGCCGGGGGCGGCTTCCGGATGTAGCCCTGGCGCTTGATGAACTCGGCGTCGGAGCGGGCCAGGCGGTCGAGCGTCGTGTCCACCGCATGCCGGGAGCCGGCGAGCGCGGCGCTCGAGAAGGCGCTCAAGACGGCGATGACGATCACCCCCAGCAGACCGAGCGCCACCATCGTCTCGATCAGGGTGAAGCCTGTGCGCAGGCGCCTCACTTGAGTGCTCCAACCAGCCCGTACATGGCCGAGATCAATGAGACGGCGATGAAGCCAACGACCAGTCCGACCGCGACCGTCATCACTGGTTCGATTAGCGAGGTCATGGCGCGGATCCGGTATTCGAGCTCTTCTTCGTAAAAGTCGGCGGCCTGTTCGAGGTAGGTGTCGAGCGTTCCGGTCTCTTCACCGACGCGCACCATCTGGGTCATCATCGGAGGGAAGAGGCGGGTACGAAGTAGCGGACCGGCGAAGCCCTCGCCGCCGGTCATCTGTTCTTTGACGCTCGTGAGTCCGCGCTCGAAGACTTTGTTGCCGGTGCCGGCGATCACTGCGTCGAAGGTCTGCCCCAGCGGGACGCCGGCTTTCAGCACCATGGCGAGGGTGCGGGCGAATCGGTTGAGGATGGCCGATAGAACGATCGGCCCAAAGATCGGGATCTTCAGCAACAGCGTGTCCTTGAGATAGACACCGCGTGCCGTGCGCAGTGCAATGACGGTGCCGCCGACCAGAGCCGCGATGCCGGCGCCGATCGCCGGCGCCCAGGTCCCGGTGAAGCCGACGATGCCGATCAGGATCCTGGTCGGGAGCGGTAGCTGGACGTGGAACTCGGCGAAGATCTTGACGAAGGCGGGGAGCGCGAAGAACACCAGGATGATCACGACCCCGGTGGCGACCACCAGGATCACCGCCGGATAGATCATCGCGGTGCGGACGCGG
>DATNMN010000026.1:0-14989 GCA_035602295.1 Candidatus Dormiibacterota bacterium | reverse complement strand
GACGATCCGCGAACAGGGCATCCAGCTTGATATGGCGCCGACCAGCAACGCGCAGACCAAGGCCGTTCGGCGTCTCGAGGATCACCCACTCAAGCGCTTTTACGAGTCCGGTATCAAAGTGACGATCAGTACGGATTCGCCCACGGTGTCGTCGGTCACCCTCTCGCAGGAACTCGAGACGGCCGTGCGGGTGCTGGGCTGCTCGCCCGAGCAGGTTCGGGCGATGAATCTGCAGGCGCTGGACGGCGGCTTCGCCGATGAGGTCACGCGCACCCGGCTCCGGCGCGAGTTCGTCGATGCCGCAACGCGAATCTAACCTACCCCGGGCGGGATCGTGTCCGGCGGGGTTATAGCGCCGTTGCGGATCTTGACCCGCAGATCCAGGACCTGGTTGATGATGTCCTGAGGAACGATGCTGCTGGGCATGCTGAAGCCGGTCGCGTCGTCCTGGAGCGAAAAGACCTGCTGACCGGAATGGAACTGGCCGCTCTGAAGCCGCTGGATGGTGAGCGCGACCACGTGGTCGACGCGCTTCAGCGCACTGGTGATCACGGCCGGGCTGAGGAAGGCCTCGTCATTGTTTGAGCCGATCGCATACGCCGAAGCGTCGTAGGCGGCGTCGATGTAGCCCGAGGCGCACCGTCCCGTGACTTCGAAGACGATATCCGCGCCGCCGGAGATCTGGCTGATGCCGAGCTGCTTGCAGAACGCGGGGTCTTGCGAATCCGAGTAGGTAGTTTTGACGATCACGCCCGCGGCTACCGATCGGGCGCCGGCGATGTAGCCCGCAATATATCGGTCCACGGCCGGACCATGATTGCCGCCCAGGATGCCGAGCACATTGTGGGTCGCGTTGCCGACTTTTTCTTTCTCCATCAGGCCGGCGAGCGCGCCAACCAGGTACCCCGGTTCCTGTTCCTTGAACAGCAGGTCGGCCACGTTGCCCAGGTCGACGGATTGGCCGTTGTCGTCGATCGGGGCCGCGTCAACGAGGGCAAATCGCTGCGTCTGATGTAACTGCGCCGCTCGCCACACGGCCGTTGCCATATCGGGTGAGATCGCAATGACGAGATCCGGATGCGCGGCGGCGCAGTGCTGCAGCGAAGCTAAATAATCGCTGGCGGCATGAGAGGCGACCACCTGGACCTGGGCGCCGGCGCCTTTGGCGCCGCTGATGGCAAGTTGATTGAACGTCTGCGTAGCCAACCCGTCAGCGTTGGTCGCGACGCACACGTGCGTCTTCGCGTTGTCCGGGGACGCGCTCGGGCCGCTACACGCCGCCACGAGTCCGGCTAGCAGCATGAGGACGGCCCCCACCCTGACCCTGGCTAGGGGGAGGGAAAAGTGGCGGCTAGCCAGCCTTACGCCGATCGCCGGCTCCACCTCCGGTCATCAGCAGGCCCAGGCGTTCTTCCGGCGCGTCTGGAGGCTCGACGCTTACGATCCGGCCTTCGTACATCACGGCAATTCGATCAGACAGGGACCGAACTTCGTCGAGCTCAGCGGATACCAACAGGATGGCTGCGCCGCCGTCGCGTTCGGCAATCAGCCGACGGTGAATGAACTCAATCGCGCCGATGTCCACGCCACGCGTCGGCTGGGCGGCAAGCAGGACGCGCGGCTCGGTTGCCATCTCCCGGGCGACGATGATCTTTTGCTGGTTGCCGCCGGACAGTGTTCTCGCCGGCGTCGTCGAGCTCGGCGTCCGGATGTCGAACTCTTTGATCAATCGCTGCGCCCAGTTGAAGATCGCCTTGAGCCGTAGGACCAGCCCGTCCCAGGCGAACACCGCCGTCCGCTGCCGGCCCAGGATCAGGTTGTCGGCCACCGAGTAGTTCAAGACCAAGCCGGCGCCGCGGCGATCCTCGGGGATGTGGCTGACGCCGGCGAGACGAATGGTGGCCGCGGTCAAGTTGCTGACTTCGCGGTCGGCAAGAAATACCTGTCCGCCGGTGGACCGGCGGGTGCCCGCGAGGGTCTCGACCAGCTCGCTCTGTCCGTTGCCTTCGACGCCGGCAATGCCCAGAATCTCGCCCTGGTGCAATTCGAACGACACGCCGCGCAATGCCGGCACGCCCTGGTCGGAATTTGCTGACAGATTCTCGACGCGGAGCGCGATCGGCCCCGGTTTGGCCGGGGTCTTCTCGACCCGGAGCAGGACATCGCGACCAACCATCATGCGGGCGATTTCTTGTTCGTCCGTGTCTTTCGTTATCAGGTGACCGACGACTTTGCCGCGACGCATGACCGTGATCCGGTCCGAGATCTCGAGGACCTCTTTGAGCTTGTGGCTGATGAAAATAATCGTCTTGCCACTCTCAACCAGGCCGCGGAGGACGCGGAATAGTTCCAACGATTCTTGGGGCGTAAGGACGCCGGTTGGCTCGTCGAGGATCAGGATCCTGGCGCCACGGTACAGGACTTTCACGATCTCGACGCGTTGCTGGAGACCGACGGGGAGAGCTTCCACGCGGGCGTCCGGATCGAGTGCCAGGCCGTATTGGCGGGTCAGATCGCTAATGGCGGCACGCGCCTTCGCATAGTCATAGAAGCCGCCTCGCCGCACCGGTTCGCTGCCCAGGACGACGTTCTCGCCGACGGTGAAAACCGGGATCAGCATGAAATGCTGATGCACCATGCCAATGCCATGCCGGATGGCATCGCGTGGGCCCTGCAACGGCGCCAGCTTGCCCTCGATCAGGATCTCGCCGGCGTCAGCGCGAATCAAGCCATAAAGAATATTCATGAGCGTGCTCTTGCCGGCGCCGTTTTCGCCGACCAGGGCGAGGATCTCGCCCTGGCGGACCTGGAGATCGACGTGGTCGTTGGCGACGACACCGGGGAAGCGCTTGACGATGCCTCGCATTTCCACAGCGAGGGGCTCGGCGCCGGTGGCGAGGCGCTGCGCACTGCTGGCGATACCCGATTCCGTCATTCGGCACCCGGAACGTAGGGGATACCGTCGGCGGCCGGCGGGCTGCTGCGGCGGACGACGGCGGCTAGCACGACCAAGGTCAGTAGGTACGGCGTCATGCTCAGGAAATATGGCGAGATATGAATGCTCGAGTTCGCATCGTAGATTGCCTGGCCGAAGCCGAAGATGAGCGTCGCGCCGAAGGCGCCGAACGGCGTCCACTTGCCGAAGATCATGGCCGCCAGGGCGATGTAGCCGCGACCGTCCGTCATGCCGGGTACAAACGTGTTCGCGAGGCCGATGGAAAGAAACGCCCCAGCTAGCCCGGAGAGCAAGCCGCTCGTGATCACGGCGCCGTATCGCAGAACGTAGACATTGATCCCGGCGGTGTCGGCAGCCTGCGGGTGTTCGCCGACAGACCGAATACGCAAGCCCAATCGAGTTCGAAAGAGCACCACCTGCGTGGTGACGAGGAGGAGCAGCGCGACGTAGACCATGATGTTCTGTTCAAAGAGAATGCGGCCGAAGAATGGGATGCCGCTCAGCAACGGAATTTTCAGATTCGGCAGCGTATCGTGCGAGGGTACGTAGCCGACGTCCGAGAGGCCATAAAGGCGATTGATCAAGAAGACGGTAATGCCGCCCGCAAAGATATTGATCGCGACGCCAGAGACGATCTGATCAGCCCTAAAACGGATCGAGACCACGGCGTGAATTGCTGCCATCAGGCCGCCCGCGATCATGGCGCCCAGCACGGCAATAAAGACGTTATGGACGGCGAGATCGATCGCCACCGCGAAGAACGCGCCGGTCAGCATCATGCCTTCCATCGCAATATTCACGACGCCGGATCTTTCCGAAATCACGCCGCCCAGGGCCGGCAGCAGGAGTAGCGCCGCGTACTGCAGCGACGAGTGCCATAGGCCGGAGGTCCCCATCAGGCTGAAGAGGTCACGGAAAAAATTCATGCGGTGCCCTTGTCGTCGGCGGCGAGTCCCGTATCGGCTGCTTCGGTGACGGCCGCCGCCGGAGCTTCGGCTCCCGGACTGGTGGGTCCGCGGCCTAGCGCCGGCAGGCGCAGCTTGACCGAACGCAGGAAGTTGGCTGCGATCGAAAACAAGATCAACGCTTGCAGGACGTAAACGAGGCTCCCGGACACCCCGGCGTCGCTTTGCATCACCGACCCTCCGGCATGCAGGGCGCCAAACAAGATCGCCGACAGGATGATGCCGACCGCGCTATTGAAGCCGAGCAGGGCGACCGCAATCGCATCAAAGCCGGTCGTATCGGTAAAGTACTGGTCCGTCAGATTGTGATCGACGCCCGCGATCTGCACCGCGCCGGCCAGGCCGGCGAATGCACCGGCGATGAGCATGGTGACGATCAGGGTGCGCCGGACGCTAATCCCGGCATAGCGCGCCGCGCGCTGGCTCTGCCCGACGGCACGGATCTCGTATCCGAGTGTTGTGCGCCAGAGCAAAAAGGCGAAAAGCGCGGCGGCCACGAGCGCAATGAACAGGCCGGTATGGGCTCGGTAGACGGCGCCAGGCAGTCCCAGGAAGATCCGGCTGTCGTGCGGGACCAGGGTGGCGAGTTGAGCCGAGCTCGCGATCGGTGACGACTTCGAGCTGCCACCCGGCAACTGGAGCGGCCCGCCGATGATCAAGAACCTCAAGAACCACTGGGCGACGAAATTGAGCATGATGGTCGTGACGACTTCGTGGGCGCCGGTGGTCGCCTTCAGGACGCCCACGATCCCACCCCATGCGGCTCCGCCGAGCGCGCCACAAACAAGCACCAATGGCAGCAGCGCCCAGGCGGGCCAGCCCGTCAGGTGAATGCCAACCGTGGCCGCCGCGACGGCGCCCATGATCAGTTGCCCCTCGGCGCCGATGTTGAACATGCCCGCCCGGAACGGCAGCGCGACGGCGATGCCAGTCATGATCAGCGGCGTCAGGAAGACCAAAGTATTCGCGAGTTGCAGTACCGACGGCTCGCCGCCGAAGCAGAAGAGCCCAAAGCCCCCACAGGCCAGCGCCTGGTAGGCCTTGAAGGGGTCGCCACCCGTGACGGCGACGATAACCGCGCCAGCGGCGAACGCGAGCAGGACTGAGCCGAGCGGGACAGCTAGCGCCCGGCCGATGCCCCGCAGACTTTTGACGATCTGCGGCGGCTCCTGCCGGGCGCCTCGCTTAGCTGCTGCGGCCATCTGGCCGCTTCACTCTAACGGGTGTTTTGGCGAATTTCTACGGAACCGTGTCCGGTACGGTGACCGAGCCGGATTTGATCTTTGACGTCATGTCCGTCAGGGCCGTCATCACGTCGGCGGGCAAGGTCCCGTTATCGGCTTGATAGCCGACGCCGTCGTTGGCCAGCCCAAACAGCGTGACGCCGCCTTTGAACGCGTTGTTCTTGACGTCCTTGATGGCGCTGAAGGTCGCCACGTCAACGCGCTTCAGCGCGCTGGCGATGACAGACTTGTCCACGGCGCCCTGGTCCGCATCGACGCCGATGCTCCAGACGCCGTCTTTTCCGGCCTCGGTGAGGACGCCGTTGCCGCAGCCGCCCGCCACCTGGAACAGGATGTCCGCTCCGCTGGAGATCTGCTGAGCCGCGATCCCGGCGCACTTGGTCGGGTCGGAGAAGTTATTCGAGTAGCCGTTGAGGGTTTTGATCGATGGGTTGACCAGCTTGGCCGCCCACTGATAGCCGGCGATGTAATGATCGACCGGCGGGATCTTGATGCCGCCGATGGAACCGATCGTGTTCTTCTTCTTGGCGCCCAAATTGTCTTTTTCCAGGACGCCAGCGATGGTTCCGACCAGTGCGCCCGCCTCCTGTTCCTTGAAGAGCAGGCCGACGACATTGGCATGCTTGAGGTCGGTCCCCTTCGAGTCGGTGCCGACGCCATCGATGATCGCGAAGTGAATATTCGGGAAGCTGCCGGAGACCGTGCCGATGGACTCGGCCATCAGGAAGCCGACACCGATCACGAGGTCATAGCCTCGGGTGGCGTAGTTCTGTAGGTTCGGGACGTAGTCGGAGTTGGCATGGGACTCGGTGACATCCCCCTGGATGCCGAGCTGGCCCTTGCAGGAGAGGCTCGCACAGATATTGCCGGTGGATGCCGCATTGGCCAGCCCAACCCCCGCCAGATGGTTGAAGCTCTTGTCGGCGAGTGTGCCGGTGTCGGTCACGAGGCCGACCTTGATGACTTTTGGCGTCGGCGTCGTACCGGCGCCGCCGGTGCTGCTGCCGCATGCGGCCATGACGACCGCCAGCATCACACCTACGCCAAGACTTAGCAAACGGACGGGTGGCTTCCTCATGCGTCATCCCCTTCAGTGATAGTGAGACCCCTCGATCCGGGCGATTGTAGCAGCTAATTGTTGGAAATTTTTCTGCTCACGCACCGGTCGTCTGCGCGCCTGCGGCCAGCTTACCGGCAATTGTCTGCAACTCATCCACCTGGCCGGGAGCGAGCGCGTGCTGGATGGGACGGAACTCGACTGCGCCCTGCGAAAGACCGACGGTACGCAGGCCGCCGGCCCAGCGTCCGGCGGCCGTATCGGCCACTATCAGGGCGACCCCTCGGTCCACATGTTTGACCGCGCTGGCGAGCAGGCAATCGCTAATCGTCAGGTCGAGCGTTGCTTCCTGGTCGGCGCCGATGCAGACGCTGGCGGCTCGCGCCGCGCCCCGCAGCGCCCCCTTTCCGGTCGAGCCTCCGGCCCCGAAGATGACGTCAGCGCCTTGACGGACGAATGCGCTGGCCTGCGCTGCGCCCCATCCCGGGTTGGCGTACGGGAGACCATCCCCGGCCGGTTGATATGCACCGAGCACGCGGATGCCAGGCCTGACATAGGCAGCACCGTGCTCGAAGCCCGTGCGATTGCGCTGGTCCGCGGCGCCGCCTGGTCCGTAGACCCCGGCGATGACGCCAGATTTTGTAACCATGCCCGCCAGCGCGCCGGCAAGATATGCCGCCTGGTCATCGCGAAAGACAAGAACCGCCAGGTTGGGCTGTGGCGCCGGCGCGACGATCGGGTCGACGAGGACAAAGCGCGTCCCGGGATTGGCCCGGGCGACCTCGACGACAGCGTCGGTTAGCAGGAAGCTGCTGGCGATGACAAGGTCATATCCGACATAGCCCTGCAGCAACTGGCGATACTCCGCGGGACGACTTGGGACGGCGACGTCCGCGTGGGTACAAGGCAGGCCGTGAAGACCGTCGCGAACGCCGCGCCAGCCGGCCGCATCAGCGCGGGAATCCAGGCCGGCAACGTCGGCGACGAAGCCGATTCGGAATGTAACCGAGCATTTCGTCGTGGGGGTCGCTGCCGGCCGGTGGATCCGTGTGGCGCCCGGCTGCACCAAGAGCAACAGGCAGACGACCAGGAGCAGGACGCCGGCTGTCAGGTACCGAAGAGGCGATCGCCGTAGTCGCCGAGCCCGGGCAGGATGTATTTCTGGACGTTCAGCTCCCGGTCCCGTGCCGCCGTGAAGATCTGGACGTCGGGATGCGCTGCCTGCAGCGCCTGGATCCCCTCGGGAGCTGCCACGACGCACACTAGGCGAACGCTTGCCGGCTGGTATTCCTTCATGATCTCGACGGCTTTGATCGCCGTGCCACCGGTGGCCAGCATCGGGTCGAGGATCATGACGGCTTTCCCGGCGATATCGGGCGGCAGCTTGACGTAGTACCGGGAGGCCACCGCCGTTCGCTCATCGCGCTCCAGGCCGATGTAGCCAACGGTCACGTGGGGCAACAGCTCGAGCACCGGCCCGACCAGCCCGAGACCGGCTCGCAGGATCGGCACCGCAACGACCCGGTCGCCAATCGCATAGCCATCTGTTTCTTCCAATGGCGTCTGCATGCGATATGTCCGGGTGCGCAGGTCGCGCGTCGCCTCGTAGAGCAGCAGGGTAATAATCTTGTCCGACGCTTCGCGGAACTCATCCGGAGTCGTCTCCCGGTCGCGCAGCCGGGTCAAGTAATGCGCCACGAGTGGATGCTCGACAAGGTGCAGGGTCATTTAGCCCCCACCCTGGCCTTCCCCCGGAGGGGGAGGGAAATTGTCGGAGGCAGCGTAGCGAGACCGGGCTCAGCCATGCGGCCCTCGGCCAGGAGCTGCTTGACGCGGGCGATGTTCGAGGCCGACCAGTTGCTGCCGGGGCGCCTGGGCGTGAAACGGCAGGCGTAGGTCGCATCGTCGATCGACTTGGTCAGGCCGTCGATCCAACCGTAGGCGAGCCCTTCCACGACAGACTCTTCATAACTGATCCCCGACTTGCCGGATGCCTTTTTGTAATAGACGAGCCAGATGTCTTTCTTATCGGCGTGATGCTTCGCCAGCCAGCGACGCCACTCGAGACTGCTGCGGACCTTGAGCGTTTTGCCGATCTCCATACTCAGACCTTCAGCGGCTCCAGCTGCTGGACGGCGCTGAGCGCGACGCGGAACATCGGCGTGAGGTCGAGCGCCGCCACCCGCGCCGGGTCGATCGCCTCTTCGCCGGGCTCGTTGACCACGGTCAATACCGATCCGCCCCGGAGACCTCGCAATGCACAGATGATGAAGATGGTCGACGTCTCCATGTCATTGCAAAGCACGTGCGCCCGGCTCCAGACCTGCAGGGCAAGCTCCAGCTCCTCGCGTCGAGGCATGCGGGCGGCATGCAAGTCCGTATAGAGCGCATCGTGGCTTCGGACAATTCCGGCATGGGCCGCCTGCTTCGCCGCCCGCGCGGCGGCGACCATGGCGGTGGCGAGCTCGACGTCGGCCACCGCCGGGTAACTCAGTGGCACATAGCTGGGCGTGGTGCCCTCGTCGCGGACCGCCGCTGTGGCGATTACAAGGTCAGAAAAATGCACGCCCTTCTGGATCGATCCCGTCGTGCCGACCCGGATGAACGTCGTTGCCCCGATGGCCGCCAGCTCTTCGACGGCGATGGCCGTCGACGGCGAGCCAATTCCCGTCGAGCAGACGGAGACCATTCGACCGGCGAGCTCCCCCGTGTAGGTCGTGAACTCACGGTTACGCGCGATCAGTCGAGGGCGGTCGAGCTGCTTGGCGATCGACTCCACCCGACCTGGGTCACCGGGGAGAAGGACGACGTCGCCGACGTCGCCCGCTTTGCAGCGGATGTGGTACTGCAACTCCCCCATGGTCGCCGTGAGTTTACAACCCCACCAGGGAAGGAATTGGCGGGACGGGCTTATTGCGCCGAGGAAGTAGCTTCGCTGGCCGAGACGAAGCTTTCGCCAGCGAACAGGCGCAGCAGCGCTGAGCTGATGGGCTCGCGATAACTGATGGTCACCGTGAATGTCGTCGGGTTACCGGCTTGATCTATGCCGGCCTGCCTCACCTGGACCGACGCGAGTCGGGGATCAAGTCCCCCCAGGTTTGAGACGACCGCGCGACAGACCTCGGCTTCGGAGTACGCGGCGGGGCGAAGCAAGCCATCGCTCGCCTGCCAGCACGGCATGGCGCCGGCATTCCCAACCCGCAGACCGTGGGCCATGGTTCGCGATGCAACCACGGCGGCTTCGTGCAGTTGCATCGAGCGGAGACCGAGGCCAATCGCCTGCAGCCCCGCCACGCTAAAGGCGAACACTAGCGAGATGGCGCCCGCCACTAGCAGCGTGGACTGGCCTGATTTCGAGCTTCGCACTAAGACAGCATCGACCCGGGCGCTTGCGAGAGGCCTTACGTAGACGCCTTCACCTGAAGTGCCGGCGCAACGCGGTCCGTAAGGGCGATCAGCCCTGGAGCAGGTGCGCCGGGTTGCCTTTCAAGCCGACGGCCACGGTCACGGTGTCGATGGCCACCGTGCCATTAGCGAGGTTGGTTCGGTATTGCAGCGACCACCACCAGTTGGCGGGGTTGTTGCCGGGATTCCAGTTCGAAGCCACGGGGAGCTCGAAATGGAGCCAGTGCCCGTTGTAGTAAACGGTGTTGCCACTCGTCGCCAGAATGGTCGCCTGCGTGTTCCCCGGCGCGCTGACCAGCGTACCCGCATTGCTGCGCTGGACGCCCAGGTCGTAGATCCTGACCCCGGTCGCCGAGGTCGCGATCGCGTTCGTGGCCGGGTCAATGATGTCGATGTAGACGTTGCCCGCGCCCGAGATGTCGCCCGGGTCCCAGATGTCGATCGTCACCGTCTTGCCGGCGTAATAGGGCGGGAGTTGAAAGAGCGGCATCTTGAAGGTCTGCGTTGCGATCGGGGTGTACCAGGACATGTCGTTCCATGACCCCAACGAGCAGGCCGTGGTGCAGAGGTTCTTGCTAGAGTCCAGCACGCGGACCGCATAGGCCTTGTGGGAGGCGTTCTGGCTGCCGGCTCCGCTCGGTGCACCGTTGTAGTCGAGGTTGTCGACTCGCAGCCGGTAGGTGCCACCCACCAGCATCCCGCCCGTCAGATAGGACCCCGGGGTGCCGTACTGGTTGAGGCTGACCAGTCCGTTGTCGCCGCTGCCGTTGTAGGTCGCCACGTCGATCCAGTTGTGATAGATCGACATGTTCGTCGGGTTGCCTGGAACGTCGTACGTCTGCGTGATGGTCGTACCGGTGTTTACGTTCTTGTACGTCGGCGGGTTCGAGCTCCAGTTGGTCGCGTCGATGGGGTAGACCGTGGTCTGGGTCAGCTTGACGTCATTTGCCCGGATGAAATGGTTGACCACCTGGAAGAGCGTGTAGCGGCTCGCCGTGAAAAGTTGCTTGTTCGTGAAGTCGGTGACGCTGTCCTGCTCGTGCAGGTAGTAGCTGCCTCCGCTCGAGCATGGCGTCCAGCCGCGGAAGTTGTCGCAGTTGTTGTGTGGCCCCGACGTGCCGTTTGGACCACCGTCTGGGGCAAACGCCGCGTTGTAGACCTGGATATATCCACCCGTCGAGGGGATGGTGATCAGGTAGTTGTAGCCACCGCGTGTCGGGAGGGAGGCGTCCGCGGGTTCGTTGCCGGAGGTGGCACTGATCTGGTGGACGTCGCTGGACGGCGGGTTGAGCGGCCCGTTGAACTCGAACCCAGGGTTGGGCGTGAACGCGTCCCCCTGTTGGCGGTCGACGTTCCATCCCTCGGTGCGCATGAAGTAATAGTTGTTGGCGGTCCCAAGCTGCGAGGCCGTTGAGCCGATCTGCCCACCCGGCTGGCCAAGGGTGATCGGCGGCAGGTAGGTGGCGACGGCGGTCCGCGAAACCACGTAGTTATTGAAGCCGAGCAGCTGCATGAAATAAACCTGGACTCGCTTCGAGACCGTCACCTGGAACTTGTTGGCGTAGTAGGCCGGCGGGTTGCTGCCGTTGATCGGAACCCGTTCCGGGTCCACGACCACACCATTGGCGACATCAGCCGGGTCGAAGCCGTTCCGCTTCGAGATCGCAATCGCCTTGTCGGTGGCGTTGTTACCTGGCGGGGAGTTGAACTGGTTCGGCATGTAGACGACGCCCGCCAGGGCGGCTGCCGCCGCGGCGCGCTCGGCACCCAGGCTTTGGACATAGCCGATCAGCGCATCGACGCCGAGCCCGACGCCGCCCGCGAGCACGAACATGAGCATCAGCGCCATCAGGACGATCGCCTGGCCGCGCTGTGCTTTTGGACGCCGGATGATGATGCGCATCAGTTCAAGACCGGTGCTACTTGCATGACCGAGTACTCCGTGAACGTCATGTTGCCGAACGACCCGGCCGGCACCGTGAATTGCCAGACCAAACGAATGCCGATCGCGGTCTCATCCGGTGGGGTCTGGTAGCGTCGCTCCAGCGTGAGCGTCTGGAGCCCACTGGGAAGGGGGTTTCCGCTGCCGTTGAACTGGTCCTGGTAGTCGCTTGCCTGCATCACGCCATCAGCGCGGGTTGCCCCATAGATGTCGAGCTCCATCAGGGTGCCATAGCCCCAGGTCTTTGTCACCGCCAGGACATTGCGGACGATTTTCTGATCGATCGCCGCCTGGGTCGCGGTTGGGTTCGTCTGGCGACCCCCAAGTTCGGAGGCCAGCCGCACTCCCTGGCGGACGGCATAGCCGGCCACCAGCTTGTCCCAGATCAGCATCGTGGTATCGAACCCGCCGAGCAAGAGGATCGACATGACGGGAATGGTTATCGCGAGCTCCACAAGCGACTGCCCCCGCTTCTTACGAGCGGGCGCCGCCGCTGGGCTTACGACGAGTGTGCTTGACATGGAATTGGTCTCAGTAGGTCTGCGGCTCCAACCGCACGTAATACTTCGCCGACAGGCTGAGGGGTGCGGTCGCGATCAGCGCCCCGGACTTCCACTTGTACTGGTACTTGATGGTCACGCCCATGAAATCGCTGGACCCGTTGGTCACGTCGCGCGTGGTGGAGTCCCATGGTTCAGGGCTGAGCAGCGGGGCGCCGAAGAGGTCGTACTTGTTCACACAGCCGCCGCCGCCGCAGCCTGTGGAATCGACCGTCAGGTTTCCAGTGTTCGGATCCTCGATCAGGCGATAGATGTCGACCTCGGTCACATTGACCACGCCGTTCTGTCCCATACCCGTGCCGACGATCACGCCGATCACCTGCGAATCGGCGTTGGCCTGGTTGCCGGCCTCGGAGCCGACGCGTGCGGCCTCCCCGGTGGCATAGGCAGCCGTGCCGACGCCAAACATCAAAAAGCCGGCCTCGACGATGCCGAGCAGGGCCATCAGGGCGATCGGAGCGCAGAGGGCAAACTCGGCCACGCCCTGGCCACGGCTGACCCGCCGGCGATCCAGCCGATCTGGCCCGCCAGACGCGCGCCGAACTAACACGGTGGGTGTCATCCGTCTTCCTTTGGTCAGTCGGCCGAGTGGCCTACTCCCTACTGCAGATAACGCAAACGGTAAGGCTCCTCAGCTTCAAAGCGCGCCACGGATGATTACAGGTCCCGTTACGACTTGTTATCCCACGCGTCGCGGCGGGATGAATGAGACGCCCGAGTCGAGACTACCTAGGCTCCCGGCGTCAGCTGGCGCTGTTACAAATCCAGCCGTTCGATGCTGGACGCGGTGACGCGTCGAAGGAGTAGCGATCGGGGCCGAGCGCTCTCAGCGAGGGTGAAGGCCGCCGCAACCCGCTCGATGACGTTCTCGGCAGCGTCGGCGGAACGGGCGTGGATCACCGCCAGGACCTGGCCGGCAGCGACCGAGTCGCCGATCTTCTTTTCGAGCACGACCCCGACGGCCAGGTCGATCGGCGCATCCTTTCGATCGCGGCCGGCGCCCAACGCCTTGCCGGCCAGCGCGATCTCGAGCGCATCGGCTCGCGCCACATAACCCGCGGCCGGGGCGATCACCGGTCGCTGGATGGGCGCCGTCGGCAAGCGGCTGGGATCCTCGGTCACACGCGGGTCGCCATCCTGCGCCGCGATGAGTTCCGCAAGTTTGCGTAACGCAGACCCATCGCGCAGGAGCCGACCCAGATCGACCGGCGGGTGGGCGGCGAGGCGCAGCATCTCGGCGCCGAGCCGCAGGGAGAGCGCCTCCAGGTCAGCAGGGCCGCGACCAGCCAGGGTGTCGATCGCTTCTTTGACTTCGAGGGCATTGCCGACCGCACGCCCCAGCGGCTGCTCCATGTCGGTGACGTAGGCGACTGTCTCGCGGCCGGCGTTGGTGCCGATGCGGACGAGCGCTTGGGCCAGCGCCTCCGCCTCGGCGACGTTGGCGATGAACGCGCCGCGCCCGCACTTGACGTCGAGCAGGATCGCGTCGGCGCCCGCGGCCAGCTTCTTGCTCATAACGCTGCTGGCGATCAATGGCACGGAGTCCACCGTGGCCGTGGCGTCGCGCAGCGCGTACAGGGCGCGATCGGCGGGAACCATGTCTTTTGTCTGGCCGGCGATGGCAATGCCGATCCGACGCACCTGGTCGATGAAACGATCGGTCGGAAGATCGACCTGAAAACCAGCAATGGCTTCCAACTTGTCCAGCGTTCCGCCGCTGTGGCCCAGTGCGCGGCCCGAAATCTTGGCGACCGGCACGCCGGCGGCCGCGACCAGGGGCGCAACCACCAGCGTGGCTTTGTCCCCGACGCCGCCGGTCGAGTGCTTGTCGACTTTCCGGCCGGGAATCGACGAGAGGTCGAGCTGCCGCCCGCTCGCCGCCATCGCCAGCGTCAAGGCCGTGGTCTCTGCGTCGCTCATGCCGCGGAGCCGAACCGCCATCAACCAGGCGGCGAGCTGGTAGTCAGGAATGCTGCCGTCGGTCGCGCCCCTGACCAGAAATTGAATGCCGCCGTTCGTATGCGCGTGGCCATCGCGCTTTTCACGAATCAGGTCGAGCGCCGTCACCCACGAAGTGTAATTTGGCCGGATGTGGTTGACGCTGATCGGCCTGGTCGTGCCGCTAGGCCTGGATACATTTGCGATCGCGGCTGCCCTGGGCATGGCCGGCATGAGCGAGCGCGATCGGACGCGGGTCAGCCTGATTTTCACGGCGTTCGAGGTGGGCATGCCCCTGATTGGCGTCTTCGCCGGCAACCTGGCCGGTCGGGCTGTGGGCAACACTGCCGACTACCTGGCGATCGCGATCTTGATCGGCCTCGGAATCTTCATGCTTCGTCCGCAGGCCGACGATGAAGAGAAGCGTCTAGGACTTCTGGCCCGCACCCGGGGGCTGGCGGTGCTTGGCCTCGGCGTCAGCATCAGCATCGATGAGCTGGCAATCGGCTTCACCATCGGCCTGCTGCACTTTCCGGTCCTCCTCATCCTGGTCCTGATCGGCATTCAGACGTTCGTCGTGACGCAGGTCGGTATCAGGCTTGGCGCTCGTATCGGCGAGCGCCTGCGCGAAGGGGCAGAGCGCATCGCCGGCGCCGTCCTGATTGCCCTGGGGCTGGTCCTCCTGGGCGGGCGATTCGTTCACTAAAAGTTCGATATTGAAAACGAGCGGGCGTTCGCGAACAAAGGTTCCGTATTGCGGCTTTCACGGCCGGCAGCTAACGTTCCACCTGCGACCTGTCAGAAAGCCAGTTAGAGAAGGAAACGACTCTAGTAGGTCGCCGACGAGGGAGCCGCAAGGCCCCCACTCTCGGATCGTGAGGTCCGAGGGCCCGGCCCGAAAGGGCTGGGGAGTCGGTTGCCG
>DATNMN010000025.1:0-4745 GCA_035602295.1 Candidatus Dormiibacterota bacterium | reverse complement strand
CCTTCCTCGACCCGACTCAGCGCCAGCTGGCCCCCATCGTGCGTCAGGCGGTGACGGAGGCGGCACAGGCCTTCACTGCGGGTGAAACTAAGCCAGCCGAACTGGAACGGCTCGCAACGGACCGGCTGGCCGTTGCTCCCGGACTTGCGATCGACTACGTTGCCGTGGTGGACGAAACGACGCTCGCCCGGCCCCCGCACGCCGTCCCGGGCAGCGTTCTGGCAGTCGCTGTTAAACTTGGATCAATCAGATTGATCGATAACGTCGTATTGGGAGCTGAGCGCCTCTGAGTTCAGAGCGGCGCTCCAAAGCGAAGGGCGGAGTAACAACTTCAAAGGTCAAGGCGAAGCCGACCGTGAAAGCGGCACGCCCAAAGCTCGTGTCTTCCGCACGGAAGGAGTCGTCGGCGGCCCATAAACCAGTGGTCGCGACGCGGCCGACCCCCAAGGCGTCGGTCGCCCCTCGCAGCCTTCCGAATAACGGCCAGCCCGCGGTCGTCGCCCCACCGCCAGCGATCCCGGCGGTCCCGGTGCAGCCTCCGCTGGCGCCCGGCGTGCCCATAATGCCCTTCCCCAGGCCCACCATCCTCGGCCTCGGCTCGCCCTGGCGGACCGCCGGCCGGCCGGCCGGCATGCCGCCGCGTCCGGCGCCGGTCCCGCACCCGACCCCGACTCCCCAGCCGCGCCCCGCCGCCCCTCCCGTCATCACCATGCGCTTCCCGATGAGTGCCGTCGACAAGCTGATCAAGGAGGCGCTCGCGGAGGACGTCGGTGACGGCGATCTCACCACCGAGTCGCTGTTCCCCGGAAAGGTCAAGGCCCGCGGCAAGCTGATCGCCAACGAGGAAGGTGTCCTGGCCGGCTTGCCGATCTTCAAGCGAGTGTTCGAGCTGGTCGACAAGAGCATCTCCTTCGAGCCACGCGCGACCGACGGCATGGCGCTCGCCGGCGGCCAGCTGGTGGCGCGCGTCTCCGGCCCGGCGGTCAGCGTGCTCCGGGCGGAGCGGACGGCCCTGAACTTCCTGCAGCATCTCTCGGGGATCGCCAGCCAGACCGCCAAGTTCGCCAACGCGGTCAAGGGCACCAAGACCCGCATCCTCGACACGCGTCGCACCACGCCGGGCCTCCGATTCCTCGAGAAGTACGCTGTCGAGGTCGGTGGCGGCGTGAGCCTGCATAAGGGGCTCGCGGACCGCCTCATCGTGACGGAATCCCACCTGGCCCTGAGCGAGGGCGTGCCCAGCGTCGTCCGCCAACTGCGTAAGGCCCACCAGGGCAAGCGCATCGAGCTGACGGTGACCAACATGCAGGAGCTGGACCAGGCGCTGACGGCGAAGGTCAACGTCCTGCTACTCGAGAATTTCCCACCGGGACAGGTCCGCCAGGCGATCGCACTGGTCCAGGGCCGCGCCAAGGTGGAGGTTACCGGCAAGGTCGGCCTCGACAACGCGCGGGCCTACGCCCTCGCGGGCGTCGACTACATCTCGGTCAGCCAGCTGACCCAGTCGGTCAAGGCCTTCGACTTCAGCTTCCGCGTCTCGCGCTAGCGCCTATTGCAAGACGGGCGCCGCGATCGGCGCCAGCTCCGGGATCCGGCTCCGCTTGCGCCGCGCATCGAGGATATCGGCCGCGAATCCGTAGCCGGCCTCGATGTAGTCCTTAGTGGCGCCGAAGTCCATCGAGTGGCGCAGAAACCCGGCGCTCGGGCGCAGGTGGATGATCTCGACGCTTCGGCCCATCTGCTTGATCGTCCAACGTGTACGGTGCTGGGCGGCGATCTGGAAGGTATGGTCGACGATGGCGTTCATCGAGCCCAGCGGGGTCGGTAGCCGGCCGGCGTAGCCCGAGTCCAGGACGTAGACCCGGCGGGCGCCCAGCTCGATGGCGGTGTCCAGCCCGGTAGGGTCAACCAGGCCCCCGTCCACATGCTGCCGCCCGTCGATCATCACCGGTGGAAAGACCCCCGGGATCGCGGACGAGGCCAGTACCGCGGGTCCTAGCGGGCCGCGCGAGAAGACCGCTTTCGTGCCCATCGTCAGGTCGATCGCGACCGTGTGGAGCGGCACCGCGAGGTCCTCGAAATTCGACACCTGGAGGTGCTGGCCGATGAAGCGGGAGAGCCCGCCGCCCTCGTAGAGCGACGGCTTGCGCCGCATCATGTTCCGGGCGGCCCGCCACCAGACCATGTCCAGCGAGCGGCGGCTGACCTGGTGCCAAACCTCCTCCAGGCTCTTGACCCACTCCAGGTCGGGGCGGTGGGCCAGCCAGGCGCCATTCCAGGCGCCGATCGAGACGCCAACGATGAAGTCCGGGGTGATATCACGCTCGATCAGGGCGCGCAACATACCAACCTGAGCAGCCCCCCGAGCGCCGCCCCCGGATATCGCGAATGCCGTCTTATCGCGCCGCCAGTGCAGCATGACACTTTAAGTCTATGCAAGTATTTGGACGACGTCTATGGGCGATCTCGTTTTCGCCGATGACGATCGCGCGTGGTTGCTATACTTCGTGGTGACTCGCGCTCTTGCCAACGACTTGACGACCAACGAGTTCCAATAACACAAGGTGGTGGCCTACTGGTTTGTCAGATTTCGAGCTTTCTCAGGACTCGTCCGACTCGCAGAACGGAAGCGCCGCGACGATGGAGGAGTTCCTCAACCAGGAGGAAGCTTCAAGTAAGCGCATAGCCCACGGCGACATCATCGATGGGGTCGTCGTCCGGGTTGATCCCGATGAAGTCCTGGTCGATGTCGGCTCGAAATCTGAGGGGGTAATCTCCAGCCGGGAACTGGGGACGCGTGAGGCGGGAACGCCCGACCTCCACGCTGGTGACCACATCAAGGTCTTCGTGCTGCAGCCCGAAAACGAGGACGGCAACGTCGTGCTGTCCTTGCGCCGCGCCCGCGCCGAGTCCGTCTGGGTCAAGGCCCAGGAGCAGCAGGCGACCGGCGAGATGATGGACGCCGAAGTCCGCGAGCAGAACAAGGGCGGCCTGATCGTCAACATCCTCGGGCTGCGCGGCTTCCTTCCGACCTCCCAGGTGTCTCGCACCTACAGCTCGAGCCTCCAGGAGCTGGTTGGTCAGCGGATCGGCGTCAAGATTCTCGAGGTCAACCGCAAGCGCAACCGGCTGATCGTCAGCCAGAAGGCAGCCTTCGACGAGGACCGGGCGCGCCAGCGGGGCGAACTGTTCGAGAAGCTGCGGATCGGCGACGAGATCGAGGGCAAGGTTTCAGGTCTGACCACCTACGGCGCTTTCGTCAACCTGGGCGCCGCCGACGGCCTGATCCACATCTCCGAACTCTCCTGGGACCGGGTGGCGAACGTCGCCGACGTTCTCCAAGTGGGCCAGGATGTGCGCGTCAAGGTCATCAAGCTCGACCCCGACACCTCGCGGATCTCCCTCAGCCTGCGCCAGCTCGGCCAGGACCCCTGGGACCACATCGAGAAGCGGTTCCCGCCCGGCGCGATCGTCGAGGGCGAGGTCACCAAGATCAAGAAATACGGTGCCTTCCTCCAGATCGGCGACGGCATCGAGGGCCTGCTCCACATCTCGGAGCTCGCGTGGGAGCACGTCGAGCACACGGAGGACGTCGTCCAGGTCGGCCAGCACCTGCGGGTGCGGGTCCTGCAAGCCGATCGGAGCCGGCGTCGGATCAGCCTCTCGCTCAAGCAGGCGGAGGATCCCTCCACCCGGCCGGCAGAGTCCGAGGTCTCGGATTACCCCGGCGAGATCGAGCGGGTGCCCGAAGCCGAGCGCGAGCGCGTCTACGCCGAGGTGAGCGCCGCCCCGCAAGAATAGGGGCGTTTTGGCGTTCGACGCAGCTAAGGGATTATTAGATTTAGCGCGTATTCAAACTGAATTTGCGCTATGCTTCCGAGAACGATTGTTTAGACCTACCCGAGCAGTGGTAACTCCCTAACGTCCTAGCAAGCGGCAAACCGCAGATCCGAACGGGAAGTCATTTGAAAATTCCGGGTATCGTAATAGGTAGGAAACAAGTCAGTCGGAGGATATTGGTTGTACCCCTTTGAACGGTTTACGGAGCGAGCGAAGAAGGTCCTGACGCTGGCCCAGGAAGAGGCCGAGCGCTCGCACCACTCATACATTGGCACCGAACATCTGCTCCTTGGGTTGCTGCGCGAGGGCGAAGGCCTCGCCGCCAAGGTACTGAACAACCTCGGCGTCGAAATCAACAAGGTCCGCGCCACCATCGAGTCGGTGCTGGGCCGGAACGAACGCATCATCATCCAGCAGATCATCCCAACCTCGCGGGTCAAGAAGGTTATCGAGATCTCCTTCGAGGAAGCGCGCCGGATGGGCAACAACTACGTCGGCACCGAGCATCTGCTCCTCGGCCTTCTGATCGAAGGTGAGGGGATAGCGGCCCACGTCCTCGAAGACCTGGGCGCCAACCTCGAGAAGGTCCGCGGCGAGATCGATCGCCTGCTGCACGAGAGCGGGCTCGACGAAGAGGCCGCGACCACGAAGAAGCCGTCCAAGACGCCGCTTCTCGACCAGTTCTGCCGCGACCTTACGGACCTGGCCGCCAAGAACACCCTCGACCCGGTCATCGGTCGTGAGACCGAGATCGAGCGTGTGGTGCAGATCCTCTCGCGCCGGACGAAGAACAACCCGGCCCTGATCGGCGAGCCGGGCGTGGGCAAGACCGCGATCGCCGAGGGCCTGGCCCAGCAGATCGTGCTGGGCAACATCCCCGAGTCGCTGCGCGGCAAACGTGTGCT
>DATNMN010000024.1:0-16308 GCA_035602295.1 Candidatus Dormiibacterota bacterium | reverse complement strand
GGGGGAAAGATCCTGGATCTGAATACGGCCCCTGGTTACGTTCGGCCCTTGCCAAACCCGTGTGCCCGTTGTACGATGCCGGGCACATGACGGGGCGGGTTCGCTTCGCGGGCTTTTACTTTTACGCCTACCTCGGGCCGGCACGGGACCGGCTCGGGATGGGCTAGCGCCGCCCCTCCCGCCGCCACCCGTTCACCGGCCTCCCCCCACAAAGACAACTAACTTGGCGCGCCCAGGAGGCAAACAAGGATGGCGGTTCGAGGCATTCGCGGCGCGACGACCACAGATGAAGACACCGAAAGGGCGATCGTCGACGCCACCACCGAGTTGCTGGCGCAGATCGCACGCGAGAACGCGCTGCAGCCTGGTGACATCGCGGCAGCGTGGTTCACGACGACCCCTGATCTAACCGCCGAGTTCCCGGCGGCGGCGGCCAGGCGGTTCGGCTGGGACGATGTGCCCCTGATGTGCGCCCACGAGATGGCCGTGCCCGCCTCGAACCCGCGCAGCCTTCCCCGATGCATCCGGGTGCTGCTGCTGGTCAACACTGACCGACCGTCATCGGCGATGCGCTTTGTCTACCTGCGTGGCGCGCAGATGTTGAGGGTGACCGCATGATCATCGTGATGCGGCACGACGCGACCAAAGAGCAGGTGGCGGCCGTAGTCTCACAGGTCGAAGCCCACGGTTGCCGAACCCACCTGAGCGACGGCGATGAGCGAACGGTGATCGGCGTTATCGGAACGAATCCATTCGCCCTGCGGGATCTCTTCATCGAGGCCCCGGGCGTAGCTGAGGTGGTACCCATCACGAAGCCATTCAAATTGTCGAACCGCGAGTTCCGAGCGCGCGATACCCGCATCACGGTGGGTGCCCACGAGGTGGGTGGCGACCGACCGTGGATCGTGGCCGGGCCGTGCTCGGTTGACGGCGAGGAGCTGTACCTCGAGACCTGCCGGAAAGTACGGGCGGCGGGGGCCCACGCGCTCCGCGGCGGTGTCTTCAAGCCGCGTACTTCGCCCTACAGCTTCCAGGGACTACGCGGCGACGGCATCAGCATCCTGCGTGAGGCGAAACGCGAGACCGGCCTGCCCCTGGTGTGCGAGGTCCTGGAGCCGGCGGACATCGGGACGCTCGCCGACATCGTCGACGTATTGCAGATCGGGGCCCGCAACATGCAGAACTTCCCGCTGCTCTCCGAAGTCGGTCGCTTGCGCATGCCAGTGCTGCTGAAGCGAGGCATGTCGGCGACGATCGAGGAGTGGCTGCTTTCGGCCGAGTACATCCTCAGCCAGGGCAACTACGATGTCATCCTCTGCGAGCGGGGCATTCGTACCTTCGAGACTTACACCCGCAACACGCTGGACCTCAACGCCGTGCCGCTCATCAAGGAGCTGAGCCACCTTCCGGTGATCGTGGACCCGAGCCATGGCACCGGCCGACGCTCCCTGGTCACGCCCATGGCACTGGCCGGAATCGCGGCGGGCGCGGATGGACTGATGGTCGAGGTGCACGCGCAACCGGAGGTCGCGCTTTCCGACGGTGCCCAGTCGCTGACCCCGCAAGCGTTCGCCCACCTGGTCCAACAGGTCGACGCCGTCGCCGCAGCACTGAGCCGGACCGTCGGAGTGGCCTGATGCGGGTCGGCATCGTGGGGCTCGGTCTCATCGGGGGCTCTCTCGGCCTGGCCCTGCGCCGCCTGGGCGGGTCCATCGAGGTCCGCGGTGTCGCCCATCACGAAGATGGGGTGCTGGCGGCGCAGCAACGTGGCGCGGTCGACCGGGCGTCAACCGACCTCCGCGACCTCGCGGATTGCGACATCGTCGTGGTCGCCACGCCGATCAACCAGATCCGATCAGTGCTCGAGCAGCTCGCCGCCGACATTCCGCGACAGGCAATCGTCACCGACGTGGCGAGCGTCAAACGCCCCGTCCTCGAGTGGGCGCGGTCCCTACCCGACCCTACGCGATTCCTCGGCGGCCACCCGGTTGCCGGCAAGGAGCGGAGCGGGCTGAGCGAGAGCGATGCCACGCTGTTTCGCGGAGAGACCTGGGTGTTCACGCCCAATGATGGGCAGGAGCTCACCCCGTTCGATGAATGGTTCCGCCTCGTCCGGGCGATCGGCGCGCGTCCGCAGATCCTCTCCGCCGAGGCGCACGACCGGCAGATGGCGTTTCTCAGCCACCTCGCGTTCACCCTCAGCATTGCGTACGCGCAGACGGTACGACCATTTGCGGATCCACGACTCGGCGGCCCTGGGTTTCGGGGCATGGTTCGCCTGGCCGAGGGTGACCCCACCCTCTACGAGGACATCACGGCGACCAACCGCGGCCCCCTCGTCGAGGCCATCGATCGCTTCGCGGAGGTCCTGCATGATTACCGCGATCGCATCGACCGCGGCGACCGCGTCGGCGAGCTCTTTGCGCAGGGCGCGCATGCCGCGCACTGACGTGGAATCGGCGCACATCGTTGAGCCGGCAACTACGGTTGCCGGTGAGCTGCGCGTCCCCGGCGATAAGTCGATTGCGCACCGCGCCTTGATGCTGGCGGCCATGGCGCAAGGTGAAAGCCGCATCGAAGGGCTTCCGGAAGGTGAGGACGTGGCGGCGACGGTCGCCTGCCTCCGCGGCCTCGGCGTCAACATCGATCGTACCGGCGGCCCGGTCCGAGTCCACGGCGGGGGCTGGAGATCGTTTAGCCCTCCACACGGAGCGCTGGATTGCGCCAACTCCGGGACCACCATGCGCCTGATGCTGGGCTTACTGGCTGGAAGCTGGGTGTCAGCGACCTTGGACGGTGACGCGTCGCTTAAACGACGGCCGATGGCGCGGGTCGTCGAGCCACTGCGCACCATGGGTGCGAGGATCGAATCGCGCGAGGGCCGCGCTCCGCTGACGGTGACCGGAACACGGCTGCAGGGACGCCGCCACGTGCTCTCGGTGCCGAGTGCCCAGGTGAAAAGCGCGCTTCTCCTGGCTGGGCTTTCCGCCAGTGGTCCGACCACGGTCGTGGAACCCGTTGCCACCCGTGACCACACCGAACGGCTCATGCGCGCCATGGGGACCGATGTCCACCAGGCGGCGGGCGCCGTCGAGATCAGGCCCTCGCATCAACCGCTGCGCCCAATCAATCTGTCGGTCCCCGGCGACTTCTCGTCGGCGGCCTTCTGGATGGCGGCCGCGGCGCTGCGACCGGGCTGGTCGGTCACCATTCGCGAGGTCGGACTGAATCCGAGCCGGACGGCATTCATCCACCTGCTGCAGTCGATGGGTGCCGAGATCCATGTCGATGCGGTTGACGCTGATATCGAGCCGCTCGGTTCCGTGACCGTCACCGGTCGTCCCTTGCGGGCGGTGACGATCGGTGCCGCCGATGTGGCGGCTGCGATCGATGAAATCCCCGCGCTGCTCAGCGTGGCGACCCAGGCCGAGGGGACCACCGTCATCGAAGGCGCCGCGGAGCTTCGTGTCAAGGAGAGCGATCGGCTGGCGACCATGTCGGAGGGCCTTCGCCGGATGGGCGCGACCGTCGACGAGCGCGCGGACGGCGTGAGCATTCATGGCCGGGCGAGCCTGCGCGGCGCGAGCGTTGAGTCGCACGGTGATCATCGGATCGCGATGGCGCTCGCCGTGGCGGCACTGGTCGCGTCCGGTCGGACCACGATCGAGGACGCCGACTGCGTCGCTATCTCTTATCCGAATTTCTTCACGGACCTACGGGAGCTCACCCGATGACCTCCACGGTGCTGTTGCTGGGGAATCCGGTATCGCGCAGTCTCTCACCGGCCATGCAAAACGCCGCGTTTACCGCACTCGGCATCGATTGTCGCTACGTGCCTCGAGAAATTGACGCCACAGGCCTGGCGGGCGCAGTCGCGGAGGTGCGCTCCGACGAACGAATCCTCGGAGCGAACGTCACCATTCCACACAAGGAAGCGGTCATGGCTCTACTCGACGACGTGGATGCCCAAGCTGCTCGCGTGGGTGCCGTGAATACCATCAGCCGGCAAGGCGCGCGTCTGAAAGGGTCGAATACGGATGTTGTGGGATTCCTGCGTGCGCTGGCGGAGAAATATCCTTCCCCCCGTGGCGTCGCGATTATCGGCGCGGGAGGCGCCGCTCGGGCAGTGGCCGCCGCGCTGCAGCCCACCGCCGACCAGGTCTGGGTGATCGCACGGAATCTCGATCAGGCACGACGGTTATGCACGGACCTCGGGATTGAGCGAGGCGGGCCCGTCGACATGAATCAGATCCAGGAAACGGTGGCCAGGGTGGACCTCGTCGTCAATGCCACGCCGTCGGACCTTCCGCCCGCCGGTTGGCTGCGACCCGACCAACATCTTTTCGACCTGCGCAGCCGGAGGTCGGTTGAGGGCCGCGCCATGCTGCTGCACCAGGGCACGGCGTCCTTTGAGATATGGACCGGCCGTCCCGCGCCCGTTGAGGTGATGCGGGCGGCCCTCGATCGCGAGTCGGTGCCCGCATGACGCTCCGGTTGCTGACCGCTGGCGAATCACATGGCGAACGACTCACCGTCATCCTCGACGGCGTTCCTGCCGGGTTGACCGTGCGCGAAAAAGACCTCGCCCGCGACCTGACCCGGCGGCAGGGTGGGCACGGCCGGGGCGGGCGGATGGCGATCGAGCACGACACCGCCCACATCGTGGCCGGGGTGCGGGGTGGACTGACGCTGGGCTCGCCGATCACGCTCGAGATCGCCAACCGCGACTGGGAGAACTGGCGCCAGGTGATGGCGGTCGACGCCGCAGAGGTGAAGCGCAAACCGATCACGCGGGTCCGCCCGGGCCATGCCGATTTGGCCGGCATGCTCAAGTACGGCGCCGATGACGCCCGCGACGTGCTCGAGCGGGCCAGCGCGCGCGAGACCGCGGCGCGTGTGGCAGCCGGCGGTGTGGCGAAGCTGCTGCTCCAGGAATTCGGTATTCACGTGCGCAGCTACACGCGCTCCGTCGGGGCAATCGAGGCGACCGTGCCGCCGTCGATCTCGTGGGACGCGGTTGAAGCGTCGTCGGTCCGCACTCCGGACGAAGCGGCGGGGGAGGCCATGGTTGCGGCCATCGACGCGGCCCGTGAGCGCGGCGACACGCTGGGCGGCGTCTTCACGGTGATTGCCGACGGCGTGCCGCCTGGCCTCGGCAGCTACCGCCAGTGGGACACGCGTCTCGACGGCTTGCTCGCCCAGGCGATCGTGAGCATCCCGGCCTGCAAGGCGGTCGCGATCGGCGATGGGGTGGAGGGGGCAGGCCTGCCGGGCTCGCAGGTCCACGACATCCCCGTCTACGACAATCGCCGACTCAGGCACGAAACCAATCGCGCCGGCGGGTTGACCGGCGGCGTCAGCAACGGCGAGCCGGTGGTCGTGCACGGATACATGAAGCCAATCTCGACACTGCTCAAGCCCCTGGCCACGGTCGACGTGAAGACCAAGGAGCCGGCGCGCGCCCACTACGAACGCAGCGACATCTGTGTGGTACCCGCGGCCGGCGTGGTCGGCGAAGCGATGGTCGCCCTGGTCCTCGCCGGTGTGTTGCTCGAGAAGTTCGGCAGCGACTCGATGGGGGAGCTCCACCGCAACGTGGAGAGTTACCTGCAGGAGATGCGTCGTTGAACAACGTCGTCCTGGTTGGCTTCATGGGAAGCGGAAAGTCCACCGTGGGTCCGCAACTGGCGCAACGGATGGACCGGCCGTTCGTCGACCTCGACGATGTGATCGAGGCCGATGCGGGGCGATCGGTTGCCGAGATCTTTTCGAGCGAGGGTGAGGCCGGCTTCCGCGAGCGCGAAGCGCGTTGCCTTCAACGGGCCCTCGAACGGAGCGGCTCGGTCGTGGCGGTCGGGGGCGGCGCGCCGATGCGCGACGATAACTGGGTGCGGATCCGGGACGGCAACTGCGTGGTCGCGCTGACGGCCGAGCCGGATGAGCTGGCCCGCCGACTGAATGGTTCAACGGATCGACCCATGCTGCAGCCGGGAGCGCCGTCGGTGATCGCCTCCTTGCTGCCGCGCCGCTTGTCCCGCTACCTCGAGGCGGACGTGGTGATCAAGACCGATGGCATCGGCCCGGCGGAGGTCGCACAGCAACTTCACGACCGGCTGTCGGGCAGTGGCTTGCAGCGGATCCGGATCGACGTCCCCGGCGCCCCCCACGAGGTCACCGTGGGTTCGCATCTAACCGAAATGGTCGCAGCCGCCCTCCAACGAATGAAGATATCGGGGCAGGTCGTGATCGTGAGCGACCAGCGAGTTGCCGACCGACACGCCCAGCCGCTGATCGATGCTCTTTCGGGCGCAGGCCTTTCCGGACGGCTGCACCTCGTGCCGGCGGGCGAGCCGGCCAAGGACCTGGCCGTGCTGGCCGGCATCTACGAGGCTCTGGCGGCCGCCGGCGTTGATCGGCGCGGCGCGCTGATTGCCCTGGGCGGCGGCAGCGTCGGGGATGTGGCCGGCTTCGCGGCTGCCACCTGGATGCGCGGGATCCGCTACGTGCAAATGCCGACCACGCTCCTGGCGATGGTCGATAGCAGCATCGGCGGTAAAACCGCGATCAACCTGCCTGCCGGCAAAAACCTCGCCGGCTCGGTGCATCAGCCGTCGGCGATCTTCTGCGACCTCGATTACCTGGCAACCCTCCCGGACGAGGAGTACCGGGCGGCCCTGGCCGAGGTGATCAAGGCCGCCCTGATTGCGGACGGATCGCTTGCCGATTGGCTTTCCGCCAAAATGCCGGCGGTGCTGAGCCGAGACCCGGCGTCGGTTCGCGAGGCAGTGGCGCGCGCCATCGGCATCAAGGCAGCCGTCGTGGCGAGCGATCCAAACGAGACCGGTGAGCGGGCGATCCTCAACTACGGGCACACGGTTGGTCATGGCCTGGAACGCGCGGCCGGCTTCGGCCGGTTGCGGCACGGCCAGGCGGTGGCGTGGGGGATGGAGGTGGCGGCACGGATCAGCCTGCTGGCCGGCGCCTGTGCGCCGGAGACCGTGACAGCGCAGCACGCCCTGCTTCACGATGCTGGTCTGCTCGCCGACCGGCCGGCCGTCCCTCATGCGAAGCTGATCGATGCGATGCGCCACGACAAGAAATCCCAATCGGGCGAGCAGCGCTGGGTGCTGCTGCGTGAGATTGGCCGGGCCGACTACGGCCAGCGCGTCGATCCGTCGATCGTCCGTGCCGCGCTCGCCGAGGTGCTCCCCGAATGAACATCCTGGTGCTCAACGGTCCCAACCTCGGCACGCTCGGACGCCGCGAGCCGGAGGTTTACGGGACGAAGACGCTCGCCGACCTCGAGAAGCTGCTCACGAGCCGCGCCAAAGCGCTGGGCATCGAACTCCGTTTCCGGCAGTCGAATCACGAAGGCCAACTGATCGATTGGATTGAAACGGAGCCCGGCGATGCCATCATCATCAATCCAGGCGCACTTTCGCACTACAGCCTGGCGCTCGCTGATGCGCTGCGCGGCTGCGGCAAACCGGTCGTCGAGGTCCACATCTCCAACGTCTTCAGCCGCGAGCCGGAGCGGCACAAAATGGTGACCGCCTCGGCGGCGAAGGGCGTGATTTCCGGCCTGGGCTTCGAGGGTTACCTGGCGGCCCTTGAGTACCTGCAATCACTCCCTCCCCCGCGCGCGGGGGAGGGTCGGGGTGGGGGCGGCTGAGCGTTCAACTCGAGGCACTCGCCGACGAGGTCTTCGGTGCGGCGGCGGCACAGGGTCGAGCCGGGGGAGAGAGTCTTCGCCGGCCCTTCGGCGAAATCGTCTGGAATGGAACGTATCCTGACCTCTTCTTCCTGAACGGCATCGAGGACCTCGTCGCGCCGAACTGGGACGCTGCCGACCTGGAGCGGGTCGTGCGGGAAGCGCTTCCGCAGACGACCACGTTGCGCGCGAGCAGCCGCGACCCCGCCACGATCGCGGCGCTCAATCCCCGGTTGGTTGGCGCGGGGTACAACAGTGAGACACGAGTCGCGATGGTCCAGGTCTCCCTCCCTTCGACTCCCTCCGCCTCTGGGGGAGGGCAGGGTGGGGGCTTCAAGATCCTTCCTGTTGAAAGCGAGGAGTCGTGGGCGGCCTTCGAAAGGCTGATCCATGCAGACACCGAGGAACATGGGTGGACCGAGCCGATGCGGGCGCAGCTGATCGCGCTCTATCGCTGGCGCGC
The DNA here is from genome assembly GCA_035602295.1 of Candidatus Dormiibacterota bacterium. Taxonomy (GTDB): domain Bacteria; phylum Chloroflexota; class Dormibacteria; order CF-121; family CF-121; genus CF-13. Next base: position 8,134 of record DATNMN010000024.1, on the reverse strand, counting down.
GGCGAACACGCCCCACCGCTACTACCTTGCCGATGACGGCACGCAGACGGTCGGGCACGTCGGCCTTTTCCAGCAGGGTACGACCGCCTACCTCCACGGCCTTTACACGCACCCGTCGGCGCGGCGCCGGGGAGCGGGTGCCGCCCTCACGCTCGCGATGAGCGCGCAGGCCCGCGCGCTCGGATGCGAGCGCCTGACCCTCCAGTGCACGCGCGATTCGTCGCTTCCGGGCTATTACGCACGCCTGGGATTCCGAGCGGTTGGCGAGAAGCAAATCTGGACCAGGCCGATTCCGGGATGACACCCGCGTGGCGGGCCGAGTTTCCGCTGGTCGGGCCGGCGGGCGAGGTCGTCGACCTTCGGCGCGTTTTCCTTTCACATGGGATTGCGGAGCTGCCGCCGATGCGACTCGACCAGAAAGCCTGGACCTTTGAGATCACCGTTCCCCTTAGCGGCTTCGGCGCCCGAACCTTGGTCATATCTCAGGCCCGTCCCCGGCATGGAGTGATCGCGGTCACCGGTCGAGCGCCGACGCCACGGGTCGGCGTCGCCATCATGGCGCAGGTCCGCCATGTCCTCAGCCTGGACCTCGACCTGACGCCGTTCTACGCCGTGGCCGCCGAGGACCCGGATTTGGCCTGGGTTCTGAACGGAGCCGGCCGGATGGTGCGCAGTCCGACCGTGTTCGAGGAGGTGGTCAAGACGATCTGCACGACGAATACCTCATGGGGCGGAACCACCCGGATGGTCAACGCCTTGGTGGAACACCTGGGGGAGAAAGCGCCGGGAGCGCCGCCGACGGGACCGTATGGACGAGCCTTTCCCACACCGGAGGCGATGGCCGCCGCACCGGCTCGCTTCTATAAGAAGGTTGCGGGCGCCGGGTATCGGGGTCCCTACCTCCACGCGCTGGCCAAAGACGTTGCATCCAGGCGGGTCGAGCTCGAGAGCCTCGCGCTACGCCCGCGCGACGAGCTGCCCGACGACGAGGTCGCCGCGCAGCTGCAGGCGCTGCCGGGCGTTGGCCCTTATGCCGCCGCGCACATCATGTTGATGCTGGGCCGGTACGACCGCCTCATCCTCGATTCCTGGACCAGGCCGACGTACGCTCGCCTCCTCGGGAAGAAGCGTCCGGTCAGCGATCGCACGATCGAGCGACGCTTCAAGCGGTATGGGCGCTACGCCGGTCTCGCCTTCTGGCTCTTTCTAACTCGAGATTGGCTGGCCGACGATGCCCCAGCCTATCCTTTGACGCAAGCATGAGCACGCCAGAGCTGCGGGTGCTGATCGTTTCGACCAATCCCCTGGCCCGCGGCGGACTCGCGGCGATGCTCGAGGGTATGCCGCGGGTGAAAACGGTGGGCTCGGCGGGCACGGCCGAGGCGGCGTCACTCGCGGGCCAACTGGTGCCGGATGTCGTGCTCCTCGACGTAGGCGACGGAGAGCTCGAAGAGCTCGACGCCATCGCCCGGCTGGCGGCGGCGCAGCCGGGATTGCCGATTGTCGCTCTAGCGGGCGAGTCGGGCGCCCTGGCACAAGCGCTCGCCTTTGGTGCTTCCGCGCTACTGCCGGTCGCCGTCGATCCGCAAACGCTGGCCGCGGCATTACTGGCCTCCGCCCGCGGACTGGTGTCGATCCCGCGTCAGGAGATCGCCGCCCTACTGCCTCACGACGAGCGGATCGAACCGGCCGTCAACGCGCCCACCGAATCGCTCACCCCGCGCGAGCTGGAGGTTCTCCAGTGGATGGCGCGCGGCCTCACGAATCGGCAGATCGCCGGGCGGCTGCAGATCAGCGAGCACACCGTGAAATTTCACGCGGGTGCGGTGCTCGGCAAACTGAACGCGCGCTCGCGCGCGGAAGCGGTGGCGCGTGCGATCGGCCTCGGCTGGATCCTCGTCTGAGCGACGACGCCTACACTAGGCAAGCGAAATGGCTGTAGACGCTGAAGGGTACGGCTACCGGGACCATGAGGAAGGCCTCGATCGGCTTTTGACCGACGCGCGGGTCCTCTCGCCGGCCGGCATCGAGCGGGCCGCGTGGGGCTGGGACCGCCATGAAGATCCCCGGATCATGGAGCGCTTCCATGAGGCCGAACGCGCGGCTCTCCGGACCCTCGAGAAGAGCAACCGCGGACCGCAGTGGGACGACGCGCGCAAGCGCATCCTCGACCTGACCGAGGGTCGGACCTCGCTCGAAGACTGGAAAGCCGAGCACGGAGATGTTGGTCACAAAGCGGAGCGAGCACTGCTCGCCGCGGCGCTCGCCATCCTGGCGCGCGACAAGCTCGATCATCCCCACTACGTCACGCTCATCCGGCCGATGTCCGAGGCGCTGCCGTGGCTGCTGCCGGAGTTGCCGCCGGAACCCCGCCGATGATGATCGCGCCGCGGATCGATCCGGCCGCCGCGAAGGCGAAGTTCGACGCGGGTGAGGCGGTCCCACTCGATGTCACGAGCTCGCTGGTCTATCCGGCCGTGAGTCACCGAATCCCGGGAGCGATCCGAGTCCCGCCCGAACCGATCATCCGTGGCCTCCAGGGAGCCCGTCCGGCGTCTGAAATCTTGAGACACCTCGAGTCGCTGCCCGCCGACCGCGAGATCATCGCCTACTGCACTTGACCCGAGGAAGGCACCAGCGCCCGTGTGGCGCAATTCCTCCGACAGCAGGGCCGGCAGGCATGGGCGCTCCGTGGTGGGTTGGCTGCGTGGCGGGCCGCCCAGTATCCGATGGAATCGAAACACGCTGACCATGCCCCCGGTCCGGAGGAAGAGTGCCCCGATTGCCACGAAGAAGTCGCGGCACACCTCGCCTGACTTCCCGCTGGGCTGATCGGCTCGATAGCGTGCGGGCATGACAAGGCTGTCCGATCTGTCACGCGAGATCGCCCAGGTCGTCGCCGGCCTCGCGCCGAGCCTCGTCCGCGTCGATGCCCGCGGTGGCCGCCCGGCCACAGGCATCATCTGGGCCGACAACCTGGTTCTCACCGCGGATCACGTAATCGAGGCAGACGACGCCATCCTCGTCACCGGTGCCCCGACGACCGTCAAGGCGTCTGTGGTTGGCCGTGATCGAACCACCGACTTGGCCCTGTTACGAACCGAGGGCCTGCGAGGCGCACCTGCTCCACGGGGTCGGTCCGCCGATGTCCGCACGGGCCATATCGTGCTGGCGCTCGGCGGCACGATTGGCGAGCAGCAGGTCACCATGGGAGTGGTCAGCGGCTCCGCGGGCGCGTTTCGGAGCTGGCGGGGCGGGCAGGTCATGCCGTTGATTCAGACGACGGCCCAACTGTTGCCTGGGTTCTCCGGCGGCCCACTGATCGATGGGGAGGGCCGCGTGATCGGCATCAACAGCTGGAACTTCGGGCGCGGCGTCAGCTGCGCGCTCCCGGTGGAGATCGCCGAGCGCGTGGCGGAAAGCCTGCGCACGCACGGTCGGATCCGTCAGGCCTATCTCGGCGTCGGCGTCCAGCCCGTCCGGCTGAGCGAGACGCTCGGGCTCGGACAGGACGCCGGACTCCTGGTGGTGACGGTCGAGCCGGATGGTCCGGCCGACAAGGCCGGCCTGCTGCAGGGCGACACCCTGGTCACGATGGACGGCGATCCGCTCTTTGGGCGCCTGGATGGATTCTTCGCCATGGTCCGCGGGCTCGACGTGGACTCAACCCACGCGTTCGGGGTGGTCCGGGCGGGCGAGGTAAGGGACGTCGCGGTGACCCTCGGAGAAGTTCCGGGGTAGGGGTCGTTGAAACCAGTCTTGGCTGGGTAGGCTAACGAGCATGTATTGGTGGCACGGCGGCTTTCACGAGCCGGAACCCGGGGTCAAGGTGGAATGGCCGCTCCTCAAGCGCGTCTTCAGCTACTTCCTCCCGTACTGGCGTCTCGCGCTGGTCGTCCTCGCCTGCATCGGCGCCGCCGCGGCGCTCGGGCTGGTTCCCGCGATCGTCACCCGCGACCTGATCAACTACCTGACCGGCCCGCACGGGCAATTCTCAACGGTCGCTCTCTTGATCGGGATCCTGGTCGGCGCGTCGGTGGTCGGAGGGCTGATCGGCGTGCTGCAGTCCTACTTCAGCAACCGGATCAGCCAGAGCATCATGTTCGACCTGCGCAACCAGCTGTTCGACCGGGTGCTCAAGCAATCGATCGCCTTCTTTACCGCCACCCGGACAGGCGACGTGATGTCCCGGCTGAGCAACGACGTCAACGGGGTGCAGAGCGTAGTCTCCGACACCATCTTCAGCCTCGTCAACAACGTCGTCATTCTCGCCAGCACCGTCGTCCTGATGTTTGCACTCGACTGGAAGCTGACGATCGCGGCACTGGTCGTGCTGCCCGCCTTCCTCTTGCCGACCCTTAGGGTCGGCAAGGCAACCTTCCAGGCGCGCAAGGCGACCCAGGGAAAGCTTTCGGAAATGACCGCTTACATGCAGGAGACGCTCGGGATCTCGGGCATGCAGCTGGTCAAGGCATTCGTCCGGCAAACGGCCGAGACCTTTCGCTTCCGCCGGCTCAACGACGACCTACGCGTGCTCAACATCCGGCAATCGATGATCGGCCGCTGGTTCTTCATGCTGATGGGTGTGCTCGGAACCGCTGGTCCGGCCGTGCTCTGGCTGTTCGGCGGTTATCTCGTGGTCACCGGCCAGGAATCGCTGGGCACGGTGGTCACCTTTGCGACCGTACTGCTGGGACGCCTTTATGGGCCGGTCGGGTCCCTGGCCAACATGCAGGTCAATGTCGTCGGCTCACTCGCCCTCTTCCAGCGGATCTTCGAGTACATGGACCTGCCGGTCACGATCGATCAGAAACCGCAGGCGCTCCAGCTCGAGCAGGCGCGCGGCCAGGTCCAGTTCGATCAGGTGACCTTCCGCTACGGCTTAAGCGACCGGCCGGCGGTTAAGAACGTGTCCTTCACGATCGAGCCAGGTCAACTCGCGGCGCTGGTCGGCCCCACCGGCGCCGGCAAGACCACGATCACCAGTCTGCTGCCTCGCTTCTACGATCCGCAGCTGGGCGCCGTTCGGCTGGACGGCAACGACGTCCGCGATCTCACGCTCGAGTCACTCGGCAACCAGGTCGGCATGGTCTTCCAGGACACGTTCCTCTTCCATGCCTCGATCCGCGACAACCTTCTCTATGCCAGGCCCGATGCGACCGAGGCCGAGATGGTGGCGGCGGCCAAGGCAGCCTATATCCACGATTTCATCGCGTCACTGCCTGAGGGCTATGACACCGTGGTCGGGGAGCGCGGCCATCGACTCAGCGGTGGTGAGAAGCAGCGGGTCGCGATCGCCCGCGTCATCCTGAAGAACCCACGCGTGCTGATCCTGGACGAGGCAACGTCCAATCTCGACTCCGAGTCCGAACACCTGATCCAGGTGGCGTTGCGACCGCTCTTCGAGGGGCGCACGTCGCTGGTCATTGCGCACCGGCTCTCGACCATCCTCGCGGCCGACATCATTCTGGTGATGGATCACGGCGAGCTGGTCGAGCAGGGGCGCCACGCCGACCTGCTCAAGCAGAATGGGTTATACGCGCGACTCTATCACCGGCAGTTTGAGACCGCCGACCAGCTCGCGACGCCGGCTTAGCCAAAAAAGGAGGAAGGACGTTGGCCACGACACAGGTCTGCACGCATCTCGAGTTGATCAGTAATCCGCGGCCGAAAACCAAGGGCTGCGAGGAATGTCTGAAGATGGGGGATACCTGGGTTCACTTGCGCTTGTGCGAGGTCTGCGGCCACGTTGGCTGCTGCGATTCGTCGAAAAACAAGCACGCCACGAAACACTTCCACGCCACCGGCCATCCGATCGTCAAGTCGCTCGAGCGCGGCGAGGACTGGATGTACTGCTACATCGACGACGTGATGTTCGAGGTCGACTAAGGCGTTTCTCCCTCCCCCTCTGGGGGAGGGCAGGGTGGGGGCCGTTAGGCGGCGAGGGTGCCTTCCGATTCGGGCGTCTTGATCTCGATTACTTCGCCAAACCGGTGGACGGTTTCGATGGCGTCGTAGAGGGGGACTGCGCGGTCGGCTGGAATGAGGTCTGTGATCTTCAGGTAGTAGCTCCGGCCCTCGAGCCAGGTAAGCGTCGGCACACCGAACACGCCACGCCGCACCGCCTCCGCGTGCTCCTTGGCGAGCGTCGTGAAATCCGCCGCCTTGACGTCCTTCTCCCAGCGCGCGACGTCCAGTCCGGCGCGCTCGGCCACGACGCGATGGGTCGCACGCTCATCGAGGGTCAAATGGTCTTCGTGGCGGGCGCGCTGGAGGGCGAGCCGGAAGCGATCACCGAGCTCGTCGCCCTGGGCACGGGCTGCGGTCGCTGCCAGAAACGCCGGTAGACCTTTCGCCTGCGGGTCACGCTCCCAGACAGGCGGGTTGGGCGAGCCTTCGCGGGCCTGGTGGTTCTGGCTCAGCGAAAAGAACGCAAACGTGGGCCGGATCCGCCCAGCTTTCTCGACCTCGGCCAGCCACATGGAGCCGCGGTACGCCCAGGGGCACAGAAAGTCGATGTAGACCGTCGGTTCACTTACAGTCATCTTGTCGTCGAGTGTACTGCGGTCGCGCCAGCGAGCTGAGGAATGACTTCACTTTCGAACCGGTGCAGCGGCTCCAGGTCGTAGGCGACGCCCGGGATATAGAGGATGAAGTAGTCGATGCCGGCATCGATCAGGGTTCGCAGGTGCGCCGCCACGGTGTCCGCGTCGGCCACCAGCGTCCCCTCGCGGAACCCCTCGTAGCCGCGGGCCCTGGCCCTCGCCCGCTCGGCGTCATCGCCCTTGCCGATCACCAGCACCTCGGCCTCCGCCGACTTGACGATGTCGTCGTAGTTGCGGCCGACCGTTTCGCAATGCTGCCGCAGGACGCCCAGCTTGTGGCGGATCGTGTCAGGATCGCCGCCGACGTTGCAGGCGTCCCCAAACTGCGCCACCAGCTTGAGCGTGACACGCTCGCCGGATCCACCGATCCAGAGTGGCGGATGCGGCTTCTGGACGCCTTTCGGCTCGTTGATCGGCCGGTCGATCGTGTAGTACTTGCCCTTGAAGACGGGATAGTCCTCGGTCCACATGCGGTGGATGATCTCGCAGGCCTCCTTGAACAATCCCATCCGCTCTTTGAGCTCCGGGAAGCCGTAGCCGTACGCTCGCCATTCGTGCTCGTACCAGCCGGCGCCGATGCCGGCATTAAGACGCCCGTGGCTGGCGACGTCGACGGTGGAGGCGATCTTGGCGTAGAGCGCGGGGTTGCGGTAGCCGTTGCACCCGACCATCTGGCCGACGCGCACCCGCTTGGTGTCGCGCACCAACGTTGAGGTGATCGTCCAGCACTCGAAGGTTGCCTCCAGCGTTGGTTCCGGCACGGTGTGGAAATGGTCGTAGACCCAGATCGCGTCCCAGGGGCCACGATCGGCGGCCTGAGCCACTTTCGTCATCGCCTCATACTTCTGGATGGGGTCCTTGATCTGCGCTAGGTCCATCCGCCAGCCCTGGGGAACGAAGACGCCAAATTTCACTGTCATGATGGGAGTTTAGAGTTCATGCCGGTCGAGGTGCGCTGTACGGCAGATGGGAAGGGATATCGGTGCGCCGTCGACGTCTCGGACGAGACCGGGACGAGCCACCATGTGGTTCGCGTTTCGCCCGATGACTTCCAGCGGTGGGCCCGGGGACGCTCGGCAGAGGATCTGGTCCGGGAGAGTTTCCGATTCCTCCTCGACCGCGAACCCAAGGAGTCGATTCTCCATGAGTTCACGCTCTCGGTCATCACGGGCTACTTCCCGGATTACGAGCGCGCCATCACCCAGGGCCGACCCTGAACGCAGGGTCAGCCCCGACGACGCGTCGACGATCTAGTTGTTGCCCGATTGCTCTCGGCTCAGCTCGAAGATGAAGTGGTACTTGGCCCCGTTGTTGATCGAAATGAGCTTCATCTGGCCGCGAGCCTGGCTGTACACGCCGGTGCCTCCGGTGATCGACAAAACCGTGTTCGAGGTGTCGTTGAATGGCCCCTCGACCGTGATCTGACCGCCCGCCAGGGACGTCGTCCAACGGCACTCCCAGGTACCCATTGACGTGTCAATTCGAACGCAGTCACCCCGATCGCTCCCGACTTGTTGCGTGTCGGCTTG
>DATNMN010000023.1:0-9784 GCA_035602295.1 Candidatus Dormiibacterota bacterium | reverse complement strand
TGGACGACAGGCTGGGAGCTGGGCACGAAATTAGTATATGGGGCGTGCAACTCGGCGTCATGCCCCCGTTCACACCGATGGAAGCCAAGGTGCAGTCCGAGCTGCCCCGCGGCGACGCCTGGCAATACGAGCCCAAGTGGGACGGCTTCCGCGCGGTCGCCTTCAAGGACGGCGATGAGGTCATCATTCATAGCCGCAATCAGAAGCCGCTGACCCGGTATTTTCCCGAGCTGGTTCCGGCGATCCAGCGCATCAAGCCAAAGCGCGCCGTCCTCGACGGCGAGATCGTGATCTTTACCGGGTTCGGCACCGACTTCGATGCCATGACGCTGCGCATCCACCCAGCGGCCTCCCGGGTCAACATGCTGGCGGCCGAGCAACCCGCCACCTACATCGCCTTCGACCTGCTGGCCGACGGCGACGAGAGCCTGCTGGACCGGCCGCTGAAGGAGCGGCGCCAGCGGCTCGAGAAACTGCTCGGACCCAAGCCGAAGTCGATCTACCTGAGCCCCGCGACCCGCGACCGCGAGGTCGCCATCAACTGGCTGAAGGAATATCGCGGCACCGGGCTCGACGGCATCGTCGCCAAGCGCCTCGAGAGCATCTACAAACCGGGCGAGCGCGCCATGATCAAGGTCAAAGAGCAGCGGACCGCCGACTGTGTGGTGGGTGGCTTCCGCTTTGGCAACGACGGCAAGCGGATCGGGTCGTTATTGCTGGGGGTCTATAACGGGAAAACGCTCGAGTACATCGGCCATACCTCCGGCTTCGATGACACGCAGCGTCGCGAACTGGTCGGGATGCTGGAGCCGCTCCGCGGTGGGACCAGTTTCGAAGGGGGCCGCGCGCCGGGCGGGCCCAGTCGCTGGTCGCAGGACCGCGACCTGGCCTGGGAACCGGTCCGTCCCGAGCTCGTCTGCGAGGTCGCGTTCGATCGACTCGAGAATGGGCGCTTCCGTCATGGGGTGGGCTTTAAGCGTTGGCGGCCCGACAAGTCGCCGAAGTCCTGCACCCTCGCCCAGCTCAAGGCCGAAGCGTCGGTGGAGCTGAAGACGCTCTTCGCGTAGCGCCTCTAGCTCAGCCATATTCCACCCGTCTCTCTGAATTTGTTAATTATAATATCAAATTGTGATACACTTACAGGCTGACGTTGATCGACTAAGCCCACCCCCTGGAGGTGCCATTCAGGCCACCAGGAACGAGGTCGCCGAGCCGGCGACCGAAGGAGTCTCACATGATGCTTGATTTGAAGCAGGTTGACCTCAAGCAGGTCCGCGACGACGTGGCCGACCGTGTCGGTCGAGCGGCGAAGGAGCTGAGCAGCGGAGCGGGGAACGCCGCCCGCGAGCTGGGCGCCACAGCCGAGGAATCGGTCTCGACGCAAATCCGCAAGCAGGCGAGGCTTGCGCGCAACCGGATGCCCCGACGGGGCGGTCCGACACGGCTGTCGGTCCTGACCGGCGCCATCGCCGGCGCGGCTGCCGTCTACTTCTTCGATCCGGAGCGAGGCCGCGCGCGGCGCGCGATGGTCGGCGATTGGGCCGGGGCCCGGCTGCGCCGCGGCTGGCTCGCGGTCAACCAGATCAGCTCGCGGACGAGCTCCAGCGCCGCCGCCTTCCCGCAACGCATGGTTCAGCTGCGCTCGATGCGACCCCGGCCAGCCGATGACCTCACCTTGCGCGACCGGGTCGAGAGCGAAGTCTTCCGCAATTCCGACTTACCGAAGGGTGAGATCAATTTCGACGTCGAGTCCGGCGTCGTCACGATCCGCGGCCAGGTTGAGAACGCCTACCAGATTGCCTACGTGGAGAAGGCCGTCCTGAAAGTGCCTGGGGTCGCCGGTGTGGAGAATCTGCTCCATGTCGACGGCACGCCGGCGCCCAATAAAGCCGAATCCCGACAGAGCGCAAACAACTAGATCGAACTCAGTCGGTTTTGAGCGGTCGGCTCCATCGCCGGTCGCTCTTCTTTTGCCACCGACCGCCGAGCTCCTCCTGCCATGATCAGGAAGGTGAGTCAACAGATGGCTTCGCGGCCGAGCCGGATTGGCATACCCGCTGGCGCCCTGGTGGTGCTGATCGGGGCCGCGGCATCGGGCAAGTCGACGTTTGCCGCCCGTCAGTTCGACGCCGCTTGCGTCGTGGCGTCGGATGGCTTGCGGGCGGAGCTGACCGGCCCAACGCCGGATGACCTGGTTTTCGCCGAGCTGCATCGCCGGGTTCAGGCAAGGCTCGGTGCCGGCCTCCCGGCGGTTGTCGATGCCACCAATACCGACTGGATGTGGCGGGCGGAGCTAGTCGTGGATGCCCGTCGGGGCGGACGCCCGGCGGTCGCGATCGTCTTCAACCTTCCGCTCGACGTTTGCCTCGCACGCAACGGGGCACGCTCGAGGACTGTCCCTGCGGCTGTCATCCGGCGCCAGGTTGACGACGTGATCCGGGACATCGACCGGCTCGACCTCGAGGGCTTTGCGGCCGTTCACGTTCTGCGGTCCGTCGCTGAGGTCGACGCCGTACGCCTGGAAATAGAAAAGGGCCCGGTGGCCCGGGCCCTTCGTTAACGTCGCGTTAGTCGCGGTCGCCGCAGGCCGCCTTGACGACGGCAAAGGCCGCGCCCAGCCCGGCCGTATCGAACTGGTTCGGCGACTTGATCAGGCCTCTCCACCCTTCGGGACGGTTCGCCGGAAGAAGCGCCTGCAGACTGGCAAGCGCGGCCTGGCACGCCGCCGTGGGCTGCAGCGTGCACGCGCTCCGCACCCCCATCAGCGCCTGCTTCCATTGCTGAGCGTCGGCGAGGTCTTCGGTACGATCCGCGTCGCCCGCCGCTGATGACGGCGGCTGCGCCTTTTCCGCCTTATCTTCGGCCACATCGGCCTGGCGCAGCGCCTTCAGCACATCGATCGCCTGTTGGCAGGCGGCCGATACCGGCGCGTGCTGCGCGAGCGGTTTCACCGCTACCACCGGCTTCTGGCTCGGCTCGGTCGTCTTCTCGCTTGCCGTAGTGCGCGCGGCCGCCGCTACCGCTTCTCGATCCGCCGCCTTTGTGACGGTCGTCGTCGCCGCCACGAGGCTGACCAGGCTTCCCGATACCCGGTGAGTCGAGGTGGTTCCGGCGTAGGCCGTCAGGGTCGCCAGCGCCAGCGCGGCAATGGCTCCCAGTACGATCGCTTTAATTCGCACGATTCGTCCTCCTTGCGGGGTAGTCGCCTTCTAGAACGGCAGAGACTCAGCTCGCTTACGCCCGGTAAAGAATCATCTAGGTCGCATCGAACGATTGTTCGCAGGATAAGGAAGGAGTCTATGCCCTTGGTGCCACGTACCTGATGATTCGGCTCATGCGAGGATCGGTGTCCGAGCTAACGAAGGTCGATCAGCTCCTGACGCTGGCTTTCGGTTCGCCTTCACGTCGAAACGAACTCGAGCTGTACACGAAGGTCCAGCCTGACGGCTGGTTTGTGATCGAAGAAGATGATCGGATCGTTGCGGTGGGTGGATGCATTGTTTACGGGAGCTTCTCCTGGATGGGACTCGTCGGGACGCACCCGGCGGTTCGAGGTCGCGGCCATGCGACCCGGCTCTCCGAGCACCTTGTGAAATGGTCGTATGCCAAAGGATGCCGTACCGTCGCGCTCGACGCCTCGAAGCTTGGGCGCCCGATCTATGAGCGACTCGGGTTTCAACCGGTTGGATCGACGGTCCGGCTTGCGCGGACGCCGGTGCATGAGCAGCATGACCCGGCCGTCGAGACGGTGGCTGCGACCACCAGGGATCAGGTGATCGAACTCGATTCCGAAATCTTTGGCGGGAATCGTTCCGGCCTCCTCGATATGCTGATGGGGGGCCACAGTCGTTCCCGCCTCGTGACTCGACAAACTGCGGGCCGCCTGAACGGCTTTCTTTTTGTGCAAGACCGTCTCATCGGCCCGGGCGCCGCCGCAAGCCCAGAAACCGTTCGGGATCTGATCCAGGATGCGATGGTGGACTCCTCGCCAGAACAGACCCTGTTACTGCCGTCTGAAAGCGCCTATCTGGACGTTCTCCTCTCGCTCGGGTTCGTCGAGCAACAGCGCCTCACACACATGCGGCACGGCGATCAAAGGATCGGCGGACGCCGACATCAATTGCTCGCGCAGACGAGTTTCGCGGCAGGCTGATCACGGCGGAGAACTGAAACCACCTCCGGCTTCGATCAGCTCAACGGTGCCCAGCCGGTCGGTGCGGTAGAGACCCGCGCCAGTGAGCGCCTGCAGCACGGACCTGGCCGGCAGCCCCTGCCGGCTGTTCGACGCCACCTGGATCACGCTGAAACCGTGACCCGGTCCCTGCCACTCGGTGGGTCCGCCGGCGGTGAAGATCGCACCCTTAACGCCCGCTGGCAGCGACTGCCAGCTGGTCTGCGGTGGGACCACGGCGAGGACCGCATCCCTGTCGGCAATCAGCCAGCTGCGTCCATCACTCGCCAGGCTCATGGTGACACCGTCCAGCGCGACGGGTTGATTCTCGGAAACCGGGATACCGGCGGTTTGCGCCTGTTGCACGAGGGCGCGAAGCATCGCGCTCCACGGATCAGGATCGACAACTATCATCGAGCCGATTTGGAAGCGGCCCAGCACCGCGGCCGCAGCCCCAATGTTCTCGCGCCGACCCCCAGTGATCAGCCAGCAGTCGATGGTGCGGGCCGTTGGTGGCAGGGCGCGCCCGAGCGCCTGGGCCAGCCTGTCATGGTCGGGGCCGGCGTCGATAAGGACTTGGTGACCATTGGCGGTCCGCACCAGGACGGCCGAACCGGTGCCGACGTCGAGCGCGTAGACGTGCACCCGTCCATCCGGTCGGACCAACAGCAGGGCAACCGCGATCAGGCCCGCCGCTCCCAGCCCGGTCCATACTTTTCGCCGCCAGAAGAATTGACGCAGCCTAATGCCCACGAGCGCGCCGCCGTTGAGGATCGCGGCCGCGGCCAGCCATCGAGGCGGAAAGTAAGGAGTGACGACGGCCGCCACTGGCAGGCCTCCCGTGGACTCGATCACGATTCGGAACCAGCTGGCGATCCCTCCCGATGCTTGCAGCGCCGGCCAGCTGATGATCGAGCTCAGTGACTGCATGAGCGGCCAACCGCCGGCCGCGAGCCCGACGGCGAGCAACGTCCCACCGCCGCCGAGGACCATAATCGCCGGCAACAGTGGCAAAACGAGCGCATTCGCCGCCGGCGCCAAGATCGAGAGCTGATGAAAGTTGGCCAGCATCAGCGGCCAGGTCGCGGCTTCGGCCGCGAGGGTGGCCGCGAACGGATCGCGCAGGACCGCGGGTATCCAACCAAGTCGCGCGGCGATGCCGTCAGTCATCGCCGCAATGCCGGCGGTCCCCGCAAACGAGAGTTGAAAGCTCACGTCGTGCGCTAAGCCCGGTTTCAGTCCGAGCATGAGGGCGCCCGTCAACGCCAGCGAGACAAAGACGTGGCTGTCGCGCCGCAACCGGCCGGCGATCACGACCAGTACACCCATCGCCGCCGCGCGCAGCGCCGCGGCGGACGCGCCGGCCAGCAGCGCGTACCCGACCATGGCGCCCACGGCGATCAGCGGCGCCGCACCGGGTGCCAGCCGGCCGATCGCCTGGTGCATGATGCGCGCCAGCAGGCTGACTTTAAGACCCGAGATCACGACGATATGGATGAGTCCGCTGGCGATCATCTGTTGCTCGAGCAGTCGGGGGAGTGCGGCCCGGTATCCGAAGACCACGCCGAGCAGCAAGGCTGCCTGAGGCTCGGGCAAGGCGCGGTCGATGGTGTTGATCACCGCGTGTCGCAGACCGAAGAGCATCGTATGCAGCGGATCGCCAGGGTGCGATGTGACTCGCACCAGCCTCGCCGATGGCATGACGCCGGCGATCCCCTGCTCCGCCAGGAAGGCGCGGTAGTCGAACTGGTCGAAGCGAGGCGGGGCCTGGAGCTCGCCGCTCAGCAGAACCAGGTCACCGTAGTGAACCGGCGTCGCGCCGTAGACGGCCACCTCGATCCGCAATCTGCTTGCAATCTCGCCAGCGCCGGTCAGCACGTGGTCGAGTCGCACGGTCAGCCGTCGGGCGCCCCTGCGATCGACAGGGTCGTCGTCGACCGATCCGGAGACGGCGACCAGCTGACCGGCGAGGCGTGGAGGTAGCTGAACCGTCGTCGCCATCGCGCCGCGAGCCACGCCCATGACGACCGCTGCGAAACAGAGCCCGACAACCAGGGCGTGACGCGGTTTGACCAGAGCGACCAAGGCCGTCGACACCGCGGCGAGCACGAGCCACGGCGTCAGCGGGCTCAGCAGCACCGCCGCCATGATCCCGGCGCACCACCCGGTCAGCACCACGGCGCCCGCCCACCAGGGCCCACCCCGAACGACTAGTTCACGATTGTCGATTTCGCGAGCTGCTTGTACGTGTTGGCATCCAAACCCATTACCGATTTCAGCTCCGTCAGCGCGGTAAAGCCGCCGAAGTCTTCGCGATATTTGATGATCGCGTCGGCGAGCGCCGCGTCCATGCCGGGCACTAGCAGCAACTGGTCGAACGTGGCCGTGTTGATGTCAACCTTCGTCTTCTTGCCTTTCGCGCAGTGGCCGCTGAACGGCACGGCAATCTGTTTGGCGTCTTTGAGGTGAGCCGCCAGGTTGGGTAGGCAGTTTGGATCAGCGGCTTCAGTCAGACCGCCGGCAACGACGATCGCATCGCTGACGCGCAAGGTCGCGGCCAGCGTATAAAGGCCGGGACTGCGCACCGCCCCACTGATGTAGACGATCACGGTCCGCTCCTGCGCCGCGTCGACCTGGTCCGCTGAGATAACGGGGGCCGGCGTCGCGGCCGGCGCCGGCCGCGGCCATAAGACAAAAACCCCCACGCCGATCACCGCCACCGCCAGCACCGCGGCCAGCTGCCAGTCGTGGCGATAGAGCCAGCCGAGCAGACCGGCCCTCAACATTCCTGTGTGCTTGCGCACGCTTACACTCATGGGCGCTCGCGATCCACGAAGCGCACGGGCATGCCGGGCGTTAGCCCGTGACCAGGTTGATCAGGCGGTCGGGCACGTACACCGCCCGACGAACGGCGCGGTCACCGATCGCACGGCGGACGTTCGCGCCTTCGAGCGCGCGCTGCTGCGCTGCCGCCTCGTCGATCCCGGCGGGCATCTCGATCCGGTCACGCACCTTGCCGTCGACCTGGACCACGACGACGACCTGGGCGCGGCGGAGGATGGCCGGGTCGGCCTGCGGCCATGGTTGAGCCACGACCATTCCTTCGCCACCCAGCCGCTGCCACATTTCCTCGGCGAGGTGCGACGCGAATGGCCCCAGCATCAGGGTCAGGTCCCGGCAGACCGCCTCCCAGGCTTCGTTGCGCTGGCCGCCGGCCTGCAAGTAGTCCTGCATCGAATTCGAGAGTTCCATCAGCGCCGACATGGCGGTGTTGAAGTGGAACGCCTCGACGTCGCGCGTCACCTTCTCGATCGTCTCGTGCAGCTTGCGGGCGAGGTCATCGCTCGAAACCGGCGCCATCCCGGGAACCACCTCGTCTTCCTCGCCAACGACCAGCCGCCACACCCGGTGGAGGAAGCGGGCGACGCCGTCGACGCCGCGGTCATTCCACTCGGCGTCCTGGTCCGGCGGGCCGATGAAGAGCTCGTAGACCCTACCCGTGTCCGCGCCGTATTTCTCCACCATGTAGTCGGGCGTGATGCCGTTGCCCTTCGACTTCGCCATCACGTACCCGTTGCGATGGATCATGCCCTGGGTGAAGAGCGCGGCGAAGGGTTCGTCGACCGAGACCAGGCCCTTGTCGAAGAGGGCCTTCATGAAGAACCGCGAGTAGAGCAGGTGCAGGATCGCGTGCTCGATGCCGCCGGTGTATTGATCGACCGGCATCCAGTAGTCCACCTTCTTCTTGTCGAACGGCATGGTCTTGTTGTGCGGGTCGGCGTAGCGCAGGAAGTACCAGGACGAGTCGACAAAGGTGTCCACGGTGTCGGTCTCGCGACGTGACGGCTTGCCGCATTTTGGGCAGGTGGTGTTGACGAATGACGGCGTGTGTAGCAGCGGGTTCTGGCCGTCCGACCGAAACTCCACCTCGTCCGGAAGTCGCACGGGCAGCTGGTCGTTGGGCACGGGCACGATGCCGTGATCCGGGCAGTAGATGATCGGAATCGGCACCCCCCAGTAGCGCTGTCGGGAGATCAGCCAGTCCCGCAGGCGGTAGGTGATGGTGCCCCGGCCGATGCCCATCCGCTCGGCCTCGGCGCTGATGCGCTCGATCCCTTGCTTGGCGCTGAGCCCGCTGAACGGCCCGGAGTTCACCAGCACGCCGTCGTAGGCCTCGAACGCCTGGTCGAGCGGCTCGTTCGACGCCTCGTGACTCACGCTAATCACCCGCCGGATCGGCAGCTTGTACTTGCGGGCGAACTCAAAGTCGCGGCTGTCGTGGGCGGGCACGGCCATGATCGCGCCCGTGCCGTAGGTAGCGAGCACGTAGTCGGCGATCCAGATGGGGATCCGCTCCTTGGTGAAGGGGTTGATGGCATAGGCGCCAGAAAAGACGCCGGTCTTTTCGTGCTCGGTGGAGAGGCGCTCGATCTCGGTCTCCGTCTTGGTGCGCTCAATGTAGGCATCGACGGCGGCCCGCTGATCGGGCGTCACGATCTTCTGGACGATCTCGTGCTCCGGCGCCACCACCATGAAGGTCGCGCCGAAGACAGTGTCGGGCCGGGTCGTGAAAACGTGGAGCTTGCCATCGTGCTCGATAAAGAACTCGAGCTCCGCGCCCTCACTTCGGCCGATCCAGTTGGCCTGCATCACCTTGACGCGCTCTGGCCAGCGATCCAGCTTGCTCAGGTCATCGAGCAGCCGTTGGGCGTAGGCCGTGATCTTGAAGAACCATTGCTCGAGCTGCTTCTTCGTCGGCTTGGTGCCGCAACGCCAGCAGACGCCGTTGACGATCTGCTCGTTGGCGAGCACGGTGTTGTCTTTCGGGCACCAGTTGACCCAGGCCTTCTGCTTGTACGCGAGGCCCATCTCGAGAAATTTCAAGAACAGCCATTGGGTCCACTGGTAGTAGTCGTCGTTGCAGGTGGTGACCTCGCGGTCCCAGGCATAGAGCACGCCCATGATGTCGAGCTCGTGCTTGGAAATCGCGATGTTGCCTTCGGTGGAGACCCGAGGCGGGATGCCGCTCTTGATGGCGGCGTTCTCCGCCGGCAGACCGAAGGCGTCCCAACCGAACGGGTTCAAGACATTGAAGCCCCGCATGACTTTGTAGCGGGCAAAGGCATCCCCGATGACGTAGTTGCGGAAATGCCCCATGTGCAGGGGACCCGAGGGGTAGGGGAACATGACGAGGTTGTAGAACTTGGGCTTGCTCGAGTCCTCGGTGACCGCAAACAGGCCGGCCTTCTTCCAGGCCTCGCGCCACTTGGGCTCGATCGCCTGCGGATCGTAGACGGGTGCAACAGTTCTGGCCATGTTAGTGAAGGAGTGGTGGAGCCGACGAGATTCGAACTCGTGACCTATTGCATGCCATGCAATCGCGCTCCCAGCTGCGCCACGGCCCCACACGCGCGGGTCGAGGGTCAAGTTTAGCGAACTCGCTGGATCGAGAGCAGCGATCGCCCGCGCCATGGCGCCAGTATACACGGATTTGTATAACTGCGCCGACAAGCTCGCCGAGCCTGGCTCCTATCATTCCTCCGATGCAGCACCTCTGGGCCCCCTGGCGTAAGGAATTCATCAAGGGCCCCAAGCCCGCCGGCTGTTTTTTCT
>DATNMN010000022.1:0-2838 GCA_035602295.1 Candidatus Dormiibacterota bacterium | reverse complement strand
TCGCATGGCAGCACAGAATCAGGCGACCACGTACGCCCGCGTCGTCCGTCTCAAGGGTGATCCGAACCGAGTCCACGAGACCATCACGGTCTGGACCCAGCACATCCTGCCCTTGCTCAAGAAGCAACGGGGGTTCACCGGTGTGACGCTCGTCGGCAATCGGAAGACCGGCGACGCGCTGACCGTTTCCTACTGGGAGACCGAGGCGACGATGAAAGAGGCTCGTGGCCAGGTGCGCCCCCAGGCCCTCAAAGTGTTCGGCGAGATCGGCGCCAGCATCATCGAAGACGATGAGTGCGAAGTCGCGCTGCTGGAGCGGTTCAAGCCACCGATGGCGGGCGCGTGGGCCCGTGTGACGACCGTCCATGGCGACCCGGCGCACGTCTCTGAAGCCGTCGACACCTTCAAGGACAAGATCGTGCCGATCATCGCGACGCAGTCCGGCGCGCGCACCGCGCTGTTCTACGTTAACCGCCAGTCCGGCATGGCCCTCGCGGGTTCGGTCTGGGACACCGAGTACGACCTGCAGAAGAGCGAGGCGTCAATCAGCTCCCTGCGCACGGAGGCCATCAAGAAGTTTGCCGGCCGCGATGCGAAAACCGAAGCCTTCGAAATCTACTTCACGGAGATTCTGACGCCCGTCGCGTCAGTTCGCTAGCCGAGGCCGCGTGAAGGGCGGCCGCTGACCCCTCGGGGGGCTGAGGGCTGCGGTCGCCCTTCCTTATCGCATTTGACATGAGGTCCGCCCGACGGCTGGGCCAAGAGGTCTTAGAAGGGCTCAAAGGAATTCCCATGGCTGTTGTTATCACGGATCCCAAGGTCGTTGCGACCAGGTTCATCGACACCTTCAACGCGCACAACGAGAGCGCCGTCAAGGCCCTCGTCTCACCGAACCTCCGATTTACCGCCCCGGGCGGCGTACGTCTCGTCGGCCAGGATGCCTTCGCCGGCTACTTCGCCGGTTGGCTGAAAGGCTTTCCCGATGCGCGCATGACCGTTCATCACGAGATCGTCAGCGGCCCCTGGGTCGTCCAGGAGTACACCTTCGAGGGTACGCACCGCGGCACCCTCGCCGGCCCGCTGGGCGAGATCGCGCCGACCAACCGGAAAGTCGCCGGCAACGGCGTGCAGCTCATCCGGATCGAGAATGAGCTCGTCGTCGACTGCCGCCTCTACTTCGACATGGTCGAGACCCTGACGCAGCTCGGCATCATGCCGATCCCGGCGAAGGTCTAACCAGGCCGAACCGTTGACGGACCCGGGCCCGGCGGCCCGGGTCTTTTTGCGTCGCTCGCCAGCGCTCGGGCGCGCCTCGCCTGGTACCGCCCGATCAGGAACCAGGGGAGCGCGACGGCGAAGTAGATGAAGCCGGCGACAGCCGCCGTGGCGGGCTGCGGTATGACCTGGGCGAGGCCGGCAGAAACGAGGCCGACCATCATCGTCGCCCCGTGGCCGGCAACCGAAAGGCGCGTCACGAGGACCTCCCATTCGGTCAAACCGAGCTCCTCGCGCTTTCGGTAGGCGTGAAGGTAGAGAAGCGCCAGCACCAGGCTGACGCTGGCGAAACCGAGTCCATAGATGAGGAACAGCGCCGGCGTGTCCCGCTCCTGAAACGAGATTCCCCCGGTCTGGAAGGCGAGCGCGAACAGGAATTTCAGTGGATAGACGTAGAAGAGCACCACGAAGAGCAGGAGCAGGGTAAGGAAGACCGTCACGAAGTCGCCCAATGCGTAGCGCCGGAAGAATACGAACTGGCCATACCAGATGGTCGCGACCAGCGCAAAGGTGACCGCGAAGACTGGAAGGCCACTGAGCTGCTGAAGTAGCTGGTCGAACCGGTTCGGGACGGCGAGCGAGACCACCAGCAGCGTGATGGCGAAGCCGAAAGCGGTGTCGCTGAAGCCCTCCAACCTCGAGACAGACTCACTCCGGTTGCGGAAGCGAGGCGCTGCGTCGCCGGCCACGGCAAGAGTGTAGGCCGAGGGGCATCGACGCTCTCCCGCCGCTGACAGCGGCATTGTGACCGCCTTACGACCTGGGGTGATATCACTCGGCGGCGGGTAGATATGTAGAGTGCCCCCCGAGTGAGGGGCTTGGGCCGTCAGGTCCCCACATGAGGTCCGCCAGGCGGCTGGGCCAAGGGTTCTTAGAAGGATTCAAAGGAATCTCCTATGACGACCACCGTTACCGATCCCAAGTTGCTTGCGGCGAAGTACAACCAGGCGTTCAACGCGCACAACGAAACCGCGCTCCGGTCCCTGATCTCGCCCAACGCGCGGTTCAGCGCCCCCGGCGACGTCCGGCTTGAGGGCAAAGACGCCGTCATCGGCTACACCAACAGCTGGATGAAGGCGCTCCCAGACGCGACGATCACCGTGACGAACGAAATCGTGAACGGCCCTTGGATCGCCCAGGAGTTCACCTTCGCCGGCACCCACAGGGCGCCCCTCACCGGCCCGATGGGCACCATCCAGCCCACCAACCGGAAGGTCTCAGGCCAGTGCGTGTCGATCACTCGGTACGAGAATGACCTCGCTGTGGAGAGCCGTCTCTACTTCGACGTGGTCCAGTTGCTCACCCAGCTCGGCGTGATGCCGGTTTCCTCGAAGAACTAACCGGACCATCGATTTCAGACCCTGACCCGAGAGCGGCGCCTCCTGAGGGATGGCGCCGCTCTCTTTCGTCGTTCTAAGTTACGCGGCGTTCTCTGCCGCTACGCGGGCTACTTGTGGCGAACTGCGCCCCCTGAACACCACGGCGGCAATGACAAACCCCAGGAGAGCAATCGCGACGGCGACGCCGAAAGCAGCCCCATAGCCCGCGGCCAGGGCCTGATTG
>DATNMN010000021.1:0-3474 GCA_035602295.1 Candidatus Dormiibacterota bacterium | reverse complement strand
GTCATGAAACCGACGGGCACGATGCGGTACTTCTTGGCCGCTTTGAGCAGCCGGGTTCGCGCCCGATCTCGCGCCGCTTCGTCCTCGAAACTGGTCTGGTTGAAGCGTGCGAGGGCGTTGCGGACGTGGGCTTCGTCGTTGATCGGCAGTCGCCGGCGGCCCCGCGCATCGACGTAGGCGAAGGCGCTGTTCGGCAGCTGGGCACGTGTCTTGGCGTCGAGCTCGGGCATGCCCTGATTATCGCCATGATCGCCCGCGTGACGAGCCCGTCGCGCCGCCGCCACGACTCTGTGAAAAACGGTCGCCGGGAAAAGGAGGCATCGAGCCGGGCGGTTACTTGGGGTGGAGGCGTTTGAATGAACCTTGAGAACCTCGTCGTGCTGATCCTTATCGCTGCAGTCTGTGGTTTCGTCGCCGAGCGGATGACCCAGGGTCGCCTGCCGTATGGCCTGGTAGGCGGGATCTTTGGCGCCCTACTCGGCTCCTGGCTTCTGGTCGAGATGTTTCGTTGGAAGATCCCGGGTGACATGACGGCCGGCGGTGTGCCCGTCCTCACCGCCATCCTGGGAGCGGCCGCCATCATCTTTGTGTTGTCGGTGGCGTCGCGCTCGAAGGCGCTGCCCGGGCACGACCGCAAGCGTTCCTAGACGGCGCGCAGCCGGCGGCAGCGATACTGAACGCGATGAGTGCCGCAGGAAGCGCGATCTTCCTCGTCGGACGGATCCTGTTCGTGGCGCTGTTCGTCGTCTCCGCCCAGGGCCACATCGCGAACCACGCCCGGTTTGTCGCAACTGCCAAAGGTAAGATCCCAGTTCCTTATGTGGCCGGCTGGCCCGTAGGGGTCTGGCTCGTGCTCGCCATCCTCTCCATGGTGCTGGGCATCTGGCCCGACGTCGGCGCGCTGATGATGGCGGCATTCCTGATCCCCACCACCATCCTCTTCCATCCCTTCTGGACCTTTTCCGACGCCGCCCAGCGACGGACACAGCGGGGGAGCTTTTTCCGCAACATCAGCCTGCTTGGCGCCACCCTCGCCCTGTTCGCTTTCTTGACCGCCGTCGGACCAGGGCGGTTCGCGATCACGGGATCCCTGTTCAACTTACGATGAGCGCGGGCGTAGCTTGACGCTTGTCCGGAACTGATCTAGGCTCTGCGTAAGGGACTCGCCCATGACCGAAGAGAAGAGCGAAACCGAGCTGGTTCGCTGTGAGGGGTGCCAGCAGATGGTGCATCCGCTGACCGAATATGCTGTCAGCCTGGTCGCCGCCACGGTGGTGACCGTTCATGCGTGCCCGGCTTGCGGCGGGCAAAAGGTATCGGTCGCGGTCCCTTCCGTTCGATAGCCGGCTGGCGAATTCTAGAGGCGCCTCGTCAGCGCATTGGTGCTTACGGCACTGCTGACTGGGTGCGGCCAGTAGCCTGTCATCGATCGGCGGGGTGAGCGCCACCTTCTACCAGGCCGTGGATGGGCCTTCGTTTGAGGAAGTCATCGTCATCAGCGCCACCTGAGTCGAACGCTCTTCAGCGTAGTCCGCGTCGTTAGAGCTGAAGCTATTCGAGCGTCCGGGCGACGGCGCGCCGCAGCACGACCTGGAACTCCCTGTCGAAATCGGCGCGCGCCTCCGGCAACGCGTCTCGCTGCCGAGTCCATGCGAACGCGTGCGCGAAGGTGCCGACGCGGATCGCGAGGGCAAATGCACCGGCAAGACCGCGGCCCCATGGCTCCAGATACGCGTCGCGCAGCCGCGCGAACCAGGGGTCGGCCGGTGGCAGCTTGTTGATCTCCTCGAGGAATCGGAACGTAACGACCAGCGAAGCGAACGGGTGGGAGATCGACGCGTCGCCCCAGTCGAGCAGGCGCAACCGCTTGCCCTGGGCGTAGAGGTTCGCCCCGTGAAGGTCGTCGTGCTGGACCGTCTGCGGTACGTCGTAGGCAACGAGCTCCCCGCAAAGCTCGGCAAAGCTGGCCGCAAACCGCCGTAGTCGACCGATCTCATCGCTCTCGAGCGGCAGATCGTGCTGCAGCAGGTCCTCGTAACGAGCTGGCAGTGTTCCGACCCGCAAGTCGGGGACGTGGTGCGTCAAGTGCTCTGGGGTGTATGCGGCCTCGCCGCGCTGGAGCTCGGCGTATCGCGGCAACGCAGCGAGCCAGGTCTCCGGCGGGTTCAGGTAATAGCCGATCGGCGCGCCAGCGTCGGCAAGGAGAAGCCAAGCCCGCTCCTCATCGTGGCCGAGCACCTCGACCACGCGGTCGGGCCACCGCGCGGAGAGTCCCGCCGTGAGCCGGGGCTCGAATGCCTGCACCGGACTGCATGCCTTGAACCAGACAACGCTGTTGGCGAGCGGCACGCGCAGCACCGTCGCCCACGGTCGCTCGCGAACTGTCTCGATAGCGCCGACCGGTTGGACGTAAGTGCGGATCCAAACTTCGGCGTCGGCACGGTCCACGCTCCTACTATGCCGCTAATGCTGCGAGCCTAAATGCATGCTGTTTCTCGGAGGACCAGAGCCGGCAGGCACGCGGGGTGAACACCGTCGTGAATGGGTACAGCTTACGTAAGGCACGTCGGGGCGCTTTGACGTCCCTCCCTTCCTCAGGGTTGAGCTTGAGCTTGGTCCTTCAAGGTCGATAGCTCAAGCGGTCACGACTTGCGACAGGAAGTCGGACAAGGAGGACGTCAGATGTCAGCAGAACAGAATAAGGTCAACTCGCGCCGTTTCTTAGAGGACGCAGCCAACAGGGGGAGCGTCGACCTGCTTGACGAGCTTGCCGACCCGAACTGCGTGGTCCACCAGGCGGACGGGGTGGGTGGGAATGACATAAGGGGTCGCGAGGCATTCAAGCAGTTCCTCAAGATGTACTACGCCGCCTTCCCCGATCTCCATTTCACCGTTGAAGATCAGGTCGCCGAGGGCGACAAGGTGGTAACTCGTTGGTCAAGTGAGGGCACCCATAATGGCGAACTGATGGGAATTGCGCCCACCGGAAAACATGTGGCGAGTGTGACTGGGATCACCATTGACCGCTACTCAGGCGGAAAGTTTGTGGAAGGTTGGGGGAACTGGGACACTCTCGGCTTGATGCAAAAGCTGGGTGTCATCCCCGCGCTCGCGCAGCCTGCCGCGACACGCCGCTAATCTCCGCACGCATTCGCGTTAAAGGAGGCGGTCGAGAGACCGCCTCCTGAGGCACAGCCAGCACTTGTTGGAAAGGATCTCGAGGGCTAAGCTCAATTGGGAAGCGGCGGACACATCGATAGGAGGAGATTGATTGGGGATTGTGGCGGCCATCCAGTCAACGCCTGTATACGTAGACGGTCTTGCGACCGCCGCGAAAGCCGCCGAGAGCATCGCAGAAGCCGCACAGAACGGGGCGTGGCTTGCCGTCTTTCCGGAGACGTATATCCCGGGCAACCCTGATTTCATCGATAGGGCCGTCCCAGGCTCAGAGGTCTTCCAGGCCTTCGAAAGACG
>DATNMN010000020.1:0-2079 GCA_035602295.1 Candidatus Dormiibacterota bacterium | reverse complement strand
GGTGTCCGCCAGCTTCGGTGAGAGGTTGGCGGTCGGTTCGTCGAGGATCAACACTTTCGGATCCAGCATCAGGACCCGAGCGATCGCCAGCATCTTCCGCTCTCCTCCGCTTAGCTTGTCGGCGCGTCGCTTCAGCATTGGGGCCAGTTGGGGGAACACCGCGGTGACCTCCTCGATCCGGCTCTTGATCTCCTGGCGTTTCAAGAGGTAACCGCCCATCTCGAGGTTCTCCACCACGGTGAGCGGCTCGAAGATGTCGTTGACCTGGGGGACGTACCCGACGCCTCGGCGGGCCAGTTCCTCCGGGGTATGGTTGGTCACGTCGTCAGACCCGAGCAGGACCCGCCCCTCCGTGACGCGGAGCATGCTGACCAAACTCTTGAGCAAGGTGCTCTTGCCGGCACCGTTCGGTCCGATGATCGCGACGATCTCGCCCGGGCCCACCGCGATCGACACGTTGCGCACGACCGGCACGCCGCCGTACCCCGATGTGATGCCCTCGGCCCGGAGCGATGGCGCCGGTCTGGCGGCGATCGCTGCGCCGTTAGCCGACAAGGTACGCCTCTACGACCTCCGGCTTCCGGCGAAGCGCCGCCATCGAGCCCTGCCCGATGACTTTGCCCTGTGCCATCACGATCACCGGGTCGCAAAGGCGGTCGACAATGTGCAACTCGTGCTCCACCATGAGGATGGTCAGCCCGTCGTCGCGCAGCTGCTCCAGGTACCCGGCGATCTCGTTCACGATCGAGGGGTGCACGCCCGACATCGGCTCGTCGAGAAGCAACAGGCGCGGGCGCAGCATCAGCGCCCGCATGATCTCTACGAGTCGCTTCTGCCCCCCGCTCAGCATCGCGGCGTAATCGGATTCCTTGGGCAGCAGGCCGAAGCGCTTGAGCAGGCTGCGTGCCTGTGCCACCAGGCGGGTCTCGTCGGGCATCCAGTAGCGCTTGCCCAGCAGCGCGCCCAGCAACGACTCACCGCGGTTATCCGGCGCCGCCACCAGCAGGTTCTCGAGAACCGTCAGCTGGCCGAACTCTGACGGCAGCTGAAACGTCCGGACCAGGCCTCGCCGGGCCCGCTGATAGGCGGGCAGCCGGGTGATGTCCTCGCCCTGAAAGACGATGCTGCCGGATGACGCCGGCAGGGTGCCGGCCAGCACCGCCAAGTAGGTCGACTTGCCGGCGCCGTTCGGCCCGATCAGCCCCGTGATGCGTCCGGGCATGACCTCGATCGACACCCCATCGACAGCATGCATCCCCTCGAAGTGGCGATGGATGTCCCGAGCGCCGAGCATCGGCTCGCTACCGGGCACGTTTTCCCACCACCCATCGCGTCTCGTCCTCGACGGCGGGCGCGCCGGGAAAGACGCGACGCTGCTCGGGTACCACACCCTTGGGGCGGAACCACAGGAAGCCGAGGATGAGGAGGCCGATACACACCCATTCCACCGCGGGGATCAGGGTGGGCGGGCCGATGTTCATACGCCCCAACAGCCGGGTGGACTCCTCGAAGCCGAGCGGCACCAGGAGGGCGCCCAGGATGGCGCCGACGTTGTTGCCTCGCCCTCCAACGATGACCGCGGCGAACAGGATGATGGTCTCCGGGTATAGCCACGTTGAGGGCGCCCAGACCTGGAGGAAGCCGACCAGGATCGCCCCCGAGAGCCCGGCGATGGCCCCGCCGACGATGAAGATGACCATCTTCAAGGCGGTCGGATTCTTCCCCAGTGCGCTGGCCGCGAGCTCGTTCTCCCGCATCGCACGAAGCGTGCGACCGTATGGCGAGTTGACGATCCGTGCTGCGACGAACCAGACGATGGCGACGCAGATCGCCGTCAGGCCGATGTAGAGGTACTGATAGCTGTTGGTGTTGGTGTTGACCACGCCGTCCAGCGGCTGCGGGACCAGCACCAGGCCGGCCGCGCCGTTCAGCACCGGTCGCGCGTTGTTGATCACGGTGTTGGCGATGATCGACGTCACCAGCAGGGCGATCGCCTGGTAGTCGGCACGCAGCCGGCGCAGGACCACCAGGCCAATCGGGAGCGCCAGCAGCCCGCCCGCGACCGCGCCGCCGATCCAG
>DATNMN010000019.1:0-6706 GCA_035602295.1 Candidatus Dormiibacterota bacterium | reverse complement strand
GAAAGAGATTGGTAACCACGATCGTGCCTGGAGCGACCTCCTGTACGAGTCGCGGCAGGCTGGCCTCGTCGATCTCGAAGAGGCCAACCGTCGCCGGCACCGCGCCGGCCCAGCTGGTCCGATCCACAAGCGCCGCGGTCACACCGAAGATCAGGTTGGCCCCCGCCTCGTTGGCGACCGCCCCTCGACCCTGCGCCTCGAGGATGTGGCGAATCAGCGCGGCGGTGGTCGTCTTGCCATTGGTCCCGGTCACGACGACGGTTCCGTCGGTCAGCGAGCGCGAGAGCTTGGTGAGGATCTGCGGGTCGACCCAGCGCGAGACATCGCCTGGAAGCGTCGTGCCGCCGCCGCGCCGCAAGCCGCGACTCAGCGAGGCGGTCAGCTTGCCAGCCCAGAGGGCCACCGTCCCCCGCGCTCCGAGTCGGGCGCGCATCAGGCCGCGGCCGGGACGGGACGGCACAGCCATGCCGGGTAGCCCAGTCCACGAACCGCCTCCCGGGCGCGTTCAGCATCCAGCCGGCCGGCAAACACGGCAAATAATGCGGCCCCGGTTCCACTCATCGTGAGCCCCGGCACGGCCTCGCGCAGCCGATTGATGGCGTCATCAAGCGCGGGGAAGAGGCGCCGGCTCGCCGCCTCCAGGTCATTACCAAAGACGACCTCCCTCCCCTTCTCTGAAAGTGCGGCGACCAGCGCCGGAGTGCGTCGCCCGCTCGGCGCGCTGCCGTCGACCGCCTCGTAGACGGCCCGCGTCGAAATCTGGATCGGCGGAAAGACGACCAGGAAGCGCCAGCTCGAGGGCACCGGCGGCAGCGGCGACAGCGTCGACCCGAGACCGGTCGCGCGTGCCGTCCCTCCCGAAAGCAAGAACGGTACGTCCTGCCCAACCCGGGACGCGATTTCGATCAGTTCGCCGGATGTCAGCTTCAACCCATATAGAAGGTTGGCGGCTTTCAAAAACGCGGCCGCATCGGCGCTGCCGCCGCCAAGCCCCGCGCCCATTGGGGTCCGCTTGAACAGCCGAATCGTGAAGGGCAGCGCCCTGCCCACCCGGCCCTCCAGCTCGCGCGCCGCCTTGAGCACGAGGTTCTCACCCTCGATCGCCGGCCCAACCACCTCGAAGACGCGGCAGTCGGTCCGCTCGACCAGGACGAGGTCATGCAGCGAGATGGTTTGCATCACGGAATCGATGTCGTGATAGCCGTTGGGGCGGCGTCCCGTGACGTCGAGCGTCAGGTTGAGCTTCGCGTAAGCCGGGAGGATCAGCGCCACGTCAGCACACTACACGCGCGAGCGATCCCGCCGGATGACCGAGAGGAGGACGCCGGGTTCCTCGCTGCGCAGCAATAACTCGACGCCGAAGTAGGTCACGACCGCCAGTGCGATCGCCACCAGCGTCGCCACCAGCGGCCGCAGCCCGCCTTGCAGCGAACCACCCGTGATCAGATAGGCGACGCCGGCGACGACCACGGCCATCGGAACGACACCGATGACGGCGCGACGGGCGGTGTTCAGAATCTGCCGGCCCTCGAGCCCGCCAAGCCGGCCCCGCAGGGCGCGTCCCAGCAGGATCGCGTTCAAGGTAGCGGCGATCGAGGTGCCCAACGCCAGGCCACCCTGTGCCAGCAGGTGCACCAGGACGATGTTGGTCGCCAGGTTGACCCCGATCACGACCAGCGAAATGCGCAGCGGCGTCATCACGTCCTGCAGGGCGTAGAAGACCCGGACCAGGAGGGCGGTCGCCGCCTGTCCCGCCAGCCCAAGGCTGAAGAAGGTGAGGGCGAATGCGGTTTCCCGCACCGACCCAGGCCCGAACTGACCCCGCTCGAAGAGTGCGGCGGTGATCGGGACGCCGAGCAGTGCGAGGCCCACGGACGCTGGAACCAGCACAAAGATGTTGAGGCGCAGGGCGAGCGCGGTGCGATGGCGGATGGATTCGATGGCGCCGAGCGCGGCATCTCGCGCGAGGAAAGGAAAGAGCACGAAGGCAAGTGCCTGCGAGAAGGTGCCAAGTGGCAGCTGTGCCATGGTGTCGGCGTAGCGGAGCGCGGCGACGCGGCCGTGCGGCAGCGACGTCCCCAGGATGGTATCGACGAACACGTTTACCTGGGCGGCGGCGAGACCGAGCGCGATCGGAAACATCAGACGGCCGACTTTTCGTACGCCGGGATCGTTGAGGCCCAGGGCACGGGTCGGGCGCCAGCCGGTTCGCCAAAGCGCCGGCAGCTGTACGCCGAAGTGCAGCATGGCTCCGGCAACCACCCCAACCGCCAATGCCGTCACGCGATAGCGGGGGGCGAAAGCGGCAGCGGCCACGATGATCGCGCCGTTGTAGAAGAGCGGCGCGAGCGCCTGGGCCAGGAATCGTTGATAGGCCGTCAGGATGCCGATCACCATCCCGCCCGCGCCGAGAAAGATTGGTTGGAGCAGCAGGATCCGGGTCAACCCGACGATGACCTCGTGATCGTGGGAGCTATAGCCGAAGGCGATCAGCGAGACATAGAAGGGGGCCACGATGAACAGCACGACCGCGCCCAGTGTCAGGATCAGAACCGCCGCATTGAGGACCCGCTGTGCGATCTCGCGGGCACGCTGGTTCTCGCCTTTCGCCAGGTGCTCGGACAGGACCGGGATGAATGCCGAGCTGATGGCGCCCGCCAGCAAGAGATTGAACAGGAGGTCAGGGACGCCGAAGGCCACGCGGTAGTTGTCGATCTCATGGCTGGTTCCGAAGGTGTTGGCGATCACCAGCTCGCGTACGGCACCGAGGACCCGGCTCAGTCCGTAGGCGACCAGGATGAGCGTCGCGGCCGACGCGATGCGCCGCCGCTCGCTAGTCATCGGGGGTCATTGTAGTTGCGCTCCGCTATAATCACCGCTCGCATGGCGAATACCCAATCGGCCAAAAAGCGCGTGCGCGCCTCACTGAGGAAGCGCGACCGGAATCGGTCCACCCGCTCGGCGGTGAAGACGCTGGTCTCACGCGCCCGGCGTCCCGCCCTACCGGAGGCGGCCAGCCTGACGAGCGAGGAAGTTCGCCGGGCCATCAGCGCGCTGGATAAGGCCGCCGAGAAAGGGGTCCTGCATGCCAACAATGCGTCCCGTCGCAAGGCCCGCCTGATGAGTGCGCTCGCCAAGCTAGCGCCGACCGCCACCGTCCCCAAGACGCCGTCGAAGGCATCGGCGAAGCCAACTCCCGCGTCCAAGAAGCCGGCCTCTAAGCCCGCGAAAGCAAAAGCCTAGCCCGGCGCGCGACGACCGGAGTCTCTCCCGCTCAGCTGGCGGTGCTGAGGACTTGTTCCAGGATGAAGCCTTCGACGGCGAGCCGGGCGTCCAGCTCACCGAGCTTGATCTGCTCCTCGATCCGCAGCAGGTCATGAAACCCGCGGTCGAGGTCGGCGGCCGTGTAATCGACCGCCTGCCGGTAGGCCTTCTCCACCACGAAGGGATGGTCAGAGAGCTTGGCCTGGAGATCGGCCAGCGACCCGCCCCGGTCCCTCACCGCCCTGGCCTGGAGCAGCCGCCGCCAATGGCTGACGAGCGTATAGAGCAACCAGGTGGGCTCGCGGCCCGCATCGAGCAGCGATTGCAGTACGCCCGCGACCTCACCCGGACGGCCGCTTGCGAGTGAGTCGGTCAGCGCGAAGATCTCTTCCTCACGCGTGTCGCTGACGAGGGCGCGGACGGCCTCGTCGTCGATGCGAGTCGACGGCGACGCATACATGGCGAGCTTGGCGATCTCCTGGTCGAGCAGGCGCAGGTCGGGCTGCGATCGCTCGAGCAGCACCCGCACGGCCCCGGGCGTGATCGTGAGCCCCCGTTCCTCGGCTAGCTTGCGCACCCAGCCGGCGCGATCGGATCGCCGCGGCGGCTCGAAGCGCTGGACGCGAGCGCGCCTGTCCTTCTCCATGGCCGCGATCGTCTTGTACAAGGCATTACCAGGGGCGACCAGCACGTGCACCACGATGACCAGTTGGGTCGTATCCGGGATTCCCTCCAGGTATGCTGCCGCCCGCTCCGCGCCCGCGCCCTTGTCTTTCTTGCCCGTCAGCAGGCCCCAATCGCGCAGCACGAGCACCCGCAGTGGATCGATGAAGGGAAGCGTGCCGGCTTTCTCGGCGAAGGCGTCGGCATGGAGCGCATCCGCCTGGATGTCCTCGTAATTGAACTCCAGTGTCAGCCCGCTGCGCAGCGGCTGCACCAGGTCACGCGCGGCGCGATCGACAAGGTAGCTCTCGCCGCCGTGGATCAGGGTGATCACGCCGGGGCAAGGACGCGGTCGATCTTGGCCGCCATGTAGAAGTCACTTTCGGTCAGGCCATTGATCTTGTGCGTCCAGAGGTACACACGAACCTCGCCCCAGCGGACATAGAGATCGGGATGGTGATTCTCCGCCTCGGCCAGCGGTGAGATCCGGTTGACAAAATCGACGGCCTCGAGCCAGTTCTTGAACTTGAAGTATTTGATGAGCTTCTTATCCGCCTCGACCAGCCATCCCGCGAGTTGGTCCTGCAGCGGCACGATCTGGTCATGGGTGAGCGGCGGCGTGCCGCCGCGACAGGGGACGCACTTCTGGTCGGCGAGATTGGTCGCCATTCAGCTCTCCCTCCCCCTCTGGGGGAAGGCAGGGTGGGGACTCTCGACCTTGGCGATCGTCCCGAGTTCGGCCGCATCGGGGCCCGTTTCCAACCAGGCATCGCAGATCTCTTTCGCGACGGCTTCCGGTGTCGCCCGCAGACTCATTACCAGCACGTTGGCGTCGTTCCAGCGACGCGCACCCTTCGCCGTCTCGGCGTCGGCGCACAGGGCGGCGCGGATCCCGGGTACCTTGTTGGCCGCGATTGAGACGCCGGTACCGGTCCAGCAAAACAGGACGCCCTGCTGGCACGCGCCCGATGCAACCCGCTCACCGACCTCCCGGCCTACGTCGACCCAGTCCATCGGGCGGTCGTTCAACGGACCGTGCAGCTCGACGTCGATGCCGACGCCACGTAGGTGATCGACGACGGCGTCGGTCACGTGCGTCCGCTCGTCACTGCCGATCGCCATGAGCATGGAACAATCTTACCGACGTGAAGACGCCAAATCGGGACTGGTGGCGCCTGGCCTCGGTGACCCGCTGGCAGATGCCAACACGGGTACTCCTCGTGGCGGTTACGGTGCTGGCCATTGTGCTGGCGGCGGCCATCATCGACGAGATGGTGTCATCGGGCGTGCGATCGCTACCGCCGCAGGTCGGCTCGGTTGCACCGCAACCGGTCGGCAACGATCTTTTCCGCTATTTCCCCCGCTCCGGCCGGGCCAGCCCGGGTGTGTCGTATCAATTTCGCCTCTACACCCACTGCGGGCTCGACTGGCCATTGGCGATGGACTTCGATGGCAGTTTCTGGGTCCCGATCGGGCCCGGCCCGGTCTCAGATGGATCCGGCAACCCCCCCGCCGGCTTCGGCAACCCGCTCGACCAGGGGACCATCACGCTGATCTCGCCGACGCTGACACAGTACCGGAGCAGTACCGGCACCGTGATGCAGTGGAGCCGGCATCCCGGCCCGCAGATTTCGTCCGGCTGTATGTAACGAGCTAGCCGCCGATTTGGCTCATGGTCTTGCCCGGCCGGACGAAATCGGCCTGGCCGATCTTGTGGCCCTCTTCTTTCTGCCAGACCCCGGCCACGATGAAGTCGCGGATCTCGGTATCCGAGGCGCCACCGCGCAGCAGGGCCTTGACGTCGTGTTCCTGGATCGAAAACAGACAGGTCCGGAGATGTCCCTCGGCGGTGAGCCGGATCCGATTGCAGACCTTGCAGAAGGCGTCACTCACGGACGGGATGACACCAATCCCGCCCTTGCTGCCATCGCGAAACTTGAATCGCGTGGCCGGCGCCGGCCGCTGATTGGAGACCGGCTCCAGCGGAAATTCCCGATCGATGGTTTCGATGATGTCACGGCTCGCGACCACAGCCTCCATCGACCAGATGCCGTCAGCGTCGAGCGGCATGAACTCGATGAAGCGGACTTCATATCCTTCATTACGCGCGAGGCGCGCGAAGTCGAGGATCTCGTCATCGTTGCGCCCGCGCATCACCACCATGTTGAGCTTGATCGGGCTGAACCCGGCGGCGCGCGCCGCCGTCAGACCGCGCAGCACGCGGTCGAGCGCATCGCGCCGAGCCAGGTCCTTGAAACGATCTGAGTGCAGCGTGTCGAGGCTGACGTTGAGCCGCTTGAGCCCCGCCGCCCGCAGGGTCGCAGCCTTTTCTTCGAGCAGGATGCCATTGGTCGTCATCGCAATATCGAGCGATGGATCGATCGCGGCGATCATGGCGGTGAGTTCCTCGATGCCCTTGCGGACCAGCGGCTCGCCTCCCGTCAGCCGGATCGTTCGAACGCCCGACTGCTCGACCAGGATGCGGGTCAGCCGCACGATCTCCTCGAAGGTCAGCACCTCTTCGCGGGCCAGCCATGGCAGGCCGGCCGCCGGCATGCAATAGACGCAGCGGAAGTTGCAGCGGTCCGTGACCGAGATCCGCAGGTCATCGGCGACGCGCCCGAACGTGTCGCGGAGATGGACGACAGGCTGGGAGCTGGGCACGAAATTAGTATATGGGGCGTGCAACTCGGCGTCATGCCCCCGTTCACACCGATGGAAGCCAAGGTGCAGTCCGAGCTGCCCCGCGGCGACGCCTGGCAATACGAGCCCAAGTGGG
>DATNMN010000018.1:0-2623 GCA_035602295.1 Candidatus Dormiibacterota bacterium | reverse complement strand
GCGCCAGCCGTTTCAGCGCGAGGCCACCCGAGGGGAGTTCGTGGCCATGCTCATCGAGGAGGTGATAGCCGAGCGCCTGCGCCATGCCGGCGCCACCGTCGTTGGTCGCGCTGCCGCCGATGCCGACGACGAAGTGGCGCGCGCCCTCGTCGTAGGCGTGTTGTAACAGCTCACCGACCCCGTAAGTGGTCGTGATCCGTGGGTCGCCTTTCCCTCGCGGCACCAGCGCCAGACCGGCCGCCTTCGCCATTTCGATCACGGCGGTCGATCCCGCCTCGATCAGCCCGAACTCGGCGTCAATGGGAGCAGCGAGCGGCCCGCGAACCTGGAGGGTGCGACGCTCGCCCTGAGTGGCCGCGACCAGCGCGTCGACGGTGCCGTCACCGCCGTCCGCAATCGGGACGAGGACCAAGTCCGCATCCGGTGCGGCGATGCGTATGCCTTCGCCAATCGCGCTCGCCGCTTCGAGCGCCGACAGCGACCCTTTGAAGGCATTGGGCGCAACGACGATGCGCATCAGCGCCTCGCCAGCGGAGCTATGGTCGCGGTCAGTAGACCGGTGTCAACCAGTTGCGGTACTTGGCGCTGTGTCCCCGCACGATGTCGAAGTAGAGCTTCTGGAGCTGAGTGACCACCGGCCCGACCTGCCCATCGCCAATCGGCCGGCGATCGACATCGATCACGGGTGAGATCTGGGCGCCGGTTCCGCAGAGGAAGATCTCGTCGGCAATGTAGAGCTCGGAGCGGTCGATAGAGCGTTCCACGACCTCCATATCGAGTTCCTTGCGTAAGAGCTCCATCATCGCGAGCCGGGTCAAGCCTTCCAGGATGTTGTCCGAGGTGGGCGGCGTATAGACCTTGCCGTCGCGGAGCAGGAAGATATTCTCGGCACTGCCTTCGCAGACGTGGCCGTCCTGGGTCAGCATGATCGCCTCGTCGAACCCGTTTTCCATCGCCTCGGTCTTGGCGAGCGCGGAGTTGACGTAGATGCCGGTGATCTTGGCGCGAGCGGGGGCGACGTTATCGTCGATGCGCCGCCAGCTCGACACCATGCACCGGATGCCGCCGTCGACCTCGACGTAGTTGCCAAAGGGCGTGACGTAGATGGCGAACGAATCCTTGAGGTTATGAAGTCGGACGCCGATCTCTTCGGAGCTCTTGAAGGCGAAGGGTCGGACGTAGACGTCCTGCCGGAAGTTGTTGCGACGAATGAGCTCGATTGTGGTTTCGCAGAGCTCGTCCAGGCTCATCGGGATCTTGAGCTTCAGCACCTTCACGGAGTTCTGCATCCGGCGGTAGTGTTCCCGCAGCTTGAGAATGAAAAGCTGCTCGTGCTCAGGGCTCCAGTAGCCACGAATGCCCTCAAAGACCCCGGTTCCGTACTGCAACGCGTGGGTCATCAAGCCAACCCGAGCGTCGTCGTAACGCTTGACCTCACCGTCGAGGTACACCCAGTACTGCCCCTGCTCCTTCCGCCGCCCCTCGGATGCGCGGGTGACGCCTTCTGCCTTGATCGCCATCGGCCGACGACCTCCTTTTGCCCTGTCAACAGGCCGCGTGAACTGGGCCCAGATCGCTCCCGAAGACCCTGGGCCGATTATATGCCCGCTTCCGGGGGCTCGAATAGGATCCAATGGACGTAACGAAATCGGCGTGAAATGAGTTCAAAAAATGCTGTGCTAAGCTTGGGGCGCCGGTGGCCCCCTTACGTATGAACCCCCGGGTGGTGCGCTGGTTCACCCCCGGCCTCCACGTCAAGCGATGGCTTGGTCTTTTGATCCTGGGCATGGTAATCATCAGCCTCGGGATCGGGTACCTCCTGCGCGATTTCTACCAGTACGGCAAATTCCCGCAGTTTGTCGGGCCCCTGACTCTTCAGTTCATCCCACGCCCTTACCGCGCCGCCTTGTTCGGCGCCCTCGGTGTCGGCCTGATCGGCTACGCCCTTTACAAGCTCACCCAGTCCGTCCTCGGGCCGTTCCTGCCGGGCCGGGACCGGGCCCTTTCCGAGATCATCTACAACTACCGCTTCCTCCAAAAGGGCCCGCGGGTGGTCGCCCTGGGAGGTGGCACCGGACTCTCCACCCTGCTTCGTGGGCTGAAGAAGTACACGGGTAACCTGACGGCGATCGTCACCGTGGCGGACGATGGCGGGAGCTCGGGACGCCTCCGTAAGGAATATCGCATCCTCCCCCCCGGCGACTTCCGGCAGTGCATCACGGCGCTGGCGGACGTCGAGCCTCTGATGACCACGCTCTTCCAGCACCGCTTCAAGGAAGGCAGCCTGAACGGGCACTCCTTCGGCAACCTGTTCATCATGGCGATGGCCGAGATCACGGGCGACTTCGAGCACGCCATCCGGGAGTCCGGCCGGGTCCTCGCCGTCCGCGGGCAGATCGTGCCGTCGACGTTGCGCGACGTGACCCTGATGGCCGAGATGGCCGACGGGCAGACCCGGGTCGGCGAGTCGAGCATCCCCCATGCGAACGGCAACGGCGAAGGCAGCAGCGACGGTAACGGCGCGGTGGCCACCGTCACCGCCATCAAGCGGGTCTTCCTGCAGCCCGAGTCCACCATCAACCCCGAAGCCGAGGAGGCGATCCTCAACGCCGAGATGATCACG
>DATNMN010000017.1:0-30535 GCA_035602295.1 Candidatus Dormiibacterota bacterium | reverse complement strand
GAGCGCGATCAGGGCGCTGACGATGACCTGCCGCGGATGAGGCCAGCCCAGGATTCGGCGCACGGCCATATAACCGGGGAAACGGGCCAGTCACGCCCGGCGTTACACGGCCGTTACGCGCCCCACCTCGAGACCTTTGTGGTTTCGCAGTCTCGGGTGGGCAAAGCGCTGCAGGGCCTGCTGCTCGTCCGGCGAAAGCCAGCCCTGGTCGGCCAGTGCGGCCATGACGGCCGCGGAGATCCACGTGCCGTCCACGTCCTCCAGCTTGAGGGCAAGGCCGATACCCGACCGCCGGTCGGCGGTACAGTGCGCGCCGGCGGCGCCGCCCTTGGCCAGCAGCCGGCCCTGGGTCACCTCCATCAACGCGGTGTCGAAGCGTTGCGTCCCACCGACGAGGAACGGGTGGGTCGTCATCGCCTCCACCGCGGTCCTCGCCGCGGTGTCGTCAGAGGTGACGAGCTGGGCAAAGCCACTTGCCATGGCGGAGAGCGGCACCGCCGGGTTGGGCGCGCTGCAGCCATCGATGCCATAGACCGCGTCGGTGGTCGGGCAGCCCGTAAACTCCTCGATCACCTCTCGAATGCGTTGCTGCACCGGATGCGAGGGCTCGAGATAAGTCGCGAGCGGGGCGTGCAGCACCCGCGCGGCCGCCAGCATGCCGCTGTGCTTGCCGGAACAGTTGTTGAAGACCGGCAGCGGCTCCGTCATCTCGCGCCGCACGACGCTGGCCGCGGCCTCGTCGTACGGCCAGTGAGCGCCGCATTGCAAGGCGGACTCGTCGAGCTCGGCGTGCGTCAGCAGATCGCGAACCACCGCGACATGTCGGGGCTCGCCGCTATGGGACGCGCAGATGATGGCGACGTGTTCGGTCGTGAGCTCAAAGCGCTCCACGATGCCGGTACGCAACGCGGCGATCGCCTGGAACGGCTTGGCGCATGAACGGAAGTACGTCGGACGGCTCGGGTCGCCCCGCGAGGTGACGATCGTGCCCGTGCCGTCGACCGCGACCAGGTGCCCGCGCTGGAGTCCCTCCTCGACCTCGCCCCGCTCGATGCGCAGCAACGGGACGGCCGAGGTGGGCATTCGCCTGAGTATAAAGAGGGAGTCCGGATGGCTTTGGACGCAGAGTGAAGCGAGGCAGCAATGCGCGACCGGATGACCTATACTTCCGGAGTTATTCGGCCCCTTAGGGCCCGGCCCGTCGCGGCCACGGCTTTCGGAATGGATTTGTTCTCGTGCCAGCAACAGTCACAACCCAGCCGACACCGACGACGCTGCCAGAGCGGGTGCGCATGGCCACGGTAATGCCGGCTGTGCCGCAGATCAGCCTGCAGGGCGTGCAGAAGATCTATCCCAACGGCACAGTGGCGCTGCGCGACGTCACGCTCGTGATCCCCAAGCAGGACTTCGTCTTCCTCGTCGGACCAAGCGGTGCCGGCAAGTCCACCCTGGTGCGACTCTTGATCCGCGAGGAGAAGGTGACCGCCGGGAAGATCCACGTTGAGGGTCAAGACCTCAGCCGCTTGAAGCGCCGCCATCTACCGTTCCTGCGTCGCAAGATCGGCATGGTGTTTCAGGATTTCAAGCTGCTCCCCAACCTCACGGTGTTCCAGAACGTTGCCTTCGCCTTGCGCGTGACCGAAGGCGCCCTGCGGCACCTCAAGCCGAAGGTCGAAGAGGTACTCAGCATCGTCGGACTGGAAGGCAAAGAGAACAAGTTCCCCGATCAGCTCTCGGGCGGTGAACAGCAGCGGGTCGCGATTGCGCGGGCGCTCGTCCACGATCCCCGGATCTTTCTGGCCGACGAGCCGACCGGGAACCTCGACCCGGCGACCTCGTGGGAGATCATCCAGCTGCTGCTACAGATCAACGCTCGAGGGACGACGGTCTTGATGGCGACCCACAACCGAGAGATCGTCGACGTCATGCGACGGCGCGTGGTCGCGATCGAGGGCGGACAGATAGTCAGAGACGAGGATGCAGGAGGGTACCATGCACCGGCTCTGGAATCGCGTTGATTTCGCCTTCAGCAGCGCGTGGCAGAACTTCTGGCGCAATGCTGCCGTCAGCATTGCCAGTGTGCTCATCGTCTGGGTCGTGTTGTTGGCACTGGGCAGCCTGCTGCTCGTGCTCCACTCACTCGACCAGATCGTGGCGCTCGAGAAAACCAAGGCCAGCGCCATCTCGGTTTACCTCGCGGATACGACGCCACTCAGCAGCGCAATGGATTTCAAGCTCCACCTGGAAAGTGATCCGCGGGTGACCTCAGTCACCTTTGTATCGAAGGACCAGGCGATGGCAAGGTTTCGGCAACTGCCGGCGTTGGACCCGAGCGTGATCGACACGCTGGGCACCAACCCGCTGCCGGCCAGCCTCGACGTGACGGTCAAGGATATCCGTGACCTCGCTGCGATCGACCAGGCGGTACGCAGCTCGCCGCTGGTCGACAGGTCGCCGGCCACGAACTACGAGCCGAACGTCATCGACAAAATCATTCTGCTGGCTCGTGTGGCGGGCATCGCCGGCGTCGTCCTGATCGTCGGGCTGACTGGGCTGTCGGTCTTCATCATCATGCTCACCATCCGTACCGCGATCTACCTCCGGCGAAAGGAGATCGAGGTCATGAAGCTGGTGGGAGCCACCGACTGGTTTGTGCGCTGGCCGTTCATCGTCGAGGGACTCTTCGTCGGTATGGTCGGCGCGGTGGTGGCGGTGCTGATCGTCGGCTTCGGCTACCGGCCGGCGGTCGTCAATCTGCAAAGCGTCCTGATCTTCGTGCCGCTCTCTTTCGACCAGTACTACCTGCGGCTCGTCCTGGCCGCGATGCTCCTCTTCGGGCTGCTCCTCGGCACCGTGGGGAGCTATCTCGGTGTCAGGCGGTTCCTCAAGCAGTGAAGCGGGCGCGCCTCAAGACGGCGCTGGCCATCGCGGTGCTGGCCGCGGCCCTGCTGACCACGGTGTCGGACACGATCTACGACAAGCAGCACCAGTTGCAGGGGCTCAACGGTCAGATCATCGCGACCAAGACCCAGATCGCGCAGCTGCTCGGCCAGGAACGCCAGCTGCAGGGGGAGATCGCCGCCTTCGATGCCCAGCTGCGAGCGGTTCAAGTGCAGATCGACCAGGAGACGGCGAAGCTGGTCCTGCTCGCGCAGCAGGTTGACCAGGCCAAGGAGCAGCTGGCGCTCAAGGAAGCGGAACTGGCGCAACACATCGCCGACTTCGGACGGCGGATGCGACTCATGTACAAGAGCGGCCAGATCAGTGGCCTCGAGCTCGTCTTCTCCGCCGCGAACTTCACCGACCTGATGAATCGGGTGGTCTTCTTCAACGTCATCGTTCGGGAAGACCGGCGCCAGGTCGCCGAGTTGCAGAAAGAAAGGGCCGCCATCGAGGTGATGAAAGCCGACCTCGAAGCCAAGAAGGCCGAGCAGGCGCGGGTCGTCAAACAGGTCCAGGATCAGAAGGCGCAGCTGCAGGCCGTGCGCGACCAGCGGGCCGCGCGCGAGCAGCAGATCGCCGCCATCGAAGCGCAGTTCCAGCAGATGCTGGCCGACGCCGAAGCGCAGCGGGCCGCTTTGCAGGCGCAGATCGCCTCGCTCATCCATGAAAGCTTCCGCGCCCGTTCGTCCGGCAAATGGAAGTGGCCGATGGACGGCGTCATCACCCAGGGCTTCGGCTGCACCAGCTATCCATTCGAGCCGTTCGATCCAACCTGTCCGAGTCATCACTTCCATAGTGGGATCGACATTGCCACCGATTACGGAGCCCCGGTGCACGCCTCCGACGGCGGCATCGTGCACAACTTCACCATGGGCTGCCTCTGGGGAGGCGGGCTGTGCGGTTACGGCCGCTACGTGGTGATGGTGCATGCCGGCGGCTTTACCACGCTTTACGGGCATCTCTCCAGCTGGGCGGTTGGCGACGGCGTCCAGGTCGACAAGGACACCGTGATCGGTTATGAGGGCTCGACCGGAAACTCCACCGGCCCCCACCTGCATTTCGAGATGGACCTGGCCGGGATGCCCGTCGATCCGCTCGCCTACCTGCCCGCCTCATGATCGATAACGCAGCCCCCCACCCTGACCCTCCCCCGCAAGGGGGGAGGGAATCAGCACCCGCTCCGAACGATAATCGACGCGTGCCCCGATTCAAGCGCATCGCGATTTTGCTCGTGGTGGCGATTGGGGCGTTCTACGCCGGCAGTCTCGCCGAGTTTCAGCTGGGCGGTCTTGCTCCCGACTGGGCCAAGTCGCTGCTCTTCTACACCCCGCCCAAGTCCAATATCGACTACCGCGCCCTGGACGAGGTCTTCACCACCATCCAGCAGCACTACGTCAAGCCCAACGCTAACGGTGTCACGCTGACCGAGGGCGCGGCCGCCGGCATGGTGAGCTCCCTGGGCGACCAGTTCTCGCGCTACCTGACTCCCGCGGAGTACCGCTCCAACCAGACCTTCCTCAACGGCCAATTCGCCGGGATCGGTGCGTCGGTGCAGCAGAAGACGGACCAGATCGTGATCGCCAGCGTTCTGCCGGGAACCCCGGCCGAGAAGGCCGGGCTGCACGTGGGAGACGTCATCACGGCCGTTGACGGCAAGAGCACCAAGGGGTGGACGGCGGACATGGCCGTCAACGCCATCCGGGGCCAGGCGAATACCCAGGTAAAGATCGAGGTCAGCCGCAACGGCCAGGCTTTGACCTTCAACCTGACGCGCCAGGAAATCAACGTGCCGAGCGTCGCCACCCATATCTTCGACAACCGCGTGCTCTACGTTCGGATCTTCGAGTTCGGCACCCGGACGGCGACCGAGTTCGACAACGCGCTGAAGAACAACCTGAAGGGATCGGTGAACCTGGTGCTGCTCGACTTGCGCGACAACCCGGGAGGCTACGTCGATGCCGCGAACGACGTCATCAGCGAGTTCGTCAGCAGTGGGGCGAGCACCATCCTCGTGGAACGGGGCGGCAAGGAAGCGCCGAAGAACGTCACCGGGAACGGCCGTGCCTTCAGCAACAAGCTGGTGGTTCTGCTCAACGAGAATTCCGCCAGCGCCTCGGAGATCACGGCGGGCGCCCTCAAGGACTACGGGCGCGGCACGCTGGTCGGTGTCAAATCCTTCGGCAAGGGCTCGGTCCAGGAGGATTTCCTTCTCCGCGATGGCGACCTGCACCTCACGATCGCCTACTGGTTGACGCCGAAACGTCATTCGATCGAGAAGACCGGGATCACACCGGACAAGACGGTGACCTTGCCCAATGCCCAGGACGAATACGCCGTGGAACAGTCGCCCAATGACTTCGCCAAGGACCTCCAATTGACGGCGGCGCTGGCGCTGCTGGAGGCTTAGGCAACCCGCCGAAGGGTGGGTACAATCGTGACGTATGCCGGATGAGGCGTTCGACGTAGCCGTCATCGGCGGTGGCTCCGCCGGATATGTCGGCGCTATCCGCGGAGCCCAACTCGGGCTCAAAGTGGCTGTCATCGAAAAGGAGAAGGTAGGCGGTACCTGCCTGCATCGCGGCTGCATCCCAACCAAGTCCTTTCTGCACTCTTCCGAGCTGGCCCATCAGATCCACACAATGGGCGCCCTCGGCCTGAAGGCGGATGGCCTCCAGGTCGATTGGCCGGTGGTGCTGAAACGCAAGCAGGCGGTGGTCGACCAGCTCTGGCGCGGCGTCGAGTTCCTCTTGAAGAAGAACAAGGTCACCGTCTTCAAGGGGGAGGGCATCATCGAGTCCGAGCACGCGGTGACGGTCAAGGACAGCGGCCAGGTCGTGAACGCCAAGAACCTCGTGGTGGCGACCGGCTCGCGGCCCAAGTCCTTGCCGGGCCTCAAGATGGACGGCGATCGCGTGATCAACAGCGACCATGCGGTCAACCTCGACAAGATGCCGCAATCGATCGTGATCGTCGGTGCCGGCGCAGTCGGCACCGAGTTTGCCTGCGTCTACAACGGCTACGGCGTGGACGTGACCCTGGTCGAGTTCCTGCCGACCCTGCTGCCGCTGGAGGATACCGAGGTCGGCCAGCAGCTGGCGAAGGTCCTTGGCAAGCGCGGCATCAAGGTTCTAACCGGTGCCCAGGTCCAGCCGGACAGCCTGAAGCAATCGAACGGGAAGATCACGGTCGCCGTCAAGTCCGGCGACCAGACCCAGACCATCGAAGCTGAGCGGATGCTGGTCGCGGTCGGTCGCGAGGGGATCACCGACGGCTTCGGCCTGGAGAAGCTGGACATCCAGCTGGAGAAGGGCTACATCAAAACCGATGAGCACTACCGCACCGGACATCCGAATGTGTACGCCGCGGGCGACGTCATCGGCAACTTCCTGCTGGCCCACGTCGCCTATTACGAAGGCGAGCACATCATGGAGCACATCGCCGGCAAGAACCCGAAGCCGCTCGACTACAACCGCGTGCCGCGGGCGACCTACAGCTACCCGCAGGTGGCGAGTCTCGGATTATCGGAAAAGCAGGCGCGCGACCAGGGACTCAACATCAAGGTCGGGAAATTCCCGCTGGCTGGGAATGCCAAGTCGGTGATCCTCGGTGAGACCGAAGGTTTCGTAAAGATCATCAGTGATGCCGACTCGGACGAGCTGGTCGGCGTTTTCATCCTCGGCCCGAATGCCACGGAGCTGATCGCCGAAACCGCGCTCGCCAAGCTCCTCGAATCAACGCCCTTCGAGATCGGGGCGAGTATCGCACCGCATCCGACCGTCTCGGAATCCGTCAAGGAGGCCGCGCTCGCCGTCGACGGCGTCGCGATCCACGTTTAGAAGGATGGCCCTCAAGGCAGCGCAGGTCGAGGCGAAGGGCGGACAGAGCCGCCACCAGTCGCTCGGCTTGAGCGACGAGCAGGCGCTGCGCATGTACGAGGTGATGCGCCTGGCGCGCGCGGTCGATGAGCGCATGTGGTTGATCAACCGCCAGGGCCGGGCGCCGTTCGTCATCTCCTGCCAGGGACAGGAGGGGGCCCAGGTCGGGAGCGCCGCGGCATTGCGGCCGGGCTACGATTGGGTAGCGCCCTACTACCGCGACGCCGGCGTCGTTCTCTGGTTCGGCATGACGGCCCGCGACCAGATGCTGTCATTCTTTGCCCGTCGCGAGGATCCGAATAGTGCCGGCCGCCAGATGCCGGGACATTTCGGTAGCCGTCGCCTCCACATCGTGACCGGCGGCAGCCCGGTGGCGACCCAGTTGCTGCACGCGGCCGGCGTGGCGCTCGCCTCCAAGCAACGGAAGGAGGATGCGGTGACGGCCGTCTTCTTCGGCGAGGGCAGCGCCAGCCAGGGCGACACCCACGAGGCGATGAACTTCGCCGGCATCCACAAGCTGGCGGTGGTCTTTGTCTGTGAGAACAACGGCTACGCCATCTCGGTACCGCAGTCGCACCAGATGGCCATCAAGAATGTCGCCGACCGCGCCGCCGGGTACGGTTTCCCCGGGGTGGTGGTCGACGGCAACGACGTGCTGGCCTGTTACGAGGTGGCGCGACAGGCGGTCGAGCGCGCCCGCCGCGGTGAAGGGCCGACCCTGATCGAAGTCAAGACCTATCGGTTTACCGCCCACTCCAGCGACGACGATGACAAGCGCTACCGAAAGGCGGAAGAGGTGGCGACGTGGCGGCAGAAGGATCCGATCCACCGCTACGCCACCTACCTGCGCGATGCCGGGACCTTGACGGACTCGTCGGAGGCGGAGATCACCGACCGGGTCACCCAGCAGGTGGACGAGGCGACCGAGTACGCGGAGCAGGCGCCCGACCCGACGCCCGACGATCTGACCACGTTCGTCTATAAACAGGAGCCGCGGGCCTGATGGCCGTCAAGACCGTGATCGAGGCGATTCGAGAGGGCATGGACGAGGAGATGGCGCGCGACTCAAGCGTGTTTCTGATTGGGGAAGACGTGGGCAATCGCGGTGGCGTCTTTTTGGCCACTGACGGCCTCTACAAGAAATACGGCGAGCTCCGGGTGATCGACTCGCCGCTCGCGGAGTCCTGCATCGTTGGCGTGGCGATCGGCGCGGCGGTCAATGGCATGCGGCCGATCGCCGAGATCCAGTTCGCCGATTTCATCGCCCCGGCGATGAACCAGATCATCCAAGAGGCGGCCCGGTTCTGCTACCGCACGGCCGGTGACTTCAACCTCCCGATGGTGATCCGGGCCCCCTGGGGCGGCGGCGTCCACGGCGCGCTCTACCACTCGCAGAGCATCGAGGCGACCTTCGCCCACATCCCGGGACTCAAGGTCGTCGCCCCGGGCACTCCGGCCGACGCCAAGGGCTTGCTCAAGGCGGCTATCCGGGATCCCGATCCGGTTCTCTACCTGGAGCACAAGCGGACCTATCGACTTGTTAAAGGCGAAGTGCCGGACGGTGACGCTATCGTTCCGATCGGTAAGGCGGACACCAAGCGCGAGGGCAAAGACCTCAGCCTGATCGCTTACGGGCTGATGCTCACCTACTGCCTCGAGGTGGCCGACAAGTTGGCCGCCGACGGTATCTCGGCCGAGGTGCTCGACCTGCGCACTATCAAGCCGATCGACACGGCCGCGATCGTGGCCACCGCGAGGAAGACCGGGAAAGTCCTCGTCGTCCATGAGGACAACCGCTTTGCCGGGATCGCCGCCGAGGTGATGGCGATCATCATGGAGAACGCTTTTGACGTCCTCGATGCCCCAGTGATGCGCTTGACTGGTCCGGACGTGCCCGCCATGCCGTTCAATCAGGTCCTCGAAGAGGCCTTCATGCCGAACGTCGAGAAGATC
Organism: Candidatus Dormiibacterota bacterium; assembly: GCA_035602295.1. GTDB lineage: Bacteria > Chloroflexota > Dormibacteria > CF-121 > CF-121 > CF-13. Next base: position 21,764 of record DATNMN010000017.1, on the reverse strand, counting down.
CTCGCCAAAGCCAAGGAGCTGGCGGCCTACTAGGCCGCGGACGTCAGATGGCCTCGGTCAAGATGCCGCAACTCGGTGAGTCGATCACCGAGGGGACCATCTCGAAATGGCTGAAGAAGCCGGGCGACCAGGTGAAGAAATACGAGGGCCTGGTCGAGATCATCACGGACAAGGTCAATGCCGAAGTGCCTTCGCCGATGGCCGGCGTGCTCAAAGAGATCAAGGTCAAGGAAGGCACCACGGTCACCATCGGCACTGAGATCGCGGTCATCGAGGAATCCGTCACCGCTGCGACGCCCGCGGCGCCTACCAGAGGGCCCGAGGAAGTCAAATCGCCTGCGGTAGCGATTCCTTCCACCGTTGCCGGTGCACAACCAGTTCCCTCCCCCCTTGCGGGGGAGGGTCAGGGTGGGGGGTCTAGCGAATCCCGCACCCGGCTGTCACCAGCCGTCCGCGCCCTGATCGAAGAGCATCGGATCACGGACGCCGAGCTGTCCCGGATCGAAGGCTCGGGGATCGGCGGGCGGATCAGCAAGAAAGACATCGAGGACTTCGTCGCCAAGCGGGCACAGCCGGCGACCGGCAACGGTGAGCAGCGCCAGAAGACCGCGACACCACCGGCTGCGACGCCCGGGACAACCGTCCCCCTCAGCCCGATGCGGCGTGCCATTGCCAGCAACATGCTGAAGAGCAAGCAGACGATCCCCCATGCCTGGACCGTGGCGGAGGTCGACATGACGAGTGTCGTGCGTTTCCGGCAGGCCGCCAAGGCAGCCTTCCGCCAGCGAGAGGGGATCGATCTGACCTTTGTGCCGATCATCGTCAAGGCCGTGGTCGAGGGCTTGAAGGCGGTCCCGGTGCTTAACGCCAGCTGGAGCGACGAGGGCGTCGTCCTCCACAAGGACATCAACATCGGCGTCGCGGTATCCGTCGACGACGGCCTGATCGTGCCGGTCGTCCACCAGGCGGACCGGATGTCGATCGCCGGACTCGCCAAGACGATCGATGATCTCGCGACTCGGGCGCGAGCCGGAAAACTCGGCATCCCGGACGTCCAGGGGGGCACCTTCACGGTCAACAACCCGGGGACCTTCGGAACCATCCTGTCTTACTCGATCATCGCCCCACCCCAGGCCGGCATCCTGGCCATGGATGCGATCGTCAAGCGGCCGGTCGTCGTGGAGGGCGACGCGATCGCCGTCCGGTCGGTGATGAATCTCTGTTTGAGTTTCGACCACCGCGTCCTGGACGGCGTATCGGCCGCCCGCTTCCTGCAGGGCGTCCGCCGCTGGCTGGAGGGCTTCTCGGAGCAGGTCCCGCTGTATTGACGCCGAATTCGACGGACCTCTGGGATACTTAAGTCATGGCTGACGTCGCACCAATCAAGTTCTACGGTCGCTCCAAGCGCAACGCGGTCGTTCCGATCGATACCCGGCGGCCCGAATGGCTGCGGGTCCGTCTACCCGGTGGCTCCAACTATTCCGAGCTGAAAGAGATCATGCGCGGCCTCGACCTGCACACCGTGTGCGAGGAGGCGCGCTGCCCCAACATCGGGGAGTGCTGGCAGGCGCGCACCGCCACCTTCATGATCCTCGGCGATACCTGCACCCGCGCTTGCGGCTTCTGCGCCGTCAAGACCGGGCGGCCTGGGGTGCTCGACTTGGGCGAGCCAATTCGGGTCGCCGAAGCGGTCGAGCGGATGGGCCTGCATCATGCCGTCATCACCTCAGTTAACCGCGACGAACTGGAGGACGGCGGGTCCGCCATCTTCGCCGGGACTATTCGGCAGATCCGCAAGCGCATCCCGAAGTGCAACATCGAGGTACTGATCCCCGACTTCATGGGCGATGAGGCGGCGCTCGCCACCGTGATGCGGGCCCGTCCCGACATCCTCAACCACAACATCGAGACGGTCCCCAGCCTCTATCCGCAGGTCCGGCCCAAGGGCCGTTACCCGCGCTCGCTCGAACTCCTGCAGCGCGCCAAGCGGATGGACGCGACCGTCTATACCAAGTCAGGCATCATGTTGGGACTCGGTGAGGAAATCGACGACGTGATCCAGGTCTTCCGCGACCTGCGGGCCCACGACGTCGAGATCCTGACGGTCGGACAGTACCTGCGGCCGACGCCCAATCATTTGCCGATCGCGCGCTACGTGACGCCGGACGAATTTGCCATGCTCAAAGTCGACGCGCTCAAGCTCGGCTTCAGGCATGTCGAGTCCGGTCCGCTGGTGCGTAGTTCGTACCACGCGGCCAGCCAGGTCCCGGACCGGGCCGCCGCGGGCTGAGATGGACGTTCGCCGGCTGGGGCGACTTCCGTATGACGAAGCCTGGTCCCTGCAGAACCGGCTGGCGGGCGCACGCCGCGCCGGCCTCATACCTGACACCCTGATCCTGCTCGAGCACCCGCACACCTACACGGTCGGTCGGAGTGGCACCCGCGATCACGTCTTTCTGAACGAAGAAGAGATGGCAGCGCGCGGCATCACCTGTATTGACGTCGATCGTGGCGGTGACGTTACCTATCACGGCCCGGGTCAGCTGGTCGGGTATCCGATCCTCGACCTCGGCCCGAAACCCGATGTCGGCCTGTATCTACGAAACCTCGAAGGCTGCCTCATCGACGTCCTGGCCGACTTTGGGATTGCCGCTGGGCGGCTGTCCGGTTATACCGGGGTCTGGATCGGTGACCGCAAGATCGCGGCGATCGGTATCAAGGTGTCGCAGGGCGTGACCACCCACGGCTTCGCGCTCAACGTGTCGACCGACCTGAGCCTGTTTACGCACATCCTGGCCTGCGGAATCCCGGACAAGGGCGTGACCTCGATAGCGCTCGAGCTGGGTGCGACGCCAGCAATGATGGCCGTCGAAGACGGGGTCATCGCCCGCTTCTCCGAGCGCTTCGTACTGCCGGGGACGCCCGCTGCGCACGTTGCATAATTAGTCGCTTCGGGCGGTTAGCTCAGTTGGTAGAGCGTCTGCTTTACACGCAGAATGTCGGGAGTTCGAGCCTCTCACCGCCCACAGCCGAACCTGCACACGCCCACAGCCGACCCAAAATAAATAGGAAAGGACCGGGCAGGGAAGGCCCGGTCCTAAAGCGGGGAGGGAACTTACTCGACGCCCTCGAACTGATGGTCGACGTTTTGGCCGGCCGCATCGGCATGGCCACCGCCGGGGAGACTGGCGTCGGCCGCCGCCTCGGCCGCGGTTTCGGCCGCGGTGGCCGCTGGTTCCGCCGCGGTGCCCGGTACGGCCGCGTCTGCGGTCTCAGCCGGCTCTGCCGCTGGCTGGGTCTGTTGCGTCGGAGCCGGCGTCGTTGGCGCCGGGGAGCTGGCCGCCATGGCGCTCACGGCGCCCACGGCGAGGATGGCAGGGGTCCCGACCAACAGGATCGTCTGCTTGAAGCTTGGCATCTTCATGGTGTATTCACCTCCTTGACATTAGTTGGCTCTGATCGAGCGGTGCACCCAGCCTAGGTGGCCGATTTGAACCCAGCCTAAAACCAGGCCAGGCGGCGCCGTTCGAGGCCCAGGGCCAACGACCGCTATGGTTTCGAGCGCGGCTGCGCTAGGATGAGCCTGATTCGATCTCCCGGCAGGGGAAGGTGGGAGTAACGGGCTACCCCTCGCGGTTGGCGCTCTCAGGTCATTGCCCTCATGCGCCGTGACTGGCGGTCACCGCGGCGCGGTTCGGTTTGTCTGAAGAACTATTAAGGAGGGAATGACTGATGGCACAGGAAATGAGGACCGCGGCTCCGGCTCCAGTCGTAGCCGATCCCGGACCACTCGGACTTGCCGCTTTTGCCCTGACGACCTTCGTCCTGAGCGCCCACAACGCGAACCTCTTCGGGTTTGGCGATCACGGGAACGCGATCGTCATCGGGCTCGCCATCTTCTATGGCGGTCTGGCGCAGTTCATGGCGGGGATGCAGGCCTTCCGAAACCGGAATACCTTCTCTGCGACGGCGTTCTCGACCTACGGTGGCTTCTGGCTGGCGCTCGGCACGTACCTGGCGTTCGCCCTGTTTGGCAAACTCAAGGCGGGAGACGTCCAGGTGTCGCTTGGGTGGTTCCTGCTCGCCTTCTTTATCTTCAATACCTACATGATGTTGGCGGCCACACGGATCAACACGGCCGTCTTTGGCGTCTTCCTGACGCTCGAGGTGACCGAGGCCTTGCTGGCCCTTGGGTTTTTCGCCGGGAACACCCAGCTGATCCAGGCGGGAGGCTACGTGGGGATCATTACCGCGGCGGTCGCCTGGTACACCTCGGGCGCCGATGTGGTCAACAGCATGGCCGGTCGTGCGGTTGCCTGGGTAGGGCAGCCCATGTGGAAGTGAAAAGGGAAGGCGGTAATCCTGCTGAAACTCATTGAAGGAGGCTGCATGACGCAATGACGATCCAAACTGGCACAACCGCACAGGAAGTGGAGGTCTCCGAGTCGGAGATCGCCGTCCATTGGCGGGAAGAGGAGTTCATCTACCCTCCCGCGAAATTCATTGGCCAGGCCAATGCGAGTGACCCGAGCATCTTCGAACGATTCAGGGAGGAGAACTTCCCCGAATGCTTCAAGGAGTACGCGGATCTACTGACCTGGGATAAGTACTGGCACACCACCCTCGACACCAGCAACGCGCCTTTCTGGAAGTGGTTCGTCGGCGGCCGGTTGAACGCCTCCTACAACTGTGTCGACCGCCACCTGGCGAAGTACCGGGACAAGGCCGCCTTCATCTGGGTTCCTGAGCCGGAGGACCAGGTCACTCAGGCGATCACCTATCAGGAGCTTTACAAGCGCGTCAACGAGTTCGCGGCGCTGCTTCGCGACTTCTGTGGGCTCAAGCAGGGTGACCGCGTTACGTTCCATCTCCCGATGGTCCCTGACCTTCCGGTCTCCATGCTCGCCTGCGCGCGTCTCGGAGTCATCCACTCGGAGGTTTTCGGCGGCTTCAGCGGCGCCGCTTGCGGTGGTCGAATCGCCGATTCGGGCAGCCGCGTCCTCGTCACGATCGACGGCTATTACCGGAACGGTGAGCTCCTGGATCACAAAGTCAAGGCCGAAGAGGCCCTCGCTGCCGCGAAGAAGCAGGGGGCCGAAGTCGACAAGGTGCTGGTCTGGCGGCGGCACGCCGGGAAGTACTCGTCGAAGACGGAGATGGTGAAGGGCCGTGACTTCTTTGTCGATGAGGTGCTTGCTGCCTATCGCGGAAAAATCGTCGAGCCGGTGTCGATGCCGGCCGAGGCGCCCCTGTTCCTGATGTATACGAGCGGTACCACCGCCCAGCCGAAGGGCGCCCAGCACAGCACCGGAGGCTATCTGTCATATGTCGCCGGGACCTCCAAGTACTATCAGGACATCCATCCCGAAGACACCTACTGGTGCTTCGCCGACATCGGCTGGATCACCGGGCACTCCTACATCGTCTACGGTCCACTGGCGCTGGCGGCCACCAGTGTCATGTACGAAGGCGTCCCCACCTACCCGGATCCGGGGCGCCCCTGGCGGATCGCCGAGCGGCTCGGGGTCAACATCTTCCACACGGCGCCGACGACCATCCGCATGCTGCGCAAGCTCGGGCCGGAGGAACCGAAGAAGTACAACTACCACTTCAAGCACATGACGACGGTGGGAGAGCCGATCGAGCCCGAAGTGTGGCGCTGGTACTACAACACGGTCGGGAAGCGCGAGGCCGCCATCGTCGACACCTGGTGGCAGACGGAGAACGGCGGGTTCCTGGGCAGCACGCTGCCCGCCCTACAGCCGATGAAGCCTGGGAGCTGCGGTCCCGGTGTGCTTGGCATCTACCCGGTCATTCTCGACGAGCAGGGGAATGCGGTGCCCAAGGGGAGCGGAAAGGCCGGCAATATCTGCATCCGCAATCCATGGCCGGGCATCTTCCAGACGATCTGGGGCGCGCCCGAGCGCTTCGTGTCGACCTATTACCAGAAGTACAACAAGAACAAGAGCAGCAAGGACTGGCACGATTGGCCCTATTTCGCGGGCGATGGAGCGCTGCAAGCGGAAGACGGCTACTTCCGCATCCTGGGGCGCGTCGACGACGTAATCAACGTGGCGGGTCACCGGCTTGGAACGAAGGAACTCGAATCGGCAGCGCTCACCGTGGAAGAGGTCGCCGAGGCCGCTGCGGTGCCGGTGATCGACGAACTGCGGGGCCGGGCCGTGGAGATGTACATCGCGCTGAAGCCGGGGCAAAAGCCCAGCAAGCAGATTGAAGAGAAGGTCTCCGCCGCAATCGACAACCTGATCGGCAAGGTCGCGCGTCCGAAGAGTGTCTGGATCGTCCCGGACATGCCCAAGACACGGTCGGGCAAGATCATGCGACGTGTCATCGCCGGAATCTCCAACTTCACGAGTCCTGGCGACATCACGACTCTCGCGAATCCGGAGGTTGTGGATACGATCCGGCACCATGTCCAGTCCGAGAAGGTCGGGCGCGGCGAGCAACCGCGAGAACTGACTCCCCAGGAGCTGGAGGAGATCAAGAAGTTCGGACAAGCCGAGTAAAACGATGCGAGCGACCTGATCGAGTCCGACGATGCCAACCCCCGGCGCGAGGCCGGGGGTTTCTTTATGTCCGGGCCTGCTGCAGGATCCGGTAGAGGGCGCTGAAGTCCAGGTGCGAGTCGCGCAGCTGGTCCAGCCGGTCGCGCAGCGCGTAGATGTCAGACTGCAGCCGGTCGATCTCGGCAGCATGGTCCTCGTTCGACTCGGCCTGCCTGGCGATCAGCTCACGACGGAGGCGGACCTTTTCCGAAATGGACCGCTCCACGTTCTCCCACTGATCGGACAGGTCGCGCAGCTGGCGATCGAGCGTGGCCAGCTCTGTAGTCAGTTCCTCGCGGGACCCGGTGTCGCCCGTGGCCGTCATCATTTCTGCCGCCCTTTGCGCCGGTTGCTCTTCACGGCGACTTCGCGATAGCCCCGGCCCTTGACAGCGTCGATCACTTCAGGTTTGGCTTTGGTGATCCTCGGGGTCTCGCTTCCCTTTGCAACCTGGACCTTGATCGTCTGCGCCACCTGCTGCCGAAGGCGAGGGATGGCGATGCGGACGATGCCATTTTCGAAGGAGGCGGTCGCGCGCTCAATCTCGCATTCGACTGGTAGCACCAAGGTGCGAGAAAGCCTGCCCCGCGGGATTTCCTGGATGGCAAAATCGTGACCGATCGCGGCCACCTCGGCCTGCACCGTGAGCAGCCCATCCTGGCAGCTGAGGTCGAGGTCCTCTAACCGGGCACCTGGGATGGCGCCCTCGATCACGATCTCATTTTCGAGTTGATAAACATCGACCGGGATGGGCAGATCGCGCTCGCGCGTGGCAACCGGCTGCGAACCGGCCATTTCGTGGACGGCACCGCGCAGCGTATAGGGGTCGTTGTACACGAACCGCATGGTACGGGCCCTTCCTTGCGGCGATTGTAACCCGGCAGGGCGGCGGTTGGCCGCCAGCCGTATTGCGGACGATCGTTCTACGCGCCCCTACAGCCCGGCTAGAATACCGACTCGTGCCGAGGTAGCTCAGTCGGTAGAGCACATGACTGAAAATCATGGTGTCGCCGGTTCGATTCCGGCCCTCGGCACCAAGCCGCGGCGGCGCAGGTCTACGGACCTGGCTGGATGTCGATAGAAGCCCCGGAGAACAGGTCGTAATAAGGCACTCCGAGAGATCGGGCCAGAGCCTTGAGCTGAGGAGTACCAAACGGTTTCGCGGACACCCTGAACGCGGTGCGGCCGTCTTTGCGAACGAAATCACATGTGCTGCCCCCGCGGCCCGCGAAGATGATTTGCAGCCGGTCCAACTGGTCCCGCCGGCAGGAAGCACCCCAGGGTAAGCGACTGACTCCCACCCGTTCCGAGTCGACCCACAGGTGCCAGCGGTACAACCCGTAGATGAACAACGCGCCGATGCCCAACCAGACGAGGACCGGCACGAGGCTGCGGCCGCTCAGCATGACCCCCGCACCGAGGAGGGTGACGGTGCCGATAATCACGCCAAAGGCGATCAGCGTCGACTGCTGGGGGCGGATCACCAGGCGCTGAGTGCCGTCCACGGGGAGCTGGTCGAGGTTAGCCGCCATCACTGGCAAAACGTCGCTGTGGGCGGCTACGTGCGGGCTTTACTCATCTCGCCTGCTTCGTCACGCGGTCGTGTCGAGCCTTAAACTGCTGAATCAGCCGAGACGAAAGGAAGCATTCCCACGTTGGTCCCCTCATGAGCTCACGGAGAATCCTCACCACGGCAGGAGTCGCGATCCTCGTGGCCCTCATTGCCATTGGCGGACTGCTGATTGTCCAGGCTCTTGGTCCCCACATCTCAGAAAGGGACGCGACCGCAGCCGCCCTCAGGCAGCTGCAGCAGATGAACCCCAAGGTGACGGGCTATTCGCTCGTCTCGGCGCGATATGATCCCGCGCCCGACAAGGTCTATGACGACGGTGGGAATCTGATCGGCTCGGAATCCCACTCATCTTGCCCCGTCTTCATGTTCCAGGGTCCCGGTTGGCTGTGCCACGCGAAGCCCGCCTGGATCGTGCATCTTCGCGCTCCGGCGCAGGGCGAATTTCGCTCGAACGATGCCTACGTCACCGTGAACGCAGCCAATGGCAGCATCAGTTCGGCGTCGCTCATGAGCACGAACTAAAAGGCGAGCAATCTGGGTACACTCCAAACGTGAGCACCAAGATCGAGAAGACCGACGAGGAATGGCGGGCCGAGCTAACTCCGGAGCAGTACGACGTTCTACGACGCAAGGGGACGGAGCGACCGTTCACCGGCAAGTACGTCCATACCAACACTGACGGCACCTATACATGCGCCGCGTGCGGCGCCGAGCTGTTCAGCTCTAAAACGAAATTCGAGTCCGGCACCGGCTGGCCAAGCTTCTGGGAACCGGCCAATACCGAAAATGTCGAGCTGCGCTCGGACAACAGCCTGTTCATGCGCCGGACGGAAGTCCTCTGCAAGAACTGCGGGTCACACCTCGGGCACGTTTTCAACGACGGGCCGGCCCCGACTGGTGAGCGCTACTGCATCAACTCGCTGGCGCTGGATCTAAAGCCCGAAGCGTAGGCCCCTCAGGCGGCCTTGACGGCGGCGACCAGCTTCATCAGTGAGTCCTTGGCGTCGCCGAACAGCATGACGGTCTTCGGGTCGTAGAGCAGCTCGTTGTCGATGCCGGCGAAGCCCGGCCGCATGCTGCGCTTCATGAAGACGATGTTCTTCGCCTCGTCAGCGTTGAGAATCGGCATGCCGTAAATGGGGCTGCCCGGCGAGCTGCGCGCCGCCGGGTTCACGACGTCGTTGGCGCCGACCACCAGCGCCACGTCCGCGGACTTGAACTCGTCGTTGATCTGGTCCATCTCTTTCAGCTGCTCGTACGGCACGTTCGCCTCAGCCAGTAGGACGTTCATGTGTCCGGGCATCCGACCGGCGACCGGGTGGATCGCGTACTCCACCTCGACACCTCGCTTCTCCAACTCGTCCGCCAGCTCCCGCACCGCATGCTGGCCCTGGGCAACCGCCAGCCCGTAGCCGGGGACGATGATCACCTTGCGCGAGTAGGCGAGGAGGGTGGCGATGTCCTCCGGCGATCCTGTGCGGACCGACCTGCCCTCGACGCCCGCCACGCCGGCGGGGCCTGCCGTCACAGTGCCGAAGGCGCCGAAGAGGACGTTGGCGAGCGAGCGACCCATGGCATCACTCATCAGCTTGGTCAGGAGCGTGCCCGAGGCGCCCACGAGTGTGCCGGCGACGATCAGGGCAAAGTTGCCGAGCACGAAGCCGCTGGCCGCCACCGCCAGGCCCGTGAACGCATTCAGCATGGAGATCACGACGGGCATGTCGGCTCCGCCGATGGGGAGCACGAACGCGACGCCCAGGACGAGACCAAGGATGAGCAGCGGCACGAAGATGATCGGCGTCGAGGCGACCGCAATCAAGTAGACGGCCAGCGCGACGATCGCCAGGGCCAGGGCGCCGTTCACGATCTGCTGGCCCGGGTACGTGATCGGCGTGCCCGTCAGCAGCGCTTGCAGCTTGGCGAATGCGACCATGCTGCCCGCGAAGGACACCGAGCCGATCACAATGCTGAAGACGCTGGGAAACGCGACAGCGAACGGCGGGTGCGATCCCTGCAAGAGGAGTTCGGAAACGGCGACGACGGCGGCCGCACCACCACCTACGCCGTTGAAGAGGGCGACCATCTGCGGGATGGCGGTCATCTTCACGCGGCGAGCGCCGATGGCCCCGATCGGCACGCCGATCAGGAGGCCAATGATCGTGATCGCCATCCCGGCCACGGTGAAATGCAGGAGAGGGATGGTCGCGAGGAGCGCAATCACCATTCCAACCGCTGCAATCTGGTTGCCACGGCGTGCGCTCTTCGGCGAGCTCAACTGGATCAGTCCGAGGATGAACAAGACGGCGGCGACGAGATAGGCGAGCGCGACCGCGACGGTCATCCGGGAGTCTTCTCTTTCTGCGGGGGTGCGGGAGTCTTCTCCTTCTGGGTCGGGGTTTGGCGACCCTTGAACATCTCGAGCATCCGGTCGGTCACGACGAACCCGCCGACGACGTTGATGGTGGCCAGAATCACGGCCACGAGCCCGAGGACGATCTGCAGGGGGTCGCGCGCGGTGGCGGCGATTAGGATGGCGCCGACCAGGATGATGCCGTGGATGGCGTTCGTGCCCGACATCAGCGGCGTATGGAGAATGGTCGGCACTTTTGAGATGACCTCGAAGCCGATGAAGATGGCGAGCACAAAGATCGTGAACTCGTTGAGGAGGTTCTCGCTCATTTGCTCGCGGCCTCCACCAGCTCTTTGGCGCGGGGGTTGACGATCGCGCCGTCGTGCGTCACGCAGGCGCCTTTGACGATCTCGTCGTTGAAGTCCAGCTTGAGCCCGCCGTCTTTGATCAGCAACTGCAGCAGCGTTGAGACGTTCTTGCTGTACAGCTGGCTGGCGTGCACCGGCATCATGCTGGGGAGGTTGCGGGTGCCGTCGATCGTGACGCCGCCGACCTGGATGATTTCACCGGGTTTGGTCAACTCACAGTTGCCGCCGGTCTCAGCGGCCAGGTCGACGATGACCGAGCCGGGGCGCATCCGGCGAACCATGTCCGCGGTGACAAGGATGGGCGCCTTGCGGCCGGGGATGGCGGCGGTCGTGATCACCACGTCGGACGCGGCTACCCGGTCACCCAGGAGCTCACGCTGCCGTCGCAGGAAGTCCTCCGATTGCTCGCGTGCATAGCCGCCGGTGCCTTCCTGCGCCTCGAGCGGGAGTTCCAAAAAGGTTGCGCCCAGGCTGTGAACTTCGTCCTTGACCGCGGGCCGCACGTCATAGGCTTCCACGACCGCGCCCAGCCGGCGGGAGGTCGCGATCGCCTGCAACCCCGCAACGCCGGCGCCCATCACGAGCACGCGGGCGGGCGCCACGGTGCCGGCGGCCGTCATCAGCAGCGGAAAGAACTTCGGGAGGTGATTGGCGGCGAGCAGCACCGACTTGTAGCCCGCGATGCCGGCCTGCGAAGACAGGGCGTCCATACTCTGCGCCCGGCTGATGCGCGGCACGAGGTCGAGGCTGAAGGCGCTGACTTTCTGTTTCGCCAGCGCCACGACCACGTCCGCACTGGTGGCGGGCTGCAGAAAGCTGATCAGCACGGCGCCGGGACGGAGATGGCCGACTTCATCGGGCGTGGGGGGCTGGACCTTGAGGACCGCGTCGCTGCCTAGGGCGGTGGCCGCGTCGGTCACCTTGGCGCCGGCATCGATGTAGGTCGCGTCGCTGAAGAACGCCGACGCACCAGCGCCGGCCTCCACCCCGACCTCGAGGCCGGACTTCACCAGGCCGCGCGCCGCTTCCGGAACGAGCGCGACGCGTCGCTCTCCGGCAAGGCTTTCCTTCGGAACGCCGATCTTCATGCGAGCAGCGCCTGGGCCGCTGGCACCTGTCGGGCGAATTCGGCGACATCGAAGTACACCCGCTCACCGGTGAACAGCCCGTCGCGGACCGGGAAGAAGATGACGACGCGATAGCGGAGCTCGCGGCCGCTGGGCTCGATCCCGAAGAGCGGCCCATCCATCCGGCCGAAGACCTCCGATTCCTCGACGATGCAGTCCTCGGCGTCGATCCGATTCAGCAGCGTCAGCTTGACGTCGGGAATTCCGCGCCAGAGGCCGCGGTAGAACTCGCGAACCTCCTCCTTGCCACGCCAGCGCTGGCCGAGGGGCACCACTTCGTACTCGCAGTCATCGTGCAGGGTCGCGACCAGGCGCTCCAGCTCGCGGCGGTTCTCGGCGCGCGCGTGCTCGATCCAGAGCTTGTAATTGGCCTGGGCGATTGGACTCTGCGCCCGGGTCTCGAATGGGCTGCTTGGCAGCCCGACGTGCGCCACATAAGAAGGATAAACAACGGGCCGCTGCTAGGATGGGATGCGTTTTGGCCGTGCACAAGGTAACGATGATCCCGGGCGACGGGGTCGGTCCGGAAGTCAGTGAGGCGACCCGCCGGGTGCTGGAGGCGACCGGCGTCCAGTTCGATTGGGACGTCCAGAACGCCGGCCTGGCAGTGATGGAGAAAGAGGGCACCCCCATGCCGGCTCACGTCCTCGAGTCGATCCGCCGCAACAAGGTGGCGATCAAGGGGCCCCTGACGACGCCGATCGGAAAGGGCATCCGCTCCGTCAACGTCGCCCTGCGAAAGGAGCTCGACCTCTACGCGCTGGTCCGGCCCTGCAAGAGCTATCCGGGGGTGCGCTCCCGCTACGACAACATTGATCTCGTCATCGTGCGTGAGAACACCGAGGACATCTACGCTGGCATCGAATTCCAGGAAGGCAGGCCGGAGACGGAACGAATGATTAAAGAGATCAGCGCCGCGACCGGCAAGCCGATCCGCCCCGACTCAGGCTTGAGCATCAAGCCGATCTCGATCACAGCCAGCGCGCGGATCGTCAACTTTGCTTTCAAGTACGCTCGCTCCCACGGCCGCCGTAAGGTGACCGCCGTCCACAAGGCGAACATCATGAAGTTCACCGACGGCCTCTTCCTCCAGGTCGCCGAGGAGACCGCCAAAAAGCATCCCGACATCCAGTTCAATGACCGGATTGTCGACAACATGTCGATGCAGCTGGTCCAGAATCCACGCGAATACGACGTGATCGTGATGCCCAACCTCTACGGCGACATCCTGTCCGATCTGTGCGCCGGCCTCGTCGGCGGGCTCGGGCTCGCGCCCGGAGCTAACCTGGGCGACGAGATCGCACTCTTCGAGGCCACCCATGGCAGCGCGCCGAAGTACGCCGGCACCAACAAGATCAACCCCATGGCGATGATGCTGTCCGGCGTCATGATGCTTCACCACCTGGGCGAGACCAATGCCGCCAACCTGCTCGAGGGCGCCATCGCCGAGACCATCCGGGAGGGACGATACGTCACCTACGACATGAAGGCCGAGCGCAACGATCCGAGCGCGGTCGGTACCAGCCAGGTGGCCGACGCCATCGTGGCCCGGCTGGAGACGGCGCGCACCCCGACGACGATATAGAAGACGGAATGAATTCGGCCGACCGCGGGTAGACTAACAACAGAATGGCTAGTTACCGCGAGTTGCTCAAGAACGTCAAGTCACGGATCCGCGAAGTCGATGTCCGGCAACTCGACACCTCCCGTAACGGAAGCACAAAGCCGGTCCTGATCGACGTGCGGGAGCAAGACGAGGTCGAGCAGGGCATCATTCCGGGCGCGATTCACATTCCTCGCGGCTACCTCGAGTCGCGGGTCGAGCAGTATGTCCCGGACTACAGCACGCCAATCGTCGCCTATTGCGCAGGGGGAAACCGATCGGCCTTCGCGGCTGAGACCTTGCAGCAGATGGGCTTTACGAATGTCACCTCCCTCAAGGGTGGATTCGGCGCCTGGAAGGATGCCGGGTTGAAGTTCGTCGTCCCGCGCGACCTCACTCCGGCCCAACAGAAGCGGTATAGCCGCCACGTGTTGATTCCCGAGGTGGGGAAGGAGGGGCAGCTCAAGCTGCTCGACTCCAAGGTGCTCATCATCGGCGCGGGCGGGCTGGGGTCGCCCGCGGCGTATTATCTGGCGGCGGCCGGCGTCGGCACCCTCGGCATCCTGGACTCGGACGTCGTCGACGAGAGCAACCTGCAGCGACAGATCCTGCACAACACCAAGCGGATCGGCCAGCCGAAGGTTGACTCGGCGCGGCAGACGATCGAAGACCTGAATCCGGATGTCAAGGTCGTCGCGCACCAGACCCGGCTCACGCGCGACAACATCATCGACATCTTCAAGGACTACGACCTGATCGTCGACGGAAGCGACAACTTCCCGACTCGGTACCTCATCAACGACGCGAGCGTTTTATTGAAGAAAACCGTCGTCCACGGCAGCATCTTCCGCTTCGACGGCCAGGTGAGCGTGTTCCAGCCGTTCGTGGGTCCCTGCTACCGCTGCGTGTTCCCGGAGCCGCCGCCGCCGGAGCTGGCGCCGAGCTGCGATGAGGCCGGCACCCTCGGGATCCTTCCCGGCATCATCGGCTTGTTCGAAGCCAATGAGGCGGTCAAGATGCTGCTCGGCATCGGCGAGCCGCTGGTTGGGCGGTTGCTGATGATCGATGCGCTGACCGACGAATTCCGGACGCTGCGATTGAAGCGCGATCCGAAGTGCCCGGTGTGTGGTGAGGGCGCGCACTTCAAGGACTTCGTCGACTACGAGGTCTCGACGGCGATCCCGACTCCCGCTTGATGGATTCGCCCAACGGACTGACTCGCGTCCTGGTCGTGATGGCCCATCCCGATGATGCCGAGTTTGGCGCGGCGGGCACCCTGGCACGCTGGGCGAAAGAAGGCCGGCAGGTCACCTATCTGATCCTGACCGACGGCAACCGCGGCAGCAGCGACCCCGCGATGACCGCCGAACGCCTGGCACAGATCCGTCACGCTGAGCAACGAGCGGCGGCCATGAAACTCGGGGTCAAGGACGTCTTCTTCCTCGGCTACGACGATGGCTCGCTGCAGCCGACGCTCGACCTCCGCCGCCAGATCACCCGCTGGATTCGACGCACGAAGCCGGACGTCGTTGTCGCGCCCGACCCCACCCGGCGCTGGAGCGGCCAGCGCTACATCAACCATCCCGACCATCGCGCCGCGGGAGAGGCGACGCTGGACGCGATCATTCCTGGCTCGGACACGCGCCTCGTCTTTCCCGAGCTGCTCGACGAAGGGCTGGAGCCTCATCACGTGAAGGAGATTTATCTGACCGGCTCGAATGAGCCTGATGTCTGGGTGGACATCAGCGAGACGATCGACGCCAAGATCGAAGCTCTCCGCGAGCACAAGAGTCAGGTGGGTGACTGGGCCGAATTGGACCAGACGATCCGCGAGCGGGCCGCTGAGATGGCTAAGGGTCAGAGCTTTCCCGTGGCGGAAGGCTTCAAGTACTTCAAGCTGGGCGATTGATTCCAGTTCCCTCCCCTGAGGGGGAGGGTTAGGGAGGGGGCTCTTGCGCTCCGAACATATGTTCGCTAAGATGCGTGGACATGTCGATCGAGTTCGCGCTGGATCGGCTCCTCGTCCAGGATGAGTTCCGCCGCCACCTAACGCTCGACCACACCGTTCCGGCCCGCCCAGCCCGCTATGCCGGCTTTCCTGGCACCCTGGACCCCCGGTTAGGGCAGGCGCTAGCCGCCCGCGGCATCAGCCGCCTCTATACGCACCAGGCCCAAGCCGCCGACCTGGCTCTGGCCGGGAAGGACGTCGTCGTTGTCACACCGACGGCGTCGGGGAAGACGGCTTGCTACAACCTGCCGGTCCTCCAGGCGATGCTTCGGGATCCGGAGGCCCGAGCGCTCTATCTGTTTCCGACCAAGGCACTCGCCCAGGATCAACTCGCCGAGCTGCATGGCCTGGTCGGCGCGCTCAAAGTCGACCTCAAGACCTACACCTACGATGGCGACACGCCGGTCAGCGCCCGCCAGGCAATCCGGCAGGCCGGCCACATCGTGGTGACCAACCCGGACATGCTGCACACCGGCGTGCTGCCGCATCACACCCGCTGGGTCAAACTGTTCGCCAACCTCCGCTACGTCGTGATCGACGAGTTGCATGCCTACCGCGGTGTCTTTGGCAGCCACCTGGCAAATGTGCTGCGCCGGCTCTGGCGCGTCTGCGCCTTTTATGACAGTCACCCGGTGGTCATCTGCTGCTCGGCGACCATCGCCAATCCCAAGGAGCTGGCCGAACGCCTGACTGGCCGCCCGATCACGCTCGTCGACGACAACGGGGCACCCAGCGGGCCCAAGCGCCTGCTCTTCTACAACCCGCCCGTCGTCAATCGTGAGCTCGGCATTCGGCGCTCGTCCACCCTGGAAAGTCAGCGCATTGCGGAAACCTTCCTGCGGAGCGGCGTGCAGACGATCGTCTTCGGCCGGACGCGGCTGCAGGTTGAGATCCTGCTCAGCTACTTACAGCAATCGCTGGCGAACCGCCTGGGCCAGTCGGGGACGATACGTGGCTATCGCGGCGGGTATCTCCCATTGCAGCGGCGTGAGATCGAGCACGGTCTGCGCGATGGATCGGTGCGAGGCGTCGTCAGCACCAACGCGCTGGAGCTCGGCATCGACATCGGCCACCTCGACGCCGCCGTGTTATGCGGCTATCCCGGCACGATTGCGAGCGCCTGGCAGCAGATCGGGCGTGCCGGCCGGCGGCGCGGCGCCGCGGCCGCGGTCTACGTTGCATCGAGCAGCCCCCTGGACCAGTATTTGGTGAACCACCCGGAGTACTTCCTGGGCCTCGACCCGGAGCAGGGGCTGATCGATCCCGACAACCTGTTGATTCTGAGCGCCCACCTGCAAGCGGCGACCTTCGAGCTCCCGCTCTCCAATGGCGAAGCCTTTGGGCAGGCACCGGTCGCTGAGTTGTTGCGCATTCTCGAAGAAGATGGTGCCGTCCACCAGGCCGGGGACGCCTGGCACTGGAGCGCCGATGCGTTTCCGGCCGAAGGCGTCAGCCTGCGAAGCGCTAACGCCGACAACGTCGTGATCGTCGACGTCACCAGGGGCGCGAGTGTCGTCGGCGAGATGGACCAGTTCTCGGCGCCGACCTTCTTGCACGAAGAAGCGATCTACCTGCACGAGGGTGCGCAATACCATGTCGATCGGCTGGACTGGGGAGAGAAGAAAGCCTACGTCCGGCCGGTGAAGGTCGACTACTATACCGACGCCAACCTCGCGGTCAGCATCAAGGTTCTCGAGACGTTTGCGAGCCGGCCAGCGGAGCAGCTGACGGTCCACCACGGCGAGGTGCGCGTCACGGCGCTACCCACCATCTTCAAGAAGATCCGCTTCCACACCCACGAGAACGTCGGGTCGGGACCGATCAGCCTTCCGGAGCAGCAGCTGCACACCACCGCGTTCTGGCTGGAAATCCCGGCCGAGGTCGCGCGCGGGCTCCCGCGGCCGGCGATGCAAGGCGCGCTGCAGGGTGTGGCCAACGTCGTCAGCCAGGTCGCCTGCCTCTTCTTGATGTGCGACGCGCGCGACCTCGGAGCGTACGCGGAGACGCGCGCCCCGCACACCGGCACCCCGGCAGTCTTCGTCTACGAGCGCTACCCGGGCGGCGTCGGCATGAGCGCACGACTCTTCGAGACCGCGGCGGCAGTCATGGTGGCCGCCCACGACCTGGTCCTGAGTTGCGGATGTGAGAGCGGCTGCCCGTCCTGCGTCGGCCCGGCGCTCGAGGTCGGGGAGGAGGGGAAGGCGGTGGCGCTGCGCCTCCTGGAACTGGCCGCCCTGGTTACTGCCGCGGCTCGGTGACCGCCGACCTCGTTGCGCTCCGCGAGCGCATCGCTGCCATCACGGCGCGCCCCCGCAGCGCGGCACCATCACATTCCCATTTTCCCTCCCCTTTTGGGGGAGCCCAGGGTGGGGGCCGCCTCCCACCCAACTGCGCCGAAGAGGCCACGCCGTTTGGCCCGGTCGCGGTCCGCCGCGAATGGTTCCCGGACGATGGGAGCCAGGAGGTCGGCGCGCTATCGACCTGCCTGGGATTCGCGCCGGACGAGCTCCGGCGCCCCCTCTTTCTGGACACGGAAACGACCGGACTATCCGGCGGGACCGGCACCGTCGCCTTTCTGGTCGGCCTGGCCTGGCGGGAAGGGGATGGACTGGCCCTCGCTCAGTACTTCCTGTGCGACTTCGACCAGGAGCAGGCGCTGCTGTGGGCAGTAGGCCAGTGCATCAGCCAGGCCGGCGTGCTGGTCAGCTACAACGGCCGCAGCTTTGACTGGCCACTCTTGCAGACGCGGCTCGTTTTGCGACGTGCGGCATGGCCGTCGCCGCCCCACTTCGACCTGCTGACACTGGCGCGGCGGATCTTTCGGCCACGCTTGCCCGACTGTGCGCTGCAAACCATCGAGCAGAGTGTGCTCGATCTGCATCGGGCCGACGACCTCCCCGGCAGCCTGATCCCGAGCCGCTACTTCGCGTGGCTGCGCCAGGGCGATCCGCGCGCCCTCGAGCCGGTCTTCCTCCACAACCAACAGGATGTCCTCTCCATGGTGGTGTTGCTCGCGCGCTTCGAGACTTTGCTGGGAGGGTCCCACGACTTGCATCCCCTCGATCGCTTCGGCCGCGCCAAGTTTTATGAGGCACGCGGCTTTCAAGTCGAGGCGATCCGCGAATATCGGCAGCTCTGGCAGGAGCATCAGGTTGGCGGAGCGCTGCGAGCCGCCCGAGGCGCGCTGGGCCTGCGATTGGCGCGCCTGCTACGCCGGCAGGGGCGGTGGGAAGAAGCCCGTACGGTGCTGGAAGAGTGCTGGCAGACCCAGACCTATCCGTACCCGGCGGCGATCGAGCTAGCCAAGCTGCTCGAGCACCAGGCGCGAGACGTGGCCGCCGCCCGACGTATCGTCAGCGACGCGCTTCGGCTGCTCGCCGTGGCGGTGGTATCGAACGCGCAATGGCGCATGGATCTCGAGCGCCGGCAGCAACGGCTGGAGCGACGGTTGGGTCGGGACGATGCCCGCGCCTTCGCCCTTACTGGCTGAAATTATTCGGCCCGTTGGGCGGGAGGTAGGGGAGGGGATTGGTCGGCTGGCCGCCGTAGCGGTACTCGAAGTGGACGTGCGGCCCGGTGGAGTTGCCGGTCGATCCTTCGTAGCCGATCAACTGGCCCTGGTGAACGCTGTCGCCAGCCTTCACCTGGAAGCCGAGCAAGTGACCGTAGAGCGAGAAGAAGTTATTGCGGTGGGCGACGATGATGTAGTTTCCATAGCCGACCAGCTGGCCGTTGATGACGCTGGACGAGGCTGCCACGACGACGCCGTCGTCGGCGGCGAGGATCGGTGAGCCCTGGTTGTAGGCCACGTCGACGCCCGCGTGGAAGTGCGCATAACCGAAGCCCGGCGGCTCGAAGGCCTGAGTACAGGGACCGAAGACCAGCGTGATGCTGCCCTGCTGCAGCGGCCAGATCAGCGGGTACTTGGTGGAGTGCCCGGCTCCCGCATTGGGCAGCGTGAAGAGGTTGTGCTGCATCCAGAACTGCGCTTGCTGCCAGGCTGCCTGTTCAGCCTCCGCGATGAGCTGGTCCTGCCGAGCGATCTCCATGTCCGCGATCCGCTGCGCCAGGGCGGCCGACTGGCCATCGATGGCGGTCAGCTCCCACTTCACCTGTGCGATGCTCTGGCGCATCCGGTTCTCGAGGTCCTGCTGGTGGGCCTGCTGCTGGATCAGTGCGGCCTTCTGGTCGACAAGGTCGGCGCGATTCTTGTCGGCCTCCTTTTTCTTGGCCTTGACCAGGTCTTGCTGATCGTGCAGTTGGAGGTCGACCTGGTGGATGTGGTCGATCAGCCTGTTGGCGAGGTACGTCAGGTGCTCGATGGCGACTGCCCGGTTGAGGAAGCCCTGGAAGTCCGGCGCAGCCAGGAGCTGCGCCAGGGGATCGGTGTTGCTCTTATAGGCGCTGCGGACGAAGGTGGAATATTCGGCCTTCGTCTTTCGCAGCTCCATTTGCTCTTCGGCGATCTTCGCGTCGAGCGCGGCGATCTGGCCTTCCAGCTCGGCGATCCGCCGCTCGGCGGCCGCGATCTTATCGATCGTCTGGTTGATGGTGTCGCGGGTCTCCTGCAGCTGCTGCTGGAGTGCAATCTCCTGCGCCTGGGCTTTCTGCAGGTTGTCCTTGAGAGTCCCTTTCAGCTTGCCAATGATCTGCAGGCGAGCCTGGGCATCGGTGATCTCGTCGGCCGCCGTCGGTAAAGCGTTCGCCAGCAAAATACTGACTCCGACGCCGCCCGCCACGAGCAGGCGGAGGCCGGTCCCCCTCAGACCCATGCTGCCAGTGATAGCGCCGGAGTGTTGCGGGCAGCCCTGCGCGCCGGTCACGGGGCCGCGACGCGCCGGTAACGCCGAATTGGCCGCGGGCTCCACGTCGACCGATCCGCCGGTCAGCGATGGCTATAATTCGGAGTCGCAACGCGGGAGTAGCTCAGTTGGTAGAGCGCAACGTTGCCAACGTTGAGGTCGCGAGTTCGAGACTCGTCTCCCGCTAATTGATCAGCTTGAGCTTGCTGATTAAGGAAGCGGAACAGGCCGCCAGGCATGCTAACTCTCTTCCTTGCGCTTATGGCGTTTGCCGCGTTTGGCTGGTTGTTCGGCTATCGCCCTCAGTGGTGGTGACATGAGCACTCTTGCCGTGCTTGGGTTCGGCGTTGCCCTCGCTGGGATGGGCGTCTTCATGTACAAATCCCCGAGAGCGGTTGAGGTCATTCGTCGCGAGCCGTTCTCAAGGTGGCCATGGTGGTGGGAGACAGCTCAGCTTGGCGTAATCGGGGCCGTTCCTGAAGGCCTTGGCCTCGTGCTTTCAGGGATGGCGCGCTTGTTGCATGCCGATGTTGTCGGTGTCTTCATTTTCATTGCGGCAAATTTGGTCGTTCTTGGGTTATGGCTGGGCCGCCCAAAATGGGCTCGACCTTACTGGATCCAAACCGACGCTGCTCGGCCTTAACGAGGCAGCTACGATTGGTACCGCATGAGCATGCCGCCCTCGTAATCACCAGTTCCGGGTTCGATTTGGGGCGCATTTTTTTTACGTGAGACACCTGCCGCTCGGCGTGGAGATCTGGGGCGCTTTTCTGATCATCGTGGGCGTGGCCTTACTCGTCTTTAACAAAAGGTGGACGGCCTGGACGACGCCACGTACGCCCATGCAGTTCATTCCGATCGCTCCATCGATAAAGACCGCCGTCGGAAGGCTGATAACGGTGGCCCTCGGGCTGGTCTTCGTTGTCGTGGGAGCATCAGCCTTTCTGCCGATCGGTCCGGGACCACGCTAGGTGCGCGGCCTCTTTCAGGCCAATCGATGCAGCAGCGATAGAACGGTCCCGGTTAATTACGTAGGTAGGCCGGCCGTGCAGCTCGCCGATTGGTAGCGATTTGCGGAGACCATCAAGGCAGGCGTGGGATGGACTCGGGGCCGCAAATACCACCAGTCTTGCTCAAGTACATTTGACATAGCAATGGACAAGGAGATGAACGGCGCGGGCTCCACGTCGGGTGGAGGGATGAGGCCCGAGGGAGCCTTGCGATCCCTCGCAATGCGGCTCTTCTATGCCGGTGGCACGGTAATGGTGGCGGCCTTGGCTCTCCGGTTTGCGTTTCGGGGCAGCGGCCATACCTGGCTTTACATTGCGGCAATCGGGATGTTGTTTGCAGGCCTAGGACTAGGCATC
>DATNMN010000016.1:0-7733 GCA_035602295.1 Candidatus Dormiibacterota bacterium | reverse complement strand
GCGAAGACGCCGATGACGCGGAAGTTCTGGCGGTTGATCTTCATCGTCTGGCCGATCGGATCGGCGCCGCTGAAGAGGTTGGTGGCGACGGTCGGTCCGATGACCGCCACCTTGCTCGCGGCGTCGACCTCACCCGAGCTGAAGAACTGACCGCTGGCCAGCTGGTAGTTACGCACTGACGGGAAGTCCTGCGTGGTGCCGGTCAAGCTGCTGTTCCAGTTCTGATTGCCATACGTGAGTTGCGCGCGGCCGCCGGCGCTCGGGATGGCGGTCACCACGTCCGGCGACGTCTGCCGGTTGGCGATTGCTTTCACGTCGTCGAGCGTAAAGCTCGATCCCGTGCCAAAGCCCTGTTGTACGCCACCCGCGCTTCTCGCGTTGGATGGAAAGACAGTGAGCAGGTTGGAACCCAGGGATTGGATCTGCTGCTGGACCGCGACCGTGGCGCCGTTGCCGACACCGACCAGCAGGATGACCGCCGACACCCCGATCAGGATGCCGAGCATAGTGAGGGCGGATCGCAACCGGTTCGACAGCAGCCCGTTGACCGCCAGGCGCAGCCCTTCGAGGATGCTCATCGGACCATCTCCGCGGCGACGGCCGGGCGTTCGTCGCTGACGATCACACCGTCGCGCACTCGCACCACGCGCTGTGCAAAGGCCGCGATGTCGGGCTCGTGCGTGATCAACACGATGGTGCGCCCTTGCTGGTTGAGATCGCGCAGCAACTTCATGATCTCGAGACTCGACTCGCTATCGAGGTTCCCGGTCGGTTCGTCCGCCAGAAGGATCGCCGGGTCGGTCACAAGGGCGCGGGCCACGGCGACGCGCTGCTGCTGGCCACCCGAGAGTTCGTTGGGCAGGTGACCAGCGCGTTCGAGGAGACCGACAGATTCGAGCGCGGCCGTCGCCCGCTCCCGCCGCTGCAGGTTGTCGCCCGCGTAGATGAGAGGCATCTCGACGTTATGAACCGCGCTCGCGCGCGGAATCAGGTTGTAGGACTGGAAGATAAAACCGATCTTTCGATTCCGTATCCATGCCAGCTGGTCGTCGGTCAACGCCGACACGTCGTAGCCATCGAGGATATAGCGGCCGGACGATGGCTGGTCGAGGCAGCCGATCACGTTCATCAACGTGCTTTTGCCCGAACCCGAGGGCCCCATGATGGCGACGAACTCGCCCTCCGGAATGTGAAGCGAAATCCCCTTCAGGGCGGCTACCTCCACCTCGCCGGTGCGGTAGACCTTGGTTATCCCCTCGAGGGTGATCACCCGCCGCCGCCTCTTACGACGCCTCCACCGCCAAAGCCCCCACCGCCACGGATCAGGTTGTTGCTATTGCCAGTCCCGGTGGTCGTGCGGAGCGCCGGGAGTACCACGGTGTCGCCCTCGTTGAGACCGGCCTTGATCTCGGTATACGTGTCGCCCACGACACCGGTGATCACCTCAGTCGGTACCTGCTGACCTTTCGAGAGCACCGTGACCATAGTCGTTCCGCCAGTGGTGCGCACGGCGGCGTTCGGGACGCGCACCGCATTGTCAGCCTGGGCGACGGTGACCGACGCGTTCGCGGTCATCCCCTCGCGTAGCCGAGGATCGGTGCGGTTGAGGACGAAGCTGACGTAGTAGTCGACAACGTTCGAGACCACGGTCGCACTCGGACTAATGGTCAGCACATGGCCCGAGATGGTCAGGTTCGGGATGGCGTCGAAGGTGAAGGCGACAGTTTGATTGGCTGCCAGCCGCGCGGTATCGGTCTCAGCGAACGGCATCACGGCGACGAAGCTGCTGTTGTCGTCGATCACCATGAAGCCGGATGAGCCGGACCCCGTACCGCCCGAGGACGGCAGCGGAGCGAGCGACCCCGGCGCCTGCGCGGTTCCGCCTCCCGCCGTCTCTCCGGGCACGCCGTTGATGCTGATGACGACGCCGGAGGTGGGGGCGGTGAGGGAGGCCTGGTTCAGCGCAACCTGGGCCGCCTGCACCTGGGCCTGGGCGGACGCCACCTGAGCCTGACCGGAAGCCAGCGTATTTGGTTTGACCTGGGTCTGGACGGCCAGGTTGTCGCGTGCGGACGTGATCTGCTGCGATGCCGAGTTGATCCGGGACTGGCCGCTGATCGCATCCGCGTTTTGCTTGGTCTTGTCGTTGGCGAGCTGGGCCTGTTCCTGGCTGCATTGAGCGCCGTTCGGGCAGTCCGCGTTGACCTTGGCCTGGTCGCTGGCGACAGTCGCGGCGTCGGCCTGGTTGGTGGCATTAACCGACGCCACGGTGTCGTTGTAGCTCTGCTGTGCGTTGTTGACCTGGTGCTGGAGCTGCGCGATCTGCGCCGCCGTGACCGGGGACTGGGTCGCTTGCAAGTTGGCCTGAGCCGATGCGAGTGATGCTTGCGCCTGGGCGAGCGCGGCCTGCTGGGTGGTCGAGTCGATCCGCGCCAGCAACTGGCCCGTCGTGACCTTGTCGCCGACCTTGACGTCGACCTCAGTCAGGATGCCGGTCTGCTTGAAGCTCACGTTCATCCGGCCGGCTGGTAGGAGGGAGCCCGTGCCGCTGACGACGGACGTGACGGTGCCGCGGTCAGCGGTGGACGTCCGGATTGGGGCCGCGGCCGGTGTCGCAAAGAAGGTGTCGTGCGCGATCAGGCCGACGAGCAGTAGGCCGACCAGGCCCAACCCGATGACCCAGGCCCTCGTGCCGCTGAGCCACGGGTTGCGCCGAAGTAGTGGTAACGGCTTAAGGGTGGGTGCTTGGCGCATGATGGCCTCCCGGTGTTGTTCGAACGGTCATATCGCTAGGGCGTCGCCGATGGCTGGGCCTGGAAGTTGCCCAAGGTCACTCCTACTGAGATGTGCTGCCCATTCCTGGTCACTGAGAGGGTGACGCGATCGCCGACTTTCTTGGTGTCGAGGTACTGGGTGAGCTGATCGACGGTGGCGATCGGGTGCCCGTCGATGGCAGTAATGATGTCGTCGCTGGCATCCGCCTGGCCCGTGCCATGGAGTCCTGCTGCAGCCGCCGGTCCGCCGGGGGCGGCGGCGATCACTAGCACGCCGGAGGTTTGGCCGGTGATGCCGAGCTGGCTCGCGGTCGACGCCGTGAGCGTCTGCGCGGTGATGCCGAGCGCGGGATGTTGTATCGCGATGCCTTTTTCTAGTGATGGCAGGAGGCTCTCGGCGCGGTTGATCGGAATCGCGAAGCCGACGCCGACGTTGCCCTCGACCGGGCTCTGGATGGAGTCATTGATGCCGATCAGCTTGCCGTTAGCGTCGAGCAGCGCGCCACCGGAGTTCCCGGGGTTGATCGGCGCGTCGGTCTGGATCATCCCGGTCAGTGCGCGGCCGGTGGGCGCGGTGCTGGAGCGGTTCAAGCCGGAGATGATGCCCGCGGTCAAGCTTCCCTGCAGCCCGAACGGGGATCCGATGGCGAGCGCGGAGTCGCCCACCTGCAGCGCATCAGAGTTACCGGCGGTGAGCGGATGCAGCTGGTCCGAGGCAGCAACCTGGACCACGGCTAGGTCAGCACTCTGGTCGACCCCTTTGACCTGACCGGTGGCGGTATGCCCGTCGCTAAAGGTCACCTGGACCTGCGACGCGCTGTCCACGACGTGGGCGTTGGTGAGGATGTCACCTTGCTTGTCGACCACGATGCCGGAGCCCTCGGCTTGTGAGAAGGAGCGGGGGCCCGTGCCAGAGACCGAGGTCGTAATCGTAACGACGCCGTCCTTCACCTGCTGGTAAATGGCGGCGAATGACCCGGGGGATGGTGCCGGCGCGGCGACGCCCGCCGCGACCGTCCCTGGGCTGGTTGTCGTGCTGGCGGTGTGGCGGTTACTCGCGAGAAGCGCGCCCACCGCGCCCCCACCGATGCTGCCGGCGACCAGCCCGGCGGCGAGCATGGCCACTGCCATGCTGCGCGCCGGACGGTGGGGAAAGGGGGGAACGGGCTGACTGGGCTGAACGGGCGGAACGGGGGCCGCGGGTTCCGGGGCGATCGGGGTCTCGATGAAGTCAGGGGTGAACGGATCCCGCATAGTCGAGGCTCATGCTGCGCCGGAGCAATGAGCCGCCTATGAAAGCTGGCTAAGACTTCGCTAAGACTTTAGAATCGGCCGGCAATTCGACTGTAAAAGCCGCGCCGCCCTGCGGGTTGTTGGCGGCGCTTACCTGCCCGCCGTGTTCTCGGGCGATCCAGCGCGCGATCGCCAGCCCCAGGCCGGTGCCTTCACCGGAGCGGGACGCATCCGATTGGTAGAAGCGCTCGAAGACTCGCTCCAGATCTTCCTTGGGGATCCCGGGTCCGTCGTCGGCCACCACAAGGCGTGCCACTCCTTGACCGTTGTGCAATTGCAGCTGGATCCGCCCACCGTCATGCGTGTGCTTGAAGGCGTTGTCGATAAGGATCCAGAGCAGCTGCTTGAGCGCATCAGAGTTGCCAAGAAGCGACAGCGGCACGCCGTCCAGCAGCTCGATCCGCCTTGACGGCTGAACGGTCTGGGCCTGGCGCGAGACCTCCTGGATGATGGGCAGCAGGTCGACCGGTGCTTTCTCGAGGTGATAGCCCGCATCGGCCCGGGCAAGCGTCAGCAAGTCCTGCACCATCCGGCTCATGCGCTCACTCTCGCCGGCGATATCATTCAGCGCGGCGACGCGGTCATCAGCCGTAATGTCATCCCGCTTCAAGAGCAGGCCGACGTTTCCTCGAATCGTCGTCAGCGGCGTGCGCAACTCGTGTGAGGCGTCCGCCACGAAGCGGCGCTGAGCAACCAGCGCGGATTGCAATCGGTGGTACGCATCCTCGAGCTGTCGCAACATCTGGTTGAAGCTCCTCTGTAGTCGGCCGACTTCATCTTCTGGCTCACTCTCCGGCAGACGGCGGCTGAGGTCCTGGGTCCGGCCGATATCCTCCGCGGTCGTCGCCATCGCGTCGAGTGGACGAAGGGCTCGGCCCGCGACCAACCAGCTGGCCGCAGCCGCACCGACGAGGCTCAGCAGTCCACCGGCGAGCAGCAACAGACGAAGGCCAGCGAGTTGGCCCTCGACCCCTAACAGCGGCTGACCAACCAGAAGGTAGCCGCTGTTTCCGGGAACTCCCCAGGCTCGAATGTAGGCACGTAGCCGAGGCCCGTCCTGTGGCTGGACGTTCATCCACTGGCCACGATCTGTTGCCGACTTCCAGACACTATCTGGGAGGATCGGGAGACTCTCATTGATGGTGCCCGTGGATAGGGGCTGGCCAGCGAGCGGCACGATTTCCACAAACGGTGCCGAGCCACTCTTGAGGTCGACGAGCGGGAACGATGGGCCCCCAAGCCGAAACGGCCGTCCGGATTCGAGCAGTCGCCAGACGTAGTCGCCCTGCTGCTTGAGGTTATTGTCCTGCTGCGATACCAGGCTGCGACTGACGAGCACATACACCAAGACACTAAAAATGAGCACCGTGAGCGCAACGACTGCAGCGCCGAACAGAGCGATCCTTGCCCGGATGGGTAGTCGTTGGCGGAGCGCGGTATGCTGGTCGACCCAGCCGAATAAACGACCAACGGAGCTGCGGATGGGTGCGAGGCGTGACGCGATGGATGAGTGAGCGCCGACGGAGGGGTTCATTCCTCCTTCAAGATGTACCCAACCCCGCGCACGGTTTGCAGCACGCGAGGCCGACCGCTTTGCTCGAGCTTCTGCCGAACATAGCCAACGTAGACGTCCACCACGTTGCTGCTGGCGCCGAAATCGAAGCCCCAGACGGCATCGAGCAGCTGCTCGCGGCGAAGCACCTGGCCGGGATTGCGCATGAAGTGCTGGAGCAAGTCGAACTCCTTCGCGGTCGTTGGGATCAACTCCTCGGCGCGGCGGACCTCGCGCGTGGCCAGGTCCATCACGACATCGGCGTAACGCAGCGTCCGGCGGGCGCGCGGTGCGCGGCGGCGAAGCAGCGCCCGAACCCGGGCGAGCAGCTCCTCATAGGCAAACGGCTTGACCAGGTAGTCGTCGGCGCCGCTATCCAGGCCCTTGACGCGGTCGGCCGTGCCGTCCTTTGCGGTCAGCAGCAGGATGGGGACATCGCCTTCGGCGCGGAGGCGCCGGGTGACCTCGAGGCCGTCGATGCCCGGCATCATGATGTCGAGAATGGCGAGGTCGGGCATGCGCTCCCGCGCACGCGTCAGCGCAATTTGGCCGTCGGGCGCGACCTCGACCTGGTAGCCCTCGTAGATCAAGGCGCGGCGCAGGGCGGCCGCGATCTTGGCATCGTCGTCCACGACCAGGACGTGGGGCTGCTCGGCCATGCTCGCCACCATCTAAGCACGCTCCCATGAGAATAATCTAAGAACCGAGCATCAAGCTACCCGACGTCAGTGGCCGGCGAGGATCGTCACGAACATGGTGATCGCGGCAACCGCCATGAAGACGGTGGCTATCCCGGTGAGTGCCAGGCTGACCCTGCCACTGACGTATCGCTTCATCACGGCGGCGTCCGCGCCGAGCAGAACGATCAGGAGCAGCAGGGGCGGCGCCAGCACGCCGTTGATGACCGCCGCAATGAAAAGCGCGCGGATCGGGTCGAGGTGGACGAAGTTCATCACCACTCCCGCCACCGTGGCCAGCGTCAGGATCACATAGAAGGTTGGTCGATTCTGTGGCTTGCTGGCCAGGCTGCCTCCGAACCCGAAGAACTCTTTGATGGCGTAGGTTGCCGATCCGGTAAGGATCGGAATGGCGAGCAGGCCGGCGCCGATCAGGCCCACCGAGAAGACGATGAAGGCAAACGGTCCGGCCAGCGGGGCGAGCGCCGCGGCCGCCTGTTCTGCCGTCTGCACATCCGTCTTTCCGTGCGCGTGCAGCACGGCGGCCGACGTGAGAATGATGAAGTACATGACGAGGTTCGAAAAAGCCATGCCGATGAGGACATCCGTTCTGGCGGCACGGAGCTCGGAGCGCCTCAGCCCGCGACGGCCGGACCTCGGGTTGGTGGCGCCGGCCGCCGCCAACTCGTCAACCTCAGAGGATGCCTGCCAGAAGAAAAGGTACGGCGAGATGGTGGTGCCGAGTACCGCCACCAGGGCCATCACGAAATCCTTGGAGAACTCGACGTGCGGAATGAAGGTCGCCTTCACCACCTCGAGCAGCGGGGGATGGGCGAAGAACGCCGTAATGACGTAGGCGAAGAGGGCCAGCGTCAACCACTTGAAAATCTTGAAGATGGTGGCGTAGCTGGCGAAGACCTGCAGGGCGATGATCAGCAGCGCGACCGGAACGACAAGCCACAGGGCATGCAGGGCACCGCGGGATAATAGCGACCCGCCCGCCGCCACCGCGCCGAGGTCAGCGCCCACGTTGAACGTGTTGGCCGCGAGCAGTCCGAGGATCGCGACGCCGACCAGCCCCCGGGGAAACTTGCGCTGCAGGCTGGCGCCCAACCCGACCCCGGTTTGGAGCGCGATCCGCGCGCACAGCTCCTGCACCGCACTCATCAGCGGAAAGGTAAAGAGCGCCAGCCAGAGAAGCCCGTACCCGAACTGGCTCCCGACCTGGGAGTAGGTCCCGATGCCGCTCGGGTCGTCATCGCTGGCGCCGGTGATCAGCCCGGGGCCGAGCAATTGCAGGAAGCCGAGCGGCCCCTTGCTCTTCGCCGCGTCAAGGGTCGTCCGGCCGGCGGGCGGACTGCCACCGGGGCCAAGGTCCGACCTCTTTGCCCCATCCGAGGCGTCGGCCGGCTGAGCTCCCGGTTTGACCACCGACAG
>DATNMN010000015.1:0-6407 GCA_035602295.1 Candidatus Dormiibacterota bacterium | reverse complement strand
TCTTCTTCGACGACTTCTTCGCGGCTTTCTTCTTTCCGCCTGCTTTCTTCTTTGCGGCCATCCGGGCTCACCTCCTTCTTAGCAAGATTCTCCCGGTCGGCCGCTTCGACGCCGCCGCCAAACGCGCGTGAGCGCCACGGGTACCGTGGACGCGCGGGCGCCGGCGAGGCCGGGTACCGGAAGCAAAGTGGAGAGAGAAAAACGAGGGGAGCGACGGCGTGTCGCGATCAACCCTCGGGATCCGCGAAGCCACGCGTCGATGATCATCGATGTGGTTCGCGGAGTTCTTTGACTGTTGCCCTTCTTCAGGTCCTCGCCCTGATCAACGCGACGATCAGAGCGCGGCTCAGCGCTCATGTAGAGCGACCATAGCATGAATTGAGCCGCTTTGCATACTCTCGGCCCAATTTTTTCGCGAGCGGCGGCGATAATGGGCCGCACGCGGGTCATTGAATAGAAATTTTCAGAATTTTTCCGCGATCATGGACAGCGACCGCCATCACAGCAGGTTTCGTAATAGAGACCGCACCCACGACAGCGAAATTTGCGTCCATCCCAGTCCGTCGCGCCTCCGCATGGACATTCCGGACCTTCATGCGACCACTGCGGATGCGTTTGCACCGTGGTGGAAGGTCGAGAGGAAGAGACCACGCGGGTCTCCTCCTCTTTGGTTTCTAACTGCAACCCGAAGTGCTGCCGCAATTGAGGCACTTGTAGCAGGTTCCGTTGCGAATCATGATCGAGCCGCAGTCGGAGCACGCCGGCGCGTCCTCCTGGCCCACGAAACTGATCTTGATCGGGCTCGAATCCGCCGGTGCCGCCTTGATCGGCGCGGCCGCTGGGGCTGATGACGCCGCAATCTCGACGATCGGGTCGCGACGCACGATGCCGATGTCTTCCTGCTGGGTTCCGCTCAGGAACTTCGAGGCGAGCCAGCGGAAGATGTAGTCGGTGATCGACTTCGCGATCGGAATTTCGGGGTTCTTCGTGAATCCCGAGGGCTCGAACCGGGTGTGCGCGAACTTCTTCACCAGCACTTCGAGCGGAACCCCGTACTGGAGCGCCAGCGAGATGCTGGTGGCGAAGGCATCCATCAGCCCGGAGATGGTGCTGCCTTCTTTGGACATCACCAGGAAGATCTCGCCGGGCGTGCCGTCCTCGTAGATGCCGAC
Organism: Candidatus Dormiibacterota bacterium; assembly: GCA_035602295.1. GTDB lineage: Bacteria > Chloroflexota > Dormibacteria > CF-121 > CF-121 > CF-13. The sequence continues at coordinate 5,235 of DATNMN010000015.1, read as the reverse complement.
CGTGATGTAACCCTCGTGGCCCTGGATGTCGAACTTGTGGGTGATCGCCCGGCGCTCGTCCAGCAGCTTGCGCCGTACGGCGCGCGCCGGCTCGCGGGGAGCCTCCGAGGCGGTCACGGCGATCGCGCGGTCTTTCTTCTTGTCGTCGAGCGCGGTGTTGAGCGGCTGGGAGCGCTTGGAGCCGTCGCGATAGATGGCGATTGCCTTGAGGCCCATCCGCCAGCCCTCTAGGTAGACCTCCATGATGTCGTCGGGCGTCGCCTGCTCCGGCATATTGACGGTCTTGGAGATCGCGCCCGAGATGAACGGCTGCGCCGCCGCCATCATCTTGACGTGGCCCATGTAGTGGATCGTCCGGGAGCCCTTGGCCGGCTTGAAGGCGCAGTCGAAGACCGCCAGGTCGTCCGGCCGAAGGTGCGGGGCACCCTCGATGGTGTCGTTTTCGTCGATGTACTGGAGGATCTCGGACACCTGGGTCTCGGGATACCCGATCCGGCGCAGGGCGATCGGCACCGTCTGGTTGACGATCTTGAGCATGCCGCCGCCGACCAGCTTCTTGTACTTGACCAGGGCGATGTCAGGCTCGATGCCGGTGGTGTCGCAATCCATCATGAACCCGATCGTCCCGGTGGGCGCGATCACGGTCGCCTGGGCGTTCCGGTAGCCATAGAGGTCGCCGAGCTGGCAGGCCTTGTCCCAGGCATCCCGGGCGGCGCTCAGCAGCGGCAGCGGCACGTGGGCCGGGTTGATGTGGTCGACCGAGTTCCGATGCTGGTCCATGACGCGCAACATGGGCTCGCGGTTGGTGGCAAAGCCGTTGAACGGACCCTTCTTCTGAGCTATCCTCGCTGACTGCGCGTACGCCTCGCCCGTCATCACTGCGGTCAGCGCGGCCGCCACGTCGCGACCGGCATCGCTGTCGTAGGGCAGGCCGGACGCCATCAGCAGCGCGCCAAGGTTCGCATAGCCGAGCCCGAGCGGCCGGAAGTCCTTACTGTTCTTGGTAATCGCCTCGGTCGGATAGCTGGCGTTGTCAACCAGGATCTCCTGGGCCGTGATCAGCACCCGGCACGCCTCGCGATAGGCCTCGACATCGAACTCGCCGCGCTCGTCGAGGAACTTCATCAGGTTGATGGAGGCGAGGTTGCAGGAGGTGTCATCGAGGAACATGTATTCGGAGCATGGGTTCGAGGCGTTGATCCGGTCGGTGTTGGGGCTGGTGTGCCAGTGGTTGACGGTGGTGTCGTACTGCAGTCCCGGATCGCCGCACGCCCATGCGGCGTCGGCCATCATTCGCATCAGGTCACGGGCCTTATAGGTGTCCATGATCTGGCCGGTCGTAATGGCGAAGGTGTGCCAGTCAGCGTCCTCCTCCACGGCTTTCATGAAGTCGTCCTTGACCCGGACACTGTTGTTGGAGTTCTGGAAGAAGATCGAGCTGTAGGCAGGGCCGTTAAAGGACGGGTCATAGCCTCCTTCGATCAGCGTCCAGGCCTTGCGCTCCTCCTCGACCTTGCAGTTGATGAACTCGACGATGTCGGGATGATCGGCGTTGAGGATGACCATCTTGGCCGCCCGACGGGTCTTCCCACCGGACTTGATCACGCCGGCGAAGGCGTCAAAGCCCTTCATGAAGGACACGGGGCCGGAGGCCGTGCCGCCACCCGCCAACAGCTCGCGTGAGGAGCGAAGCGGTGAGAGGTTCGAGCCCGTGCCCGAGCCGTACTTGAAGAGCATGCCCTCGGTCTTGGCCAGGGTGAGGATCGACTCCATCCGGTCCTCGACCTTATTTATGAAGCACGCACTCAACTGAGGGCGTTGCTCGATGCCGGCGTTGAACCAGACTGGACTGTTGAAGGCGGCTTTCTGGTGCACCAGGAGATGCGTCAGCTCGTCACGGAAGATTTCCGCGGCTTCCGGTGTCGCGAAGTAGCCCTGCTTGTTCGCCCACCCATGGATGGTGCGGACCACTCGGCCGATCAGCTGCTTGACGCTGCGCTCCCGCTCCGGCGTCCCAATGACCCCACGGAAGTATTTCGAAACGACCACGTTGGTGGCGACCTGCGACCAGGTGGTCGGGATCTCCACCTCGTGCTGCTCGAAGACGATCTCACCCTTTTCGTTGGTGATGACAGCCTCGCGCGTCTCCCACTGCACCTCGTCGAATGGGGCTGTGCCCGGGCGGGTGAAGTACCGTTTCCAGGGAAGGCCGTTACGGTTGCGCTTGGCAACACTGGCGGGGGCGGCCGGGGTCACGCTGGGTCGGTCGGTCGACGTCTTTTGGGTGGATCGGGCCATCGATGAACCTCCAAAGGGTGGGGTGGAGAGCGGCCCACATCGTATGCCGTAGGATGAGGCCTGTCAAGCAGTTTACCACAGCCTGTAGGGTTTTCTTAATGCCCTGGACACAACATATGCCCGTATCGGCCAGGTGTTGATCTGGGGCCTCGCGCTCTGTTTGGTGGCAGCGGTCCTGCTTCGAATCGCCGCTCGGGAAGGCCGACGGGCGGCCCTTTTCACCAGCGCCTTCTGGATCACGTTTCCCCAGTTCGCCCGCTACCGGCTGAAGCGGGCCTGGCCATCCGTGATCTACCTGGCCGTCGGCATCCTACTACTTATATGGGGGCTGGTTTTGCTCTTCCAGTGGCTGCTGGCGTACTTTGCCGCCCGGATGGGCCACCCGCTGGTTTAAGCCAGCACCGAAACCCGTTTCCACGGAGCCACGTTAGGTTCATCGTGTGGCGACGAGCGTTGATCTTGATTCTTGGATTTCCGCTTCTCCTGGCGGCCTGTCAGCCCGCCGCACAGACCGTTCCGAGTGTTTCGCCACAGGTTGCCTCGGCGAGGCCCGCACCGAACCGTCTCCCCGTCTCAGATGCGCTGATCTCGACGTCGGACACCCGATCGTACCTCCTGTTCCAACTCCCAGGTGAGGACCACCTTCGCGGCGTGAGCTGGGATGGAGCGACCAGCGGGGTTATCGCGGGTCAGGTCGGTGCGCAAGCGATCTGGTCTGCGCAAGCGCCGGACGGGTCGCGCTACATCGCCGATAGCGTCGTCTACGACCGCCAGGGCCATTCGTTGGGCGCCATTCCCTGGCCGGATAAGGGTTATTCGGGCTCGTGGTCGAGCGACGGGAAACTCTTGTGCGACGCCGTCCCGGAATCACCGACCACGGGTGCGCTGATGCGGCTGGACGTGGCCGCTCTCGGCCACGCGCCAAGAGTCGTGACTCGCGCCTACGCGATCTACAGTGATAACGCAACCTACCCCGTTCTGGCGTGTGACACGACGCGGGACCGCGCCATCGTGGCCGTTCTTGGCCAGGGAATCGCGCTCGGGCATATCTGGGTGTTTCGGCTTTCGAACGGCACCCTCATTCGCTCGATCGACAGTCCCGGTTCCTGGGCTGCCGTCTCAAACGATGGAGCGCTGCTCGCGGTAGCTCAGCCGACCAGTAGCGGCGCTACGCGCACGACGATTCAGCGTACCGATGACGGCACGACGGTGGGAACCGTTGACAATTTCACGGCTCACGGATTTTCCAGTAATGGCTCTCTTCTGGTCGGAACGACCGACCCCGATTCGACCGTCCTCCTCGATTGGCGTACGGGTCGACGCATCTGGAGTCACAGCGGTCTTCCGTATGGCGGGTTCTTCGCTGAGCCGGCCGGTGAGCGGGTTGCTATCGGCCTGGGCTTCACGGGCGGCTCAGATATCGCCGACGTTTACATCGTGGCGCTTGATGGCTCGGCCGTACTTCTGCCGGCTCATGTGCGCGCCGCCCTTCAGTTTTAGCTCGCCAGCTCGCGTTTGCGCTGCTTGATGCGCTCGCCGGCGTCCAGCACGCGCTTTCGCATCCGGATCCCTTTCGGCGTCACCTCGACCAGCTCGTCATCCTCGATGAAGTCGAGGCACTCCTCGAGTGACATCTCGCGCGCCGGCACCAGCTTGACGGTCGCGTCCTCGGTCGAGGCGCGCATGTTCGTCTTTTGCTTCTGCTTGGTGGCGTTGACGTCGATATCGCCGCCGCGACGGTTGAGGCCGATGATCATGCCCTCGTAAACCTGGGTGCCGGGGCCGATAAACGGCTGACCACGTTCCTGCACGCCCTGCAAGCCGTACGCAACGGCCATCCCGGTCTGGCTCGCGGTCAGCACCCCGTTGCGCGTCCTTGGCGGTAGCGTCCGCCACCGCTCCCAGCCCACCAGCCGGGTTGACATGACGCCCGTCCCTCGGGTCAGCGTAAGGATCAGGCTGCGCAGGCCGATCAACGCCCGCGTTGGCGCCAGGTAGGTCAGCCGGGCTCCGCTGCCGGCATCGGTTCGCATCGTCTGCAGCTGCGCCCCACGGGAGCCGAGCGCCTCGGTAATCGCGCCCACCGAGTCGAGGCTGCAGTCGATGATGCACTCCTCCACCGGTTCGTTTCGCTGGCCGTCGATCTCGCGCGTGATGACCGCGGGGCGCGACACCTCGAACTCGTAACCCTCGCGCCGCATGGTCTCGATCAGGATCGCCAGGTGCAGCTCGCCCCGACCGCTGACTTCGAAGATGTCGGCCGTTGCCCCGTCGGCGACTTTGAGCGCCACATTGGTTTGCAATTCGCGCTCCAACCGCGCGCGGAGCTGGCGCGAGGTGCTGCTGGTGGTCGCCTCACGACCGGCGAAGGGCGACTGGTTGACAGAGAATTGCATCCGTAGGGTCGGCTCACTGACCTCCAGCCGCGGCAAGGGTTCCGGATGCTCGGGGTCCGCCACGGTGTCGCCGACCGCGATGTCGGGCAGGCCTGAGATATACACGATCTCACCTGCCGACGCGGATTCGGCAGGCCGCCGCTGCAGGGCTTCGACCGTCAGCAGCGTGGTGATCTTCTGGCGGGGGCCGATGCCGCTTTCGCTGCAGCGGACCACGTCCTGGCCCGGCCGGATGGTGCCTCGGGTGATCCGGCCAATCGCCAGCCGGCCGATGTGATTGTCGTGATCGAGGTTGCTCACCAGCAGTTGCAACGGACCGTCGCGATCCCCGAGCGGCGGCGGAATGTAGGTCAGCAGCGCATCGAGCAGCGGCTCAAGGGTCGTTCCCGGGTGGCGCAGATCCACCGTCGCCGTCCCCGTGCGCGCGTTGGTGTAGATGACCGGCGCGCTTAGCTGCTCGGAATTTTTGGCCAGCTCGAGCAGCAGGTCATGGGTCGCCTCCACGGTCTCCGCCGGCCGCGCGTTGACGCGGTCGATCTTG
>DATNMN010000014.1:0-15145 GCA_035602295.1 Candidatus Dormiibacterota bacterium | reverse complement strand
CGCCTGGCCACACGCGACCAGGCCGACGACGACTCCGGCGAGCACGAGTGCCTTGCGCATGACCTGCGGCGCCACCAGTGAATGTACAACGGCTTTGACCCCTGGGTTCCGTTTGTTACGTGGCTGTTCCTCGTTACCCGTTTGAACCCCGTGTCGTTAACTCTGTGTAGCATGTCGCCACTCTCTGGAAGAGCCTGATCAGGATGGGCTTGTTTGTGTTCGATGGCATTTAGGGCGCTCGCGAGCGGGCTTGGCGTCGGTCGGAACGCCTGGCTCTTCCCGCTCGACGTCACCTTCAAGACGATCGGGCTGCGCTACGGCTGGCTGAAGGCTCTCTTCGACAATGCCCCGGCCGGGCCGCTGGCGATGACGGGCCGCTTGCGGGCTGAGCGCGCCGCGTGGCGCGCGGTCCGGCGAGTGCCTGCGTACCGCGCGTACCTGTCGGCGCTGGGGGTTGCGGTTGATCGACTGGTCCCAGCCGGGATCCTGGAAAAGCTCCCCGAAACCGACAAGCGCAGCTACATCGACCCGTACCCGCTGGCGGAACGTTGTCTTTATGGCCGGATCCCATTTGTGGGCACCACGATCGACGAATCCAGCGGATCGACTGGCACACCCTACAACTGGATCCGCTCCGAGGCCGAGCGCCATATCGCCCACCGCAACATCAGTTTCTTCGCGCGGTATTGCTTTGGGTCAGAACCGATCGTGACCATCAACGCCTTTTCGATGGGCGCCTGGGCAACCGGCTTCAACATGACGCTGGCCCTCAACCACAACGGGATTGTCAAGTCGACCGGACCCGACATCGGCAAGATCCTATCGACGATGCGCTTCCTCGGACCAAGCTATCGATATCTGATCCTCGGATACCCGCCCTTCGTCAAGCACCTGTTGGACGAAGGCGCGGCCGATGGCATGCCGTGGAACGCCTATCACATGCAGGCGATGGTCGGGGGCGAAGGCATGACCGAAGAACTGCGCGACCATCTCCTGCAGCGCTTCGAGTCCGTCTACTCGGGATACGGTGCGACCGATATCGAGATCGGCATGGCAGGCGAGTCCCCTGCCAGCGTCGCGATCCGCCGAATCGCGCGCGCTCGGCCCGACTTGCGCCATGCGTTGTTTGGCGACGATTCGCGCCTGCCGATGGTCTTTCAGTACAACCCGCTCATCCACTATCTCGAAGTCAACGCGCACCGCGAGGTCATCTGCACCATCAGCCGGCTCGACGTCCTGGCGCCACGGATTCGGTACAACGTCCACGACGACGGGGGCATCCTCGATTACGGCCGCATGATGGCCACCCTGCGAGCCTTTGGGCTGGATCCGGCGAGCTTCGGTCACGATCCCGCCACCGCGGGGCCGCGCGGCCCCCTACCCTGGGTGCATCCGGTGCGCCTCCCGTTTCTCTGGATCTACGGGCGCCGTGATGCGACGATCAGCGTGATGGGCGCCAACATCTATCCCGAGGACATCGAGACCATCATCTATAAGGATCGCCCGCTTGCCGGCCGGCTGCACTCGTTCTGCCTTTCAGTCGTCACCGATTCATCGGCGACGCCGCGGCCGTGCATCGCGCTTGAAGTCAACGGCGATGTGCATGACGATGCGCTGCGGAGCGAGCGGCTTGCGGCGCAGTTTCAAATGGGGCTGGCTGATCTCAACCTGGACTACCGCGCGGCACTTGGTGAATTTCCCGCAGCGATGGTCCCGATCATCGAGCTGTATGCTCGCGGCGAGGGACCGTTCAAAGCCGACGCTGGTCGGATCAAGCAGCGACGAATCGCCCAGACAACGACGTGACTTGGCGGCTAGGCCACGCCCGTCTAGCTGTAACCACCCGCCGTACCTGATCGACAGAAACCTGTCAGGCTCGGGCGGTGCCGTAACTCGTCAATAAGGGAGATCGATTGCGCCTGAGGACCCTCGCGACGAGTGGCATGGTGTCGGCCATGGTGGCAAGCCTGATCGCAAGCCCTCTTCCAGCCCAGGCAGCCAGCCCGGCGATTGTCTCAATGATCGCCTCGGCTACCTGCAACACCGGCTCTGGCTATTGCTTCGCCCCATCCGTGATCACCGTCCCGGTTGGCGCAAGCGTGACCTGGACGAACACAACGTCGGCGCCGCACACGGCGACCGACGATGGCGGCGGATGGACCACCCCGACCGTAACGAACAGCGCCACGCTGACCTTCTCCAACCCGGGCACCTTCACGTACCACTGCGCCATTCACCCGGATATGCACGGCACGCTCCTCGTTGGCGCAACGAACGCCGCCAACGTGAGCACCCAACAGTACAGCCTGTCTGGCAGCGACGGCACGACTTGGAAGGACATCGACCCAAGCCACCTCGGCCTCAGCGTGACACCCGCTGCAGACTCCATGGCGGTGCTCTCAGCTGGTGCCGATCTGTGGACCGAGAACGCGGGCTACAACCAGGACCTTGGGATCAACGTCAATGGCAGTATCGCGGCCTGGAAGGAAAGCGGCGGCTTCGCCGGCACCCTCTCCCCCAACGCCGCCTTCGTCCAGACCGTCTTCCCCATGACCGGCGGGACGACGTATGGGATCAAGCTGCAGTGGAAGGCGAACAAGAGCGCTGGTGCGGCGGTCATCGCGGCGGGGGCCGGCCCGTGGCCTTCAGGCAGCGGTGGTTTCTCGCCCACCAGCGTGACCGCCCGTCTGATTCCAATCAGCGCCGCGAGCCTGCAGACGGCGGTCAGCGCCCAGCAGTACCAGTTGCCCAACAGCGATGGCACCAGCTGGCAGGACCTTGATGCCACCAACCTGGCGCTCACCGTCACGCCGACCGCGAACTCGGTGGCCATCATCTCCGGCAACGCCGACCTCTGGACCACGATGGCCGGCTTCAACCAGGACCTCGGGATCTATCTGCAGGAATCCGACAGCACCCAGTACCCGGGCAACATCGTTGCCTGGAAGGAGAGCGGCGGCTTCGCCGGCACCTTCTCCCCCAACGCCGCCTTCGTCCAGACCGTGCTCCCGCTGACGGCCAACACCACCTACCACCTGAAGCTGCGCTGGAAGACCAACAAGAACACCACCAACAACGGCGAGGTGATCGTGGCCGGGGCCGGCCCCTGGCCCTCTGGCTCGAGCACGTTCTCGCCTACCCGGTTGACCGTGCAGCTGTTGCCGGCCGGAACCAACCCGGCCACCGCGGTCAGCACCCAGCAGTACCTGTTGACCAACAGCGACGGCACCACCTGGCAGGACCTGGACGCGACCAACCTGGGCTTGACCGTGACCCCGGCGACCGGCTGCCTGGCGGTAATCTCGGGCAACGCCGACCTGTGGACGACGCAGCCGGGGTACAACCAGGACATCGGGATCTACATCCAGGAAGCCAACGCCACCCAGTACCCGGGCAACATCATCGCCTGGAAAGAGAGCGGCGGCTTCGCCGGCACCTTCTCCCCCAACGCCGCCTTCGTGCAGGCCGTCTTTCCCATGAACGGCGGCACCACCTACCATGTCAAGCTGCGCTGGAAGACCAACAAAACCACCAACAACAGCGGCGAGACCATCGTGGCCGGGGCCGGCCCCTGGCCCTCCAGCACGACGCGATTCTCCCCCACCCGGCTCACGGTCCAGCTCCTCTCCTGCTCCTGAACGAGCTTAGGGGCCGGCACTGGCGGCTATGGTGATCCTGCCAATCGTCCCTTGCTTGACAAGCCCCCAAGCCGAGATTAGCCTCAGAGTGGCCTCGACGTAGTCCCGGGGAGGGAGGGGTGGTCATGGACGGCGGCGCGGCCGTCTTTGGGCGCGACCAGGAGTTCGATCGGCTTGCGGCTTTCCTCGATGCCGTGGCGCACGGACCCCGTGCGCTACTCCTCGAGGGAGAGGCCGGCGTGGGCAAGACGACCGTCTGGCGGTGGGCGGTGGAGCGCGCCACGGCGGCCCAATTCCGGGTGCTCACCTGCCGACCGGCTGAGGCGGAGGCGAAGTTCTCGCACGCGGCCCTCGCCGATCTCTTCGAAACGATCGACGCCCGGGACGTGCCAGATCTTCCCACGCCGCAGCGGCGCGCGCTCGACATCGTCCTTCTGCGTCATGACGACGAGGGCATCAGGCTCGCTCCGCGCGCGGTCGCGGCTGCCGTGCTCGCCAGCCTGCGCGCACTGGCTCGGACGGCCCCACTTCTGATCGGCGTCGACGACGTGCAGTGGTTGGACCCGGCGTCGGCCCGCGTCCTCGCGTTCTGTGTCCGACGGCTGCGGAACGAGCGAATCGGTCTGTTGGTGAGTCTGCGGACCCCAAGCGCGGCCGACCTGCCGCTCGGTCTCGACCGTGCCTATGCCAAGGACGCGTTCGTCCGCCTCGCGCTTGGACCACTGAGTCTCGGGGCGCTTCACCACGTCCTGCGAGCCCGGTTCGGCATAGAGTTTTCTCGTCCTGTCCTGATCCGCCTGCACGAGACCTCGGGCGGTAACCCGTTCTTCGCGCTCGAGATCGCCCAGGATCTCGTTGAGCACGGCCTTCAGGGTGACAGGGTGACGATTCCGAGAAGTCTCCGAGAGCTGGTGGAACGCCGCCTCGCGCGTCTTCCCCGCCACACGCAGGACGTGTTGTTGACAATCTCGGCGCTCTCACAGCCAACCCTCAGGCAGGTCCGCGCCGTGGCTGACAATCCGGCGACGGTCGACGCGGACGTCGAACGCACGGCCCGCCTGGGCCTGCTCGAGATCAAGGGCAACAGTATCCGCTTCTCTCATCCTCTGCTTGCCTCGGTCCGTTACCAGGCGGCGCCTCCCAGTCAGCGCCAAACGATCCACCGCCGGCTGGCTGAGACGGTGGTCGACATTGAAGAACGTGCCCGGCACCTTGCCCTGTCGACGACAGCTCCCGATCGCGATGTGGCGGCAGCACTCGACGAGGCTGCCGCGCGGGCGCGTGCCCGCGGCGCGCCCGACGCTGGGGCCGCGTTGCTCGAGGAAGCCAGCCGGCTCACGCCACCGGACGATCTGGCGGGACGCTGGAAACGGATGGGGGACGCGGCCATGTCGCATTACCTCGCCGGCGACACAGACCGGGCGCGCGCGTTGTGGCAGGAGATTGAACGCTCAGTGCCATCCGGGGCAGCGCGCGCGGCGGCACTGTGGCATCTCGTCGAGTTTCGTCATGAAAACCTCAGTCTTCAGCAGCAAATCGACGCCATGAACCGGGCTCTGCTGGAGGCCGGCGACGACCTGGCACTGACATCCGCGATCCATCACACGATCGCGCTGTCACTGGCATGGCGCGGCGATGTTCGAGGGGCACAGCCCCACGCGCGGTCCGCGCTGGAGCTTGCCGAGGCAACTGATGATCCGACGACGGTGGCCATTGCGGCGACCGCCGCCGCTGTCGTTGGGTTTTTGAGCGGCCAAGGACCGTCCCGTGCGTTGATCGACCGTGCGGTGGCCATGGAATGGGCGACGAGAGACCTGCCGCTGGAGAACTCCCCTCGCTTGATGCGGGGGATGCTGCTCGCGCATACCGGCGAGGAAACGAAAGCCGCCCGCGACGACCTTGCCGAGGTTCGGCGGCAGGCGCAGGGGAGCGGCCTGGACGTCTCACTCCCCGTCCTGTTGTTTGTGATGGCCGATCATGAGTGTCGCATCGGAAACTGGGAACTGGCGCGCGGATACGCGACGGAGTGCGTGGAAGCGGCCGCCCGGGCGGAGCAAGCTTTCCGCGGCCCAATGGGTCTGCTGGCCATGGCGCTCCTGGACGCCCGGCAGGGACGCCTTGAGGCCGCTCATGTCGCGGCGACCGAGGCGTTGACGGCCACAGCCGAGACGGCCGGGCGAGGCGTCGTTCAAGGGCGCATCTGGGCGGTACTCGGCTTCATCGAGCTCTCCCGCGACAACCCGAAGGCCGCCTACGACTGGCTGGGTCGCGTCGTCGAGCTCGAGGAGACGGGCGGATATGACGAACCGACGGTCTTCCGCTGCGACGGCGATGCGGTCGAAGCGCTGCTCGAACTGGGTGAGGTCGATGGGGCCGCTGCTCTTACCGAGCGGTTGGAAGCACGGGGCCGAGGCCTCGATCGTGCCTGGGCCCTCGCCGTGGGCGCCCGATGCCGCGGGCTCGTGTATGCCGCGCAGGGCGACCTGGTGGCTGCTCAGTGCGCACTCGAACGCGCCGTCGTCGAGCACGAACAGTTGACCGAGCCGTTCGAGCTCGGGCGAACCCTGCTGGCTCTGGGAAGCGTCGAGCGCCGGCGCCGGCAAAAGCAGGCGGCGACAGCGTCACTCCAACGAGCGCAGGCGGTGTTCGAGCGGCTCGGCGCGGGTGGCTGGTCTGCCCGCGCTGTCGATGAGATGCGACGCGTTGCAGTCCGCGCCGCAGGGCCGGACAAGCTGACGCCGACAGAAGAACGCGTGGCGCGGCTTGTCGGCGCGGGACGTACGAATCGTGAGATCGCTGCGGCCCTGTTCATCACCGTCAAGGCGGTCGAAGCCAACCTGACCAGGATCTACGCCAAGCTCGAGGTGCGCTCTCGCACCGAACTTGCCCTTCGACTCAGCGCCCACCAGCAGCGCGTCAGGCTGTAAGCGGGCGCGGCCGCCGGCACGCTTGAACTGTAGGGGTTCCTCCATATCCTCCTCGAGGCCGGCGGCGCACCATGGCGGCAGCTAGGTCGCCCAGCACGGGAGGAGAGGGTGCCGCGGTTCATGGTCGAAAGCTACCCGGTCGGTCTCAGCGCCGACGAGTTGACAGCAGCCAGCGATCGAGCAGCCGAGGTGACCGACAAGCTTCGGCTTCAAGGGATCGATGTCTGGCTCATCGAATCGACGCTCGTGCCGGCGGAAGAGTCTCTCTTCTGCATCTTCGAAGCGCCCTCCAAAGAGGTGGTCGCAGAGGTCGCCAGTCGCGCCGCGCTGCCGATTGAGCGTTTGGTTGAAGCCGTCGACGTCGGCCCCGCGACGGGGCGCCAAGAGGAGTGAGGATCCGATGAGATTTCTTAGGCTGTTCCTGGTCGTTACGCTCGCCGCGGGCCTCGGTATCAGCGGCGCGGTCCCCGCGTCAGCTCACGTGGGTGGCCCCTCGGTCTACGGCCTATCGTCGGGGACTGGAAGCTCTGCGGGAAGGACGCAGGTTCAGATTTTCGGCAGCGGATTCTTCAACGTGCAGAGCGTGACCTTCGGAACTGTGCAAGCTGCATTCTTCTCCGCGGGCCCGCAGGGCCACCAGATCTTCACCCAGAGCCCGGCGCAGGCGGCGGGCACGACGGTCGACGTAAAGGTGGTCACCGGGGGCGGGACCAGCGCAACCACAAACGCGGACCATTTCACCTATGTGGCGGCTTCAGCGCCGGTGGTCAATGGCCTGACCCCGCATCTTGGGGCCACCGCCGGCGGCACTAACGTGCAGCTGTTTGGCAGCGGACTCAGCAGCCCCAACGGGTTGACGTCCGTCACATTTGGGACCAGCGGCACGGCCATTCCGTGCCTGTCCGGCCTCGGACCAGCGCCGGTGGGAGCGAACGGCACCGACTCGAGCCTGACCGCCTACGCGGGCCGGCAGACTGAGGCCAACCGCCTCAAGACGTTGGCTGCCTTGACTCGACAGGAGGCGCAGAGCCAGCCCGCGCTCGCTCAGAGGGGGAGGCTGATTGGTGGCATGTCCCAGCTTGGGAAGCTGATTCAAAGCCAACCGCCCGCAGGTGGCCCTGGCCCCGGATCCGGATGTAACCTCGGCAGCGACAGTACGCTTTTCGTGACCGCTCCGCCCGGAGCCCTGGGCGCGGTCCCGGTCTGGGTGACGACGCAAGCAGGCTCGAGCACGAACACGGCGGCTCCCGGCAATCAGTTCACCTACGTCGCGTCAGGGCCTCCAACCGTGAACGCCGTAGACCCGCACACCAGTTCATCGGCCGGTGGCGTCAACATCGGCGTTTTTGGCAGCGGCTTCACCGGCGCCACCGGCGTGCTGTTCAACAACACCCCGGCGCAGTTCTTCAACGTGGGCGGTGACAACAATCTGAACGTTCAGGTTCCGCCACAGTTGAGCAACCCGTCGGTGGTCGACGTCAAGGTCCAGGTCGGAGCGAGCACCAGCGCCACGAGCCTCGCTGACAAATTCACCTACACCCCCGAACAGAGCCCGGCGATCGACGCGGTAAGCCCGACCCACGGCAGCCAGGGCGGCGGGCCGGTCACGATTTACGGCAGCAACCTGGCTGGAACGACGGCCGTCAGCTTCGGCACAACGCCAGCGCAATTCTTCAACACCCAGGGTGACAACATCCTGCAAGTGTTGAACACGCCGCCGCACGTGCCCGGCATCGTGGATGTCACGGTCACCGACGGCGCGGGCAGCACCACCAAGCTCAATGCCTATACCTACGACCCATGGCCCACGCCCACCGTGACCCGGGTCAGTGCCGCCGGTGGTCCGGCGGAAGGGGGGAACACGGTCTTCATCAGCGGCAGCGGGCTACGGGGAATCTTCAATCCGCCGCCCAGCGGCGTCTTCTTCGGCAGCAACCCGGCCAACGCCTTCCCGATGAGCGACAACGTGATTCAGGCTTTTGCGCCGGCAGGGACACACGGGACAACCGTGGGGGTAACGGTCAGAACGCCGGGCGGCGCCCAGACCCTGGTCGCGTCCTACACCTACGGGGCAACGCTTCCTCCAGCCCCGGTGGTCTCGGCGATCGGTCCGTCGACCGGATCGATCAATGGCGGGACCGCCGTCTACCTCACCGGCAGCCATCTGCTCGGCGTCTCGTCGGTGACCTTCGGCGGAACAGTGGCCACTCAATTCTTCGCGCAGAGCTCGAACGTGATCCAGGCCACGACGCCCGCACATGCGGCTGGCAGCGTCCCCGTTGTGGTGACGACCACCGAGGGCGGCGCGTCCAACAACACGGTGCAATTCGCGTACTCGGCCAGCCCGCCGCCACCTGGTCTGGCGGTCGCTGCCGTGAGTCCAAACCAGGGGACCTCAGCCGGGGGGACGCAGCTGCAGATTTTCGGCAGCGGATTTACGCCGGGAGCGCAGGTCAAGTTCGGCAACGCGCAAGTGATGTTCTTCGCGGTCTCCCCCGACGGCTCGACCATCTTTACGACGAGCCCACCCCAGGGACCGAACTCCGCGACCGTGGACGTCACCGTGACGGTTGGAGCCACGACCAGCGGTATGAACCTCGGAGATAAGTTCACCTGGACGGCGCCCGGAATGCCGGAGGTGGACGCCATTGATCCCGTCCAGGGCTCAGCGGCAGGGGGGGTCAACGTCAACGTCTTTGGCGTGAACCTGACTAATCCAACCAATGTGACCTTCGGCCTGACCCCAGGACAAACCTGTCCGTTCTGCTTCGGGAACGACAACATGGCATCGGTGACCAGCCCCGCCGGCCCGGCTGGTCAACAGGTCGACGTCCATGTCACCACCCAGCCGTTCCCGAACAGCCCCAGTCCGAACAGCAACGGCGACAAGTTCACGTTTATCCAGCCGGTCGCGCCGTCGATCATCGCGGTCGTGCCGAGTAAGGGGACGGCGGCTGGCGGGACCCAGCTGACGATCTTTGGATCGGGGCTCAGTCAAACAAACACGGTCAAGTTCGGCAACAACCAGACGATGAACTTTTTCGTCCAGGATGACGGGCACATCTTTACGCAGTCACCGCCAGGCGCGGTTGGTCCGGTTGGGGTAACAGTGACGACGCCGACCGCGACGAGCAATGCTGGTGCGTTCACCTACCTGCAGGCGACCATACCCGCGGTCACTGTGGTGAGCCCGAACAGCGGTCCGTCAACCGGAGGTACCAACATCTTCATCAGCGGCAGCGGGCTATCAGGCGCAAACAGTGTCAACGTGGGCACCACGGCCCTCCCCCAATTCAGTTTCTTCCCCGTGGACGATGGCTTGATCCAGGCGACAACGCCACCGCAGGGCTCAAACCTGACAACGGTTGACGTCACCGTCAGCACGCCGGCGGGCACCAGCCCCGCCAATCCGCCCAACGACCAGTTCACTTTCACCGCCGCATCGCCGCCGACGGTTACCGCGATCAGCCCCATCGGCGGGCCACCCGGTACCGTGGTCTACGTTTCTGGGACCGGTTTCGCCCCGGGAGGCTCCGGACCGAACAGCGGCAGCTCGGTCAACTTCTGTTCGTGTGGGCCTACCCCGACCAGCGTGCCGGCAAATAATGTGAAGCCCATGAGCAGCGACCTGATCAAGGTGCTCAGTCCGCCCAGCCCGATCGCTGGAAATGTGCCAGGTCTGGTCGATGTCACCGTCACCAATCCCGGCGGCGCCAGCAGTGCCCAGAGCAATGCAGACAAGTACAACTACGCCGTCGCCTCGCTTCCCACCATCACGGCTATCGGGCCAACCGCAGGGCCATCCGGGACACAGGTCATCATCACCGGAACCGGACTCGGCGCAGTCACGACGATAAACTTCGGAACCCAGCCGCAGACCTTCTTCTTCATTAACTCCGATACCTCGATCGAGACAAGTGCGCCGGGTGGGCCACCAGGAAGTGTCCATATCACCGTCGCAAGTGCGGGTGGCACCAGTGTGACAACCGCCGCCGATCAGTACACCTATTTGTCGTTCGAAGCGGAGTCTGCTGCCTCGAGCACCAGCCAGTATCTGCTCCCCGCCAGCGATGGGACGACCTGGACCGACATCGACCCCACCAAGCTGAGCCTCACGCTCACGCCGCAGGTGGACTCCTATGCGCTGCTGAGCGGGAATGCGGACCTGTGGACCACCGTGGCGGGGTTCAATCAGGACATCGGCATCTACGTCGCCGAGGCGGACGTCAACCAGTATCCCGGCCATATCGTCGCCTGGAAGGAGAGCGGCGGCTTCGCCGGGACCTACTCACCCAACGCGGCATTCGTCCAGACGGTCTTCCCCATGGACGCCGGGACGACCTATCACGTCAAGCTGCAGTGGAAGGCCAACAAGAGCACGGCCGGCAGCCCCGGTGAGATTATCGTGGCCGGCGCCGGTCCATGGCCGTCGACCAGCACCAACTACTCACCAACGGCGCTAGCCGCTCGTCTGGTTCCGAGCAGCCTCGACTGGGTGCAGACGGCAGTGAGCCGGCAGCAGTTCTTACTCCAGAACAGCGACGGCGCGACCTGGAAGGACATCGACCCCGCGAACCTGGAGACGACGCTCGCACCGTTTAACTCCGGCTATGCGGTCATCACGGCCAACGCCGATCTGTGGACCACCCAGGCGGGATTTAACCAGGACATCGGTGTCTACATCGCCGAAGCCAACAGCAGTCAGTATCCAGGTGGGATCGTGGCGTGGAAGGAGAGCGGCGGCTTTGCCGGCACGTTCTCGCCCAACGCGGCCTTTGTCCAGACGGTGTTCCCGGTGACCGGCGGCAGCACCTATCACATCAGTCTGCGCTGGAAGACGAACAGGAGCGCGGTGGGCAGCGGCGACTACATCGTCGCCGGAGCCGGCACCGGGGCGCCCTTCTCGCCGACGCGGCTTACCGTCCATTTCCTTCCTCAATGGATGAATCTCCCGACCACCATGAGCAATCAGCAATACCTCCTGCACAACAGTGACGGCAATACCTGGCAAGACATGGATGCCAACAACCTGGCGCTGACGGTCATGCCACAGGGGCCCGGCGGAACCTGCCAGGCCGTCATCTCCGGCAACGCCGACCTTTGGACGAGCAAGGCCGGCTACAACCAGGACATCGGCATCTACGTCCAGGAAGCAAGCGGCACGCAGTACCCGGGGAACATCGTCGCCTGGAAGGAGAGCGGCGGTTACGCCGGAACCGCCTCGCCCAATGCTGCCTTCGTGCAGACGGTGTTCCCCATGACGCAGGGAACGACCTACCACGTCAAGCTGCGCTGGAAGACCAACAAGGATGCAACCAATAGCGATGACTACATCGTCGCTGGTGCCGCCCCGTCGGCACCCTTCTCGCCCACCCGGTTAACCGTGGAGCTCACTTCGTGCCAGTAATCGATCGGGTCACGATTCCCAGGCCCAAATTGACCTCGCGATAGTCGAAGCGGCAAATCGTCAAGATTGTTGGGCAGCATTTTTGTCATGCCCTCGGTCTCGGCTTGCGGTGCAGGGAAACACCGGACGCCGCTCTGTCCCGTATATACGCATTGTTAAGGACCAGAGCCAGACCCGCCAAAAGCGAGTCAGACGGTTGGAACTGGCCGGCCTCATATCGCTCGATAGAACGTTGGCACGTGCCAAAAGGGTCCGATCGAGTAAAGGCTCAGCTTGCTGAAGCGCCGCCCCGAGTCACGACCCGCACCAGGCTGGCAAGCCCCCAGCCGATCAGCGAGTAGATGGCGATAGCGACCAGGGACTCGGGTTCAAAGACATTGCGGCCGCTGGCCGCCGTGTTGAAGATCCCATGAAAGGGCGCGACGAACACCTGAGTCAGGTCGTAGATGAACGTGACGAAGCTTGCCTGGGTCGATGCGCCAAGCAGCTTGAACAGGAAGCGAATGATTAGAATCGCGTCGACCACTCCCGCAGCCAGCCAGACGGCCTGCTCCGCGCGCACACTGTACGGAGGTCGAACGGTCGTCACTTCAGTCGTCGTGCTGTTTTCGCGTGCTCCTTGCATCCTTATGTAACGGACAATCTGCTTCAGTCCTGCGGACTGGGGAGTCCCTCGCCATCTGCAAGTGCACGGTGCTAGCGGACGTCGGCGCGTAAGAGCCGTGTTCACCCGACTCAATGATGCCGAAATGGGTACCTCGGGCCGAAGGCGATGGCTGGGTCAACTTGTCAGGTTTGGCAACTCTCCTCGCGCCCGTTGAACAAAGTCTTAGAGCTGCACTAAGCGTGTTCTTGGCCCGTGAGGCGATCGCCGTTACTGGAGAACAGCCTTCCAGCGCAACTCACTAGCTGACGTACCCCGATAACGCTCGCCGTCCGAGGCCGGCATCAGGACGGCGAGGCCGGGTGAAGGGGTTCCTCAGGCTGGCCGTTACAACGCTGTCATGGCTTCGCCTTCGGATTGTCCTCCGTCATGGCGGTAGCTCGCCGGGCCGCCCGCCAGGCTTCCGAGCCTACTCCCCTTCCCCACGGTGGCGTCTGGTGGCGCCGGATTCCGCTTGCCCTCGGCGTGGCGCTCACGACCATCGCACCGATCGG
This sequence comes from Candidatus Dormiibacterota bacterium, assembly GCA_035602295.1. Classification (GTDB taxonomy): domain Bacteria; phylum Chloroflexota; class Dormibacteria; order CF-121; family CF-121; genus CF-13. The sequence continues at coordinate 2,015 of DATNMN010000014.1, read as the reverse complement.
ACTGGCCATGCAACGTACCCCGGCCGGCCATGCCTTCACTGGATACGTCGTAATCGCCCGCGATGCCTTCGTCTATCAATCCCTGTGGCGGGCAGGCGGCCACGGCGCCTGGCTCTTCCATCCGATCTACTCGAACGAGCCGCAGCCCGGCATCCTGATCTACGCCTGGTATCTCTGGACGGGCCACCTCGTGGGAGTCTTCGCCGGACCCTGGCTCTACCACGCCGCTCGACTGGGCGCGGCGCTGGCCCTGCTGGCCGCCGTGTGGGCCCTGGTCTCGACCCTCTACCGACCGCGATCGGTCAGACGGTGGGCGATGATCCTGGCGACGCTTGGCGGGGGAGTCGGCGTGCTGCTGGGGACAGGCCTGCACCTGGGACCGGTCGGGCTGCGCCCGACGGAGGCCCTGGTCGCGGGCACAAGCGTCGCCGACGTGATTGCCATGGCCCCGCACCTCGCTTGGGCAGGTGCCCTTCTCTGCTGGACCTTCACCGCCTGCCTTCGCTGGACGCGCATCCCGCGCCCGAGCCTGTACGCCGGCGGCCTCGGCGCCGCCCTCGGACTAGAGCTGATTTACCCTCAGCTTTGCATCCTTGCACTTTCCACCATCGTGGCCTGGGCCATCCTCCGCCGCCAGCGGCGCGGCCTCTTCTTTGCCGGCGGCGCTGCCATCGTCACGGCGCCGTACCTCGTCTACCTGGCGTGGGCACAGGCCAGTATCCCGACGGCCTTTGTCGGGGTGGGCGCGACTGCCCAGGTTCCCTTCCACTTCGACGTCGGCGACCCGATCGGCTTCGTGGTCCTCTCGCACCTGGTGGCCAGCGCGCTGATCGTGGGCGCGCTCGCCTTTCGACGCATCCGTGGCGACCTCCTGCTCCCGGCCGCTTGGATTGTCATCATGACTGCCTTCATGTTCATCCCGGTCATGCGATCGGTGGTGGGGCGCAGCTACCTCATCAGCTCGGTGCCATTCGGCATCGTGGCGGCCGCCGGACTCGTGCCGCTGCTGAGGCGGATCCGGCGGGGCCGCCGGCGGCGCCGTGTGCTGGCGCTCGTGCTGGCTTCATCCAGCCTGTTTGGCCTCATCAGCGTGGTCCAGCCCTTTGGGATCGCCCTGGCGCGCCTGGATCCGAACGCCGAGTACGAGCGCAGCGGCGAGGCCGGTTTGCTGCGCTGGCTGGCCGCGCACAGCAGTTCCAAGGACCTAGTCCTTACCACCTACCTGGATGGCGTCTTCGTACCGGCGCAGACCGATGCCCGCGCCTACGTCGGTCACCCGGATCAGACCGTGGACGTGGCGGCCAAGGCCGCTTCCGCGCTGGCGTACTTCCGGCAGTGGGATGCCGCACAGCGGGATGCCTTCCTTCGGGCAAACCGAATCGATTACGTGCTCGCCGGCGATCCCTCAAGCGTCGAGCGGTTGCTCAGCGATCCGCTCTTGCGGGTGGCGCACAAAGACGGCGGCGAAGCGCTCTTTCGGGTAGTGTCGCCGTGAGCCGCTTGCAGCCTTGGACGATGGCCCTGGTCGTGCCGCTCGCGATCTCCGGGATCGTCCTCATCATCGCCAGCCGCCGCTGTCCCGCGGCTAACTTTCACCATCCTTCTGCTGGTTGCCGTTTGCGGCTGGATTGAGGGATTTCGCTATGTCCAGGGCGGCCGACGCCTCACCCAGCCGCTGAGTTGCAGCGTTATGACGCGTGGCTATTCGGTCATCTTTTCCGACTGCAAGATGTGCCCGATCACCGACCCCCCGGACGCTCCACGCTCGCCCCGACTGGCCGCCGGCGAGTTTGAAGGCGATGGCTGGGGCGCTAGTGTGCGAGTTCAACACATAGTGGACAGATGTCTCAAGACATGCTGGACACCAACCGAACCCTCTCTGATCCGATCCGAGGGTCGTTAAGCGGCCTCCTCTTGGCTAATCTAGGGCAGTCAACATGCGGCCGAGCCAACGGGCAGGTGCTGGGCGCGTCCGGCGTATCGCGTTCTTCCTCTGGGCCGCCGTCCTGTCATTG
>DATNMN010000013.1:0-23325 GCA_035602295.1 Candidatus Dormiibacterota bacterium | reverse complement strand
CTTCAATGCCGCCGCGCTCCTGGGATCGCCGGCGTAATGGACTTCGCCCAGTTGCTCCAGGACGGACCGCGCCGCCCCAAGGTCTTCGGCATGCGCCGCTCCGGCGAGAATGAACAACGATCCGCTGTTGACGGCGGGAGTGCTGCCGATGACCGGCGCCTCGATCAACCTGGCTCCGTTGAACTCTGCCCCGCGTTCCAGTTCTTCCGCGATGCCAGGCCCGGTCGTGCTCATGTCCACGATGATCTTGTTCGATGACGTCCGGAACACTCCGTTTTCACCGAAATAAACCTCGCGTACCGCCTGCGGACCGGTCACCATGCTGATGACAACGTCTGCGTTCCGGGTGGCATCAGCAGGCGAATCGGCAACCGGCCCAACGCCAAGAGCTTCAGCCTTACTCTTGGTTCGGTCCCAGACCGAAACCTCAAAGCCGCCCTTCTTCAACCGGCGCGCAATCGCACCGCCCATCTTTCCTGTGCCGAGTACGGCTACCCTGGTGGTCATTCGTCAACCTCCTGTTCTCGCGTTGCCGCCATCACGTGAGGGCTTTCGCGTTGCCTCTAACCAAGATGCGGCTCGATGAGATTCGGAACATCCCCCTCCCTGTCGACCGCACACCCTACATTTGGGGGAGACTCGAGACGTGATGGGCTAGGTCGGAATCGAGTCCAGGACCTGCTGCGTGTGGCTCATCCCAAGCCGCGTCGCACCTGCGTCCAGCATGGCGACCGCATCCTCGTAATAGAGGATGCCGCCGCTGGCCTTCACGCCGATGGTCGGCCCAACCTCCGCCCGGATCAGTGCGACATCGTGGATCGTCGCCCCGTGACCGAGGTAGCCGGTCGAGGTCTTGACGAAAGCGGCCCCACCCTCGATGGCAAGGGCACAGCCGGCTCGCTTCTCCTCATCGGTGAGCCGGGCGCATTCGAGGATCACCTTGACCGCGTGCCCACCGGCGGCGTCGACAACGCTAGCGATGTCTGCCCGTACCGGACCGAGCTGGCCGTCCTTCAGCCGTCCGATGTCGAGCACCATGTCGATCTCGGTCGCTCCGTCGGCGATGGCCAGCGCAGCCTCGTGCGCCTTGGCATCCATGTGCGACGCTCCAAACGGAAAGCCCACCACCGCGACGATCCCGACATCGCTCCCTAGCAGCACTTCATTGGCAACGGCGACGCGGTTGGAGTTCAGGCAGACGGTGGCGCAATGGTTGCGGCGAGCAATCTCACAGGCCATCAGGATGTCGTGATGCGTGGCGGCCGGATCGAGCAGTGTGTGATCGATCCGGGCCGCCAATTCGGCACGCGTCCATCGCCGGCTCACGGCTCCAGCGTACGCCGCGCCAGGTTTACATCAATCGTTGTCTGGGCCGGCAAAGCTGATCTTTTCGATCCGGCCCGTCGTTCCAACCAACCATCCTGTGTCATCGTCCGCGAAGGCCACAGCCCAGAAGCCGGTGAGTCCCGGCAGGCTGAACCAGATCCTTCCCTCATCGGGCGTCCAGACCGAACCACTCGGGCCGGTCGCGACGACCGTGCGGGAATCCCTGGCGTAGCTCAGCCCAAAGACCGCGCCCGAGAAAGGCGGTGCGGTCGTGGGCTGCCAGGTCTTTCCACCATCATTCGACCTCGCGGTGATCGCGGACGTGGTCTTCACGAAGTCCCCTCCGCCCAGGATGCCGTGCAAGCCATCGCGGAAAGCGACGCTGAAGACGCCCGACGTCCCGGTGTCCTGGAGGATGGGCGTGTTGTACGCAGCCCAGCTATTACCGCCGTCTGTCGTGGCCAGGAGTCTCGCTGGCACCGGAAGCCCCGCGGCACCGGTCGCGATCCAGGCGCGCCTGGTCCCCTGCGTCGCCACGCATGTCCCACTCGCTGGCCGGCGGGGTGTTGGTGTGGCGCTGGTTGCCGTGGGGCTGATCCTGCTCCGTCGCGAGTGGCGGGCGGCCCCGGAGGAGCCGCAGCTCGATCGGTCCACCTGGCAGATGCCGCCGCTGTTCAACCTTGTCCCGCCGGAGCACTCGAGGGCCCGGAATATCGGGCTCCTGGTACTGCGCGGCTACCTGATCCTGGTGGCCGTTCTGGTCGCCGTGAAATTTGCGCAACTGGTCGGTGGCTTCGCCACTAGGGCAGGGAGGGTTTCAGCGGGAGGGCGGCGAACGGGACAACGTGGCGGTGGTAGGCGCGCTGGATGATGTCCGCAAGTACCAGGTAGGCCAGCCCGTAGGCTTCGATGACGAGCTCGGTCGACCAGCTGAGGGGCGCGAACCCGAGCAGATGCTGTGTCACCGGCAGGTTGATGAGGGCGACGGTCAGCGCAAAGCAGCCGCAGAGAGCCAGCAGCAGCGTCCAGCTCGGCCTGGGCCCCTGCCAGAACCATGCCGGGGATCTGACCACGAAGAGAATGATCAACGCCGTCGAGCCGAGAAAGAGAAACCACTCGGTGCGGGCGACCGCCGGCGAATGGGCGGCCACCAACTTGAGAAGACCGAAGGCGAACAAGGCGTTGACGACCCCGAGATATAGGGAGAGTTCGAGGATGCCGCGAATGCTCCACCGCCGCGGGGTGGCCAGGTCTTCCCGAGTGACTCGGTCGGTAACGATGGCGAGCATGGGAACGTCCGCCAGGATATTGAGAAGCAAGACCTGGTCGGGGAGCAGCGGGAGGTAGGAGAGGAACAGCGAGGCGATCGCCACGATGAGGACGTTGGCGAAGTTGCTCACCATCGTGTAGAGCAAATACCGATTGATGCTGGTAAAGATGCGCCGGCCTTCCTCGAGAGCGCCGACGATCACCCCCAGGTCGTCTTGCAAGAGGATCAGGTCGGCCGCTCCCTTGGCGGCGTCAGAACCGCTGGCCATCGCGATGCCGACGTCCGCGGTATTCAGGGCAGGCGCGTCGTTCACGCCGTCTCCGGTCACGGCCACGTGATGCCCATTCGCCTGCAGCGCGCGTACCAGCCGGTACTTGTCCTCGGGCACGACTTCCGCAAAGATGCGTGCGCGCTCCGCGACGTCACGAATGTCCTGTGAGCGCAACTGGTCGGCGCCGACCACGGTATCAGGGGCAAGCTCGATTCCGATCTGCTCGGCGAGGGCAGCCGCTCGCGGCAGGGCATCGCCGGTCACGATCTTGACGGTCACGCCCAGCGCCTCCGCGCGCTTGAGCGCGTCAGCGGCGCCCGGCCGGGCACGGTCGGAGAAGGCAATGATCCCCAGGAGAACCAGCCCCTCGTCCGCCGGCGCGGTCTCGTTCGGCGCGACGACGCGGCTCGCCACCGCCAGCACGCGAGCACCGGTTTGCTGACAACGGCTGATCGCCGCCTCGACCTCAGCCCGAACCGGCCCAAGATCGATGTCGGCGTCCGAGGTGCGCAAACGCGTGCATCGTTCGATGACGACGGAAGCCATTCCCTTGGAGATCAACTCGCGTCCTCCCGGCCGGTCGATGAGGACGCTGGTGCGCTTGGCCTGCGAGGTGAATGGAACGACCGTCGACCGGTGCCCAACGTCTAATTGATCGCGCAGCCCCTGCTCGTGGGCCGCGTCCAGCACCGCCAGGTCGACGATGCTGACACAGGTTCGTGGGTAAGGCGTCGTCAGCAGCGCCGCTTCCAACACCTGTTTGGAATCGATGCGCGACCACACTTCCGAAACCACTGTCCGGTTCTCAGTGATCGTGCCCGTCTTATCGCTGCAGAGCGTGTCGACGGCGCTGAGGTCTTCGATTGCCGCCAGCCGCCTCACCAGCACCTGCTTGCGCGCCAGGTCCGCGGCTCCGAGTGCCAGCGCCGTAGCGGTCACGGCGGGGAGGGCTTCGGGGACCATGCCAAGGACGAGGGCCAGGGCCAGCGTGATGGAGACGACCACGCCACGGCCCAGCAGAACGTTGGCAACCAGGACGATGGCGGCGATCAGGACGCCGAAGCGCAGCAAGAACCCGCCGAAGCGCGCCAGGTTGGCCTGGAAATCACCCGGCGCACGAACGCCGTGGACCAGCGCGGCCGTCTGGCCGAAGAACGTGCCGGCGCCCGTTGCGATCACCACCGCCCGACCGCGTCCCTCCACCACGGTTGTCCCGGCCAGGAGCACGCTGGTCCAGTCGCTCGGACGGGTGCTGCTCACCGGGGCCGGGGCTTTGGCGGCCGGCTCCGACTCGCCTGTCAGCGTCGCCTGGTTGACCTGCAGGGCGTCGGCCTCGAGGACCCGGCAGTCCGCCGGGACCAGGTCCCCAATCTCGAGCGCGACGAGGTCGCCTGGGACGAGCTCGATGGATGGCAGGACGGTTTCTGCGCCATCGCGCCAGACCCGGGTGCGAAATGGGAGAAGGGCGCGGAGTGCCCGCAGGGCCTGTTCCGCACGGTACTCCTGAAAGATACTCAGCCCCACGTTGATGGCGATCAGCACCAGGATGATGACGCCGTCGACGGCATCGCCGGTCGCCAGGGTAAGGACTCCAGCCAGCCCCAGCAGGACGTTGATGCCGGAGATCTGCGCCCGGACGATCGCCCCCATCGAGCGGGTCTCGAGCGTGATGGCGTTGAGACCGTACTGGGCTTTACGCCGGGCCGCCTCGGCGCCAGACAGCCCGTTGAGGCCCACGCCGAGCATCTCGGCTAGGGTGGTCTGGTCAGCCGCTGCCGCGTGAGCAAGGAGCGTGGTGGCGGTATCAACGCGGCCAGGCTCAGTTCGTCTATCTCCGCTCAATTTCGTAACTATCATGACGGACTCCGTCGAGATCAGCCGGGTGGCGGCAGAAATAGAAAACGTCCCTCGCTCTGCGCGGCGAGGGACGTTCTGTTTCGAAGTCGCGCGTGCTTTAGACGGCGGGGATCGCCTTGGGCTTCGCGGTTGCGAATGGCACCGCGACCTTCTGCCGCTGACGGACCCAGAGGTAGATCTCGAGCGCAAAGGCGCCGAGGACTACAAGCCCTGCGACCGCCAAACCGAGCGCCGCGTAGAGGGCGTAGGTTCCGATCGTCCACCAACCGTATGCGTTCAGCAAGGTGCCGCGGAGCATCTCGCCCTTGAAGAGTGTATTAACCTGTCCGGCGATCTTCGTGTCAGTCGGATTGGCCATCGCCTTCGCGCTCATCTGCGAGTAGGTCTGTCCGCCGGCCACCTCACTCAGGTGGACGTTGATGAAACTGTTCGCGTAGACCTTCGCTTGATCGCCGGTCGTCAACTGCTGGCCACCGTATGCGTTCATCGCCGTCTGATCGCTGGCGTTCGGGAGCGCCGTGATCGCCTGGCTATTCGCAGCCGGGAAGTAGATCTGTTGCGCCGTCAACTCGGTCGTGATCTGGTTGTGAATGAAGGAATTCCCCCAGAACAGGAATCCCGCGCAGAAAACCAGGATGCCAATGAGGCCGGCCTGGAGGACCAACACTCGCCACCGCAATCCGTTCGTCATTTCAGTTACCTCCATCGAATTTTTGCTTCCTGGTCCTACGATCCAGGTGTTGATCTCATCCTGCGGCAGCAGCGCGTAAAGCTTCAGGACCAATGGTCCCGACCTCGTGGTGACTCGATCTTGGCCGGCCGGGACCTATGTCCCAGGGCCGAACCGTTACAGGCAGGCGAGCCCGATCGGCCTCGGGGTGGCGAGAGCCTGTGGGACGCAACGGCGCCAATTCGAGCGCTGAGTTGCCTCGGCGCGCTTGCTCAGCTCGAACATCACCCAGGCGTAGGCCGCCGGGTCGTGTCCGTCGAACGCGAGCGGGTCAAATCCCAGCGCCCGCAGGCTGGACTCGTCCTCCTCGGCACAAATCACCAGCGACTCGGGGGCCAGGTCTACCAAGGTGCTGACCGCACGGTGGCCGGCCTCGGCCGCCACGTGCGGATTATCGGATAGTGCCACGCAGCGATCGGCTTCCTCGAGTGCGGTGAAGACGTCGGTCCGGTCGACCCCGGTCCGCGCCAGTTGCTCGGCCATGCGAAACACTCGTTCCTGGGTCTGGAGGGAGTGCGACACATGCCGCAAGCCCTTCGCCCACAGGTCGGCCACGGCCTGGTCACGGCGGTACTGACGCACCCAGTCGATGCGACGATCGTCGAGAACCGCAACCGGACTTTGAACGGCAACAACCATCAATATGAGGATGCGCCAGTCGGGGTCGGCTACATAGGGACGCTGGTCCCGACGCAAGGAGGACTAACGGGCCTGCTGAACGGCTCCGCGATCGAACAGGCTGGAGCCAGAAATGCTGCCCCGCTCAAGAGGCGAGATGATGGACACGACAACACCGACCGCCACTCGCAAGACGGTGCTCCTGGTTTCGCCTGACCCAGGCGATCGCGAGCGCTTTGGCGATTGGCTCGAATCGGCGGGGATCGATCCCATCAACTGCCCGGGGCCCAACGCACCCGAGTTCAGCTGCCTTGGGACCTCGAACTGTGCCTGCCCGCTGGTCGGCCTCGCCGATGTCGCCGTGCTCGATCTCCGCCGGCTCCCTGGCCTTACAACGCCAGGCCGCCCGGCATGGCGTTTGCTGCGGTACTACCTGGAGCATGGCAAGCCGGTGGTGATGATCGCCGACCGCTACCGGAAATCGAGGTTTCGGCCTGAGCAGCTCTTCGTGCTCCGCCCGAACCCTGGGCGGGAGTCGCTCTTACTAGCCGTCCGCGCCGTCCTACGCGAAGCCGTGACCTGGTAACTGCAGCTCTAACCCGCGACCACGGGGCGGTAAACGGGCTGCCACATGGCGCGACGAATCTCCTCTTCGAGAGCCGTTCGCGTGATCTGGGCCAGGCCCTCCTCGATCGCGGCCCTCGCGACCGCGCCGGCCACCGCGGCGGAGAGTGGGCGAAGGTTCTCGACTGCGGGCAAGATGGCTGTCTCCGCCGCCGACGAGTCCGTCAGCGCGGCCACCGCCGCTGCCGCTGCGGCTAGCATCCCGTCACTCACCGTGCGGGCGCGGGTGACGATCGTCCCCAGCCCAAGGCCGGGAAAGACCAGGGCATTGTTGGCCTGGGCGATCGGGTAAGTCTTCCCTGCATAGCTCACGGGGTCAAAGGGACTACCGGTCGCGATCACGGCCCGGCCCTTCGTCCAGGCGAGTAGGTCAGCGGGCACCGCCTCGCTCTGCGCCGTCGGGTTCGTCAGCGGAAAGATGATCGGCCGCTCGACCTGAGCCGCCATCCCCCTGACGATGGCTTCGGTAAAGGCGCCGCCGACCGTTGAGGTCCCGATCAAGATCGTCGGCTTTACCTGCCGCACGACTTCGGCCAGGCCAAAGCCGCCGCTCTCCTCTCTGGACCACCCGCCAATTTCGCCGGCGGGGCGCGCATACGGCAGCTGAAAGTCGCGCAACGAGGACGCCATGTCGGTCGTGCAGAGCCCGTGCCGGCCGACACACCAGAACCGCCGCATCGCCTCCGCCACGGGTAGTCCATCGCGAACCATGGCGTCTCGCAACTGGTCGGCGATCCCGATCCCGGCGGTGCCGGCGCCGAACATGACGACGCGCTGGTCCCGCAGGCGTTGTCCCAGTAGACGCATGGCGCCGAGTGAGGCCGCCAGCACCACGGCCCCGGTGCCCTGCATGTCGTCGTTGAAGGTGCGATGGCGATCGCGGTAGCGCATCAAGATGCGGCGGGCATTCTCGGCGCCGAAATCCTCCCAGTGCAGGAGCGCATCGGGAAACAGCCGGGCCACGGTCGACACGTAGCGATCGATAAATGCGTCATAGGCCTCGCCGCGTACGCGCCGGTGCCGGTTGCCAAGGTACTGCGGGTCATCGAGCAGTTCCTGACGGTCGGTGCCGACGTCCAGAATCACCGGGATCACCCGCGTCGGGTCGATCCCGCTGGCGGCGGTGTAGACGTCGAGCTTGCCGATCGAAATATCGATCCCGCCCACCCCCCAGTCCCCGATCCCGAGGATGCGCTCCCCGTCGGTGGCGACGATCAAATCGACGTCTGTTGGCCCCAGGCGGGCATTACGGAATGACGCCTCCAGAAGCTCCGGGTGGTCGATCGAGAGGAAGACCCCGCGCGGCCGGCGGTATTGGTGGCTGTAGCGCTCGATGGCGAGCGCCACCGTCGGCGTATAGACGATGGGCAGCATCTCGGGCAAGTGCTCGGTCAGCAGGCGGTAGAAGAGCACTTCGTTTCGGTCATGGAGCGCCGTCAGGTAGACATTCTTCGCCAGGTCGTCCGGCTGCCGGCGGTACTGCTCATAGGCGCGGACCGCCTGCTCCTCCAGCGTCTTGACCTGCGGGGGAAGCAAGCCGTTCAACCCGAGGCTGGCCCGCTCCTCGAGACTGAAGGCAGTTCCTTTGTTCAATAGCGGTTCTCTCAGCAGCGCCTGGCCCCGAAGCTTCGTGCTGACGGGCTTCATCTCCAGGGGGCCACGGTCCTTCTTTGACGGGACCTTATGCCCTGACCGGTGTCAGTCATGGCCGCGATCATGGCCGCATGGCGGTCTCCGTCAATCACGCCGCACCGGCTCGCACCGCGGCCCGTCGGGCGCTCAACCAGGCTGATGCCCTGCTCGCCGATCTCGAGGAGTTGCAGCTCCGGGGCAACAGCGACGTGCCTTCCTGGTGTGGGGAGAGTGCAACAGCTTTGCGCTGGGCAGCCATGAAGGCCGGCATTCGCGAGCCGCGCCTCGAGAGCGAGTCTGGTGTGATCAAGCTGATCGATGACGTCTTCACGCTGGAAGAGCGCCTCATGCGGCGCTTGCGCCTGAGCCGGCTTAGCGACTAGGCGCCTTGGTTTCGGCGTAGTAGCGTCGCCAGATCAACCGGTAGATCGGAATCCAGCGCGGGATGTCGCGCAAGCCGGGGATCAGGGGCACCAGGAACAGCAGCGCCGTCAGCAGTCCCATGACCAGCACCACCAGGAGGTCGCCATATGAAACCTGGTTGAAGGGTGGGAGCTGGTACCAGAGCGTATACAGCCAGAGCCAGGTCTGGCCCGGGTAGAGACCGGTCTCGTTCATCATGCCCCACTGGTTTCCGGTGAGGTGCTGGTCATGTGCGAGGCCGCCGATATACCCGCCATCATTGATGAAGAGTAGGGGCTTGGTGTAGTCGGTCTGATAGAAATGGTTGCTCGAAAGCAGTAACCCGTCCATGGCTCCGGTCTGACCCAGTTGCACCAGGCGTGCCAGCAAGGCCGGGACCGGACCGTAATCGCCATCCGCCACCGTGACTTTGCCGTTAGTCACCTTGGCATCTTTTAGGGCCTTGGCGTAGGCATCGTGCCACTTACTCTGCTGGTCGGGCGACGCGGCCTGGTAGGTGCTGATCTCGCCGCTCAGCTGGGTATCGTTGCTGGCGGCCTGCGTCAGAGGGTTGATGACGAAATCATTCGGCTGGTCGACATTGATGTGCACACCCACCCAGGATTGCGGCGAAAACGGCCCGATCGATTGCACCGATCCGGTGCCCTGGTTGTACGGCGGCCCATAGCTCGCGGTCACGCTCGCCCCGGCCAGTTCATCGTTTGCTGTCGTCGTGAAGTCCACCGGATCGGCCTGGGCCCAGCTCTGGATCGTGACGGACGGAACGTCGGGCGATGAAAGGAAAAAGGCGAGACCGAGAATCACGACCAGTGCGACCGCCATCGCGATGGCGATTTCCTTCAGCAGGTCGTACGGGATGGTCCGAACACTCTGTTCGTAGGCCTGGCCGGCCGAGCGCTCGCTGATCATTTCTTCCGAAGATCCCAGGTGGCCGCGGGTTTCACCTCGTGCTCAATGGGCGGTACCACGCCCTTCATCCTGACCTGGATGATGTGGAGGACAACCAGGAGGGTAACGGCGATCGGCAGCAGCATTACGTGCAGGCCGTACATCTGGCCGAAGTTCAGGACATTGAAGAAGCCGCCGATGCCGGTGGAGTTCACGGCGTCTTTCGCGTTTATGGCGATGTACTGAGCCGCGAAGTTCTGCTGCGAGAGGTAGCCGGTGAAGGCGGCCACGATGCTGACGGCAAAGGTGACGACGCCGATCATCCAGGTGGGCGCCCGGCCTTCACGCCAGCTGGCCATGAAGTACTGACCCCACAGGTGGAGCACCATGAAGACGAAGAACAGCTGCACGCTCCAGAAGTGGAGGCTATTGAAGAAGCGGCCGACACTCGACAGGTGCCACCACTGGGGGCCGAACGCCGCCAGCACGACGCCGCTGAGCACCACCCACACCAAGGCCGCGATGGTCACCACGCCGAAGACGTAGACCCAGGAACCCACCCAGAACGGCTGCCGGTTGGGAAGGAGGTTCTCCCAGGGAAGGCGGCGCTCGAGCTGGCGGCGGGCGGCGGCCGTCCAGCTTCCTGTCGACTCGTCGTGGACGCCGCTCTTCACGCTTTCTTCTCCTCTTTGCTGGATGAGTTGTGCCCGGGGAATGGGAGGATGAGCGCAAGCGCAAAAATGACCACCATGAGTCCGATCACGATGAGGTTCGGCCATGAAATGAGGATGAAGCCCCAGTGCAGGTAGCCCGCTGGTTGGTCCATAGCGGACACGCTAGCTTTCCGCAAGCATTTTTGCAACAGGCCAGCGGTCCCGAATTGCGTGGGACCCTCAGCCCGCCGTCATCCTCCGGGCCGGTTGGCCCTGAGATTGCGGGTCGACACGCACTGGAACACAGGCCCGAACCGCCCTACGGTCGAGCTGTCCAGCCAACCACTATATGGAGGTGTTCAGCATGCTGCGCAGCATTTGGGATGAGCTCGAGGACATGAACCGGAAGATCGACGAGACCTTCGGTGTCTTTCCGACGCTGCCGGTTCGTCGCTTCCTGCTCCCGACCTTCCCCGTCGCCACGGAGAAGCCGTTCGTACCGACAACCGACGTCTTCGCCCTGGGCGAGGACCTCGTGATCCATCTGGACCTCCCCGGAATCGTTCCGGAAAAGGACCTCAAGATCACCATCCAGGAAGGCGAGCTGGTTGTCACCGGCGAGCGGAAGAAGGAGAAGGAGTATACGGAGGCCGATTACTACCGCGTGGAGCGGTTCTACGGAACCTTCGAGCGGCACTTCCCGATCCCGAAGACCATTGACGAGAGGGCCGTCAAGGCCACCTACAAGGAGGGCGTCCTGGAGATCGTGCTCAAGGGCGCGGTCCTCGTCGCCGAGGCGACGAAGCAGCAGGCCAAGGCGATTCCCGTCGAGGTCAAGACGCTCGAGCTGGCGGCGAAGCCGTAGCGCATTGGGGACCAGTGGCCTCTTCCACAGGGGCCATTGGTCCCTTTCCAGGAAACACTGCCGCCGCTACCGTCGTCCCCATGGCAGGATCCGTTCCCACCACGACCGCGCCAGAACCCGAGGTCGACACCCTTCTTGAGCTAACACCGGACCTGCGCGAACTATCCGCGTCAGCCACCAGCCTTGGCTCCTTTGGTCTGCGCTGGCAGCTGGTCGAGTCCGCAAAGCTCAGGTACACCAGCTAGCCCGGCCACGGCAGGACCATTGGCCCTCCCGATCGCCCGGTACGGAAGGCATGCTCAGGCTCAGGGAGATGATGGCAGTGCCGAGAACGACTCCGAAGCGAGACCGCCTGGTGCTCCTCGTCGAACCCGATGCTGGAGAGCGTGAGCAATTCGGATCCTGGCTCGAGGCGGCCGGCTACGGCGTCATCAACTGCCCAGGGCCGCCCGGTGCCGGAATGGTCTGCCTCGGGCAGCGTGGCCGCGCCTGCGGATTGGTGGAGATCTCCGATCTTCTCGTCCTTGACCTTCGCCTCGTTCCAGACGCCGTCACCGATCGAACTCCCGGCCGTCGCCTGGTCCACTACTACCTTTCATCAGGCAAGCCTGTGATGCTCCTCGGCGACCCGGCGCAACTCGGGAAGCGCTACCGCGACGACCAGGTCGTCGTGCTCCCGCAAGGGGCCAACGTCAGCCGCAGAACGTTCATCCAAACGGTTCAGCGCCTGGAGGCGATCGCATGAAACTCGAGGATGCCGCGGCCATTCGCCGAGCGCACTGGGCAGAGGGCTACCGTCTCGCCCATCGCGATGCGGACCGTTGGGCGAGTAGCCCGAGCGGGATCCGTCACAGCGTGGAGACCCAGGACCACATCTTCCGGATGGTCGAGGAGTTGCGCGGACGACCCGACTGGCCGAATGCCAGGCCCTTCTTCCCCGTGCTCAAAGCCGTCGACGACGCCGCAAGTTGGGAGACCGATGCCAACGACACACCCACGCCGACGTCCGCCGCAGCCGCCGGATTGCTCGGCTACAAGGTGCTGTTTGGCAAACTGCCACCTGTTCGCGACCACGACTGGCCAGAGGGATTCCTCCTCACCGCGGAAGCGGAGTCCGAGCTTGCGACGTTCGGGCTGCGCCTCAGCGGCTTCGACCCGGTGGTCTTCGACGGCACGGACCCGGCGGCCTACGTCTGGGCGCTCTTCGAGGTGGGTGAGCGCGAGGCAGCCTGCGATCAGGCAGTCCGCCGCTTCGGACATCGGGCGTGTCCCCCGCGCGGACTGGCCGTCGTCGCGACGCCGATCCGGCCCAAGACCACACTGCCCGTGCCGCTGCATCCTGCAAAACAGCCGGCTGGTGTGGGGAGGTAGAGCCATGTGGGTCCGCACCCTCACCACGGTGCCTTCGAACGCCGACGCACTCGTCGAGACGCTGCTCCGCGTGACGCCCCAGGCGCTCGATGACCTGGCCCGGGTGGCGTCCCGCGACGGCAACCGGGTCCACGCCCATCTTGCACCGCCCATCCGCCGGGGGCCCATCACCACCCTTCACCTGCGTTGGTGGACCGAGCACGATCGATCGCTGACGCCGTCACTCGACGGCGAACTGGAGTTGCGCCCGGTGGGTGCGCAGTCAACCGAGCTCGCGATCACCGCGCAGTATCGGTGCCGCGAGCCCTTGCGCGAGCTGGCCGACTCCGTGTTCCTGCGCCGGGTGGCTGAATCCGTCGTCAGGAGTTTCATCGATTCCCTGGTGCAGTCCCTCGAGCCGGCGATCAGCGCCCCGGCGCTGACTCGCTGACCTCAGATCGTTTCGGGAACCATCACGATCGCGCCCGCGGGGCATTCGGCAGCACAGATTCCGCATCCCTTGCAATAGTCGTAGTCGATGGCGAAGCGCCTCCCCGGACCGAGCTTGACCACTGCGTTGTCAGGGCAAACCCCGTAGCAGTTGTCGCACTCGAAACAGTTGCCGCAGGATAGGCAACGCCGCGCTTCGAAGAGGGCCGTCGATTCGTCCAGGCCTTTGACCACCTCGTCGAAGCTGGACTGACGGCGAACCATGTCCAGCTGCGGCCGGACCGTCTTGGGCGCATCCGCGTAGTACCAGGTGTTGAGCGATTGGAACTCGGCAACCGGATGCTTGACGCCGGCGGCGACCTCAACGCCGCGCAGCCAGGCATCGATGTAGCGGGCCGCCCGCTTGCCGTGGCCGACGCCGATGGTCACGGTTCGGTCCGATGGGACCATGTCGCCTCCGGCAAAGATGCCGGGATGGCCCGTCATCATGTTGGGTCCGACCTCCACCACGCCATCCCGGATGACGGTGCCCGAGACGCCTTGCAACAGTGACAGATCCGCTTCCTGGCCGAGCGCGAGGACCAGCGCGTCCGCCTCCAGCTCTTCGAACTGTCCGGTCGGTTGCGGAAAGCCCGTTTCATCGAGCTCCATCTTCTCGATCATGAGCGTGCCGTGGTCGGCGGCCGTGATGGTTGAGAGCCAGCGCATCTGCACCCCTTCCTCGAGCGCCTCCTCGACCTCGACGTCGTGCGCCGGCATGCGGTCGCGCGTGCGCCGGTAGACGACAATCGCCTCGCTGGCGCCGAGACGCTTCGCGGTGCGCGCCGCATCCAGGGCCGTGTTGCCGCCGCCGTAGACGACGACGCGGCGCCCAAGCTGCGGCCGCTCCTCCGCTTCCATGCCTCGCAACAGCGAGACGGCGTCGAGGATGCGGGCCGAATCGCCGGCCGGGATGTACGCGCGCTTCCCGATCTGGGCGCCAACCGCGAGGAAGACGGCGTCGAAGCCGCCCGCGGTCTTTTCCGCTTCAAGGTCGGAGACCTTGTGATCGACCTCCAGGTGCACGCCCATCTCGATGACGCGCTCGATTTCCGCGTCGAGGACCGGCCGTGGAAGGCGGTAGGCCGGGATGCCGAAGCGCATCATGCCGCCAGCCTTGGGGCCGGCGTCGTAAATGGTGACGTCGTGACCGAACCGCCGCAAATGATAGGCAGCGGATAGGCCGGACGGCCCGGCTCCCACGATCAGCACCCGCTTCCCGGATGCCGTTGTGGGCGCCTCGATTCGCCATCCGCGTTCGATCGCCAGGTCGCCGAGGAAGCGCTCCACCGAGTTGATCCCGACCGCCTGGTCGAGCTTGCCCCGATTGCACGCCGTTTCGCAGGGGTGGTAACACACGCGTCCCATGACGGCGGGGAACGGATTGTCCTCCATCAGCCGGCGCCATGCCTTCTCGTAGGAGCCGTCCTCTGCCTGATACAGCCACTGCTGGATGTTCTCGCCGGCCGGACAGGCCTGGTTGCAGGGGGGAAGCCGATCGACGTAGACGGGACGCTCGACGCGCCAGGAGCCGGTCTTGTTGGCCAGGCTGGATCCGACATCGAGCGTGATGGCGAATGGTTTTTGCATCACGCGGCTCCTTCGGTGGGCGGGGCGAGCAGCCCAAACTTACGGATGTTGCGGTCGGCGATTGCCTGGATCTTCGCGATCACGTCGGCCCGCGGGGCAGCGCCAAAGAGATGCGCATAACGGCGCTGCGGCTGGAGGTAGTGCTCGACTGGGACACGCGAGCGAATGGGCGACACGCCGACGATCTCGCCGTGCTCCGCCTCGAAGACCGGGAAGAGTCCACTCTCTTTCGCCAACCGTGCCAGCCGGATCGTCTCGCTGGCGGCGCTGCCCCAGCCCAATGGGCAGGGCACCAGGATGTGGATGTAGCGGGCCCCATGGAAGGTCATGGCGCGTTCGACTTTTGCCTCGAGGTCGCGCAAGTCCGCCACCGTGGCGGTCGCGACGTAGGGAATCTCGTGCGCCATCGCGATCATCGGCATGTTCTTTCCCTGGCCGAAGACGTTGCCCGCGTCCGGCCCGACCGCGTCGGTGGTGGCGGTGCGGGCGGCGGGCGGTGTCGCGCCTGACCGCTGCACGCCGGTATTCATATAGGCCTCGTTGTCGTAGCAGACGAAGAGCACATCATCATTGCGCTCGAACATGCCACTGAGGCAGCCAAGCCCGATGTCGACTGTGCCGCCGTCGCCTCCCTGCGCCACGACCCGGACATCCGTCCGCCCCTTTACCTTGAGCGCCGCCGCCACACCCGTGGCCACAGCCGCGCTGTTGCCGAACAGGGAGTGCATCCAGGGGACCTGCCAGGAACTCTCCGGTGAGAGCGTCGAAAAAACTTCCAGGCATCCCGTGGCGTTGACTGCGATCATCTGGTTGTTGGTGGCGCGCATCGCGGCATCGAGGGCATAGCGCGCGCCAAGGGCCTCACCGCACCCCTGGCAGGCACGGTGCCCGGATGTGAGTGAGTTGGTTCGATGGGTGTCTGATTGGACCGAACGGTCGCCGGCCGGCACGAGACGATTGCCGATTGCGAAGCTGCCCGTCTGGTAGAACTTGATCGGCTGGCGGGTCATCGGCGCGTCTCCTGCGCTTCGACCCGCTCGAGCTGCTCGCCTACGACCTGGGTATTCAAGTCGAGGAAGGTGAGCGGCGGAAGCCCACCGCGGTCCGCGTTTTCGAGGAGCCGGCGTAAGGCCGCCTTTAGGATCGGCCGGCCGCCCAGCCCCGCAATCACGGTCGATGTCTGGACCGGAAGTCCTTGCAGGGCGAGCTGGACGTCCGCGCCGAGCAGCCCGCCGCTGCCGGCCGCCAGCGCCTTCTCGAGGACGACGACGCGGCGGGCGCCGCGCAGCGCGGCCCGCAACGCATCAACGGGGAAGGGACGGTACGAAGTTATCCCGACCACGCCGATAGGAAGCCCTTGCACGCGTAGCTCGTCGACGGCGTCGCGAATCGTGCCGAGCACCGAGCCCATGGCAACGATGACGGTTTCATCAGCCTCGCTGGCGTCGGACTTCAGCAAGCCGCCGGCGTGGCGGCCAAAGCCACGGAAGAACTCTTCGGCGACCCGCGGAATCCGCAGCAGCGCCTCCCGGTGGAGCGCATACGCGAGATAGCGGACCTCGGTAAAGGCCTCCGGCCCGACCATGGCGCCGATCGACACGGGCGCGCTCGGATCGAGGACCTGCCGCGGCGTGAAGACGGGAAGAAAGGCATCGACCTCTGCCTGGCTTGGGACATCGATCGGCTCCACGGCGTGCGTCAGGATGAACCCATCCACGCAAACCATCACGGGAAGCGAGAGCGCCTCGGCGAGGCGGAATGCCTGGATGTGGAGGTCGACCGCCTCCTGGTTGGTCTCGGCGAACAGCTGGATCCATCCTGCGTCGCGAAGCGCCATCGCATCGCTGTGGTCGTTCCAGATGTTGATCGGCGCGCCGATGGCCCGGTTGGCGAGCGTCATCACGATCGGCAGCCCCAGCCCGGCCGCGTTGTACACCGCTTCGGCCATGTACAGCAGGCCCTGGCTGGAGGTCGCCGTATAACTGCGAGCGCCGGCGGCGGAGGACCCGATGGCGACCGACATGGCGGCAAATTCCGATTCGACATTGATGAATTCACAGGGCCGCAACGTTCCCGACTTGACCATCACGCTCAGGGCCTCGACGATGTGCGTCTGTGGCGAAATGGGATAGGCGCAGATCACTTCGGGGCGGGACATGGCGATCGCCTCAGCAACGGCGCGCGAACCCTCGATTTGCTTACGCATGGGCGAGCAACTCCACCTCGTGCTCGACGAAGGCGCGAGCCGCGTCGGCTGCTGCCACGTTTCCCTCGGCGACCGATCCTGAAAACCGCTCGCGGATCGCCGAGATCACCGAACCAACCGAGACCACTCCGCTCATCGCGGCGAATCCGGCCAGCAGCACCGCGTTCGGCATCGGGCGGCCCACATGCTTGAGGGCCAGCTCGGTAGCCGGTACGGTCAGCAGCCGTTCGGGACGAAAGCCGCGCACGAACTCGGTCAGCCCGAGCTCGTCAAAGGTGCGTGATGAATTGATCAGGATGTACGCCTCCGGATGCAGGCCGCTGAAGAGGTCGACGGAGTGCAGCAGCGTCGGGTCCTGGATGATCAGCGCATCTGGCTCGATGATCGGCTCGCGGGTTCGGATCTCGCGGTCGCTGATCCGGCAAAAGGCGACCACCGGCGCGCCGGTACGCTCGGAGCCAAAGCTCGGAAAAGCCTGGGCGTATCGGCCCTCGATGAAGGCCGCCACCGACAGCATCTCCGCGGCGGTCACGACGCCCTGGCCGCCCCGACCATGGATGCGAACCTGCACGACCATGCTGACTTCGAGCCTATGTCGAAATCGACGGTGAGAGGTGGGCCAAAGGTCCCCTCGGTCGCGGGGCCCGCTGCACCTGCAATGCCGGGGGACGACCCGTAGGTTTGGCCAATGAACGCTACCATCCGGTACCTGGGGCGCCGGTCGGGTCTCCCCCGTACGCTCGATGTCGAACCGGAAGCTGAGGGCGATATGCTCCTGATTCGCGTCAATGACCCGGCGTCGAGCCGGTGGTGGCGCAACTTCTGGACACCGTGGCCACTGACCCTGGTTGATCGCGGCCGGATGCTGCACTGCTCCGGCGAAGTGGTCGCGGAGGAAAGCAGCGCCGGATCGCCGACGGTCGTGGTCAAGGTTTGCCCGAGGCGCTGAGCCCTGACATGGCTACTCACCTCGCGGAGCCGGCCCCTTCCTCTTAGATGTCCGACGCTATAGCTTTCGGGTCTGCGCGTGAGCCAGCTGACGTGGCGACCGCAATGCCTCGAGCAGAAGCAGATCTCGCATGGAGACGATGCCGACCAACTCGTCCCCGTCCAGGATCGGGAGGTGACGAACGCCCAGATCCAGCATGCGCGCGACGACGTCGTCGGAGTCCTCGGCGGGATCGGCTACGAATGGGCCGAGACTCATGAAAGCGGCAACCGTATGAGTGCGCGGATCCGCACCCTCCGCAGCCGCTCGTGCCAGGTCCCGTTCCGTCAGGATGCCGACCACCCGGCCGGCTTCCACAACCGGCAGCGCGCTGACGTCCGCAAACCGCATCTGGCTCGCCGCCTGGCTGAGGGTGTCAGCCAGGTCAGCGGTCTGGACCTTCTGTCGCGTGAGCTCACCGATTCTCATGCTCCTCATCTTGGCCCGCTGGGCAATGTGAAAGGGCGTGCCGGCGGTCCTGAAACTGGGGGGCCATCCGGCCCTACTCGAGTGCTGGGACCAGAGGTACCGTAAGGCTTGACTCCGGAAACTACTGCGAAAGAGTCAAACGGCTTGAAAGACTGAAAACCTGAGAAGGCCCGTAGGGTAGTCGAAGGGAAACCGCTCTAGACAAGCCGCAAGACCCCTAAACACTGGTTCCCGGAGTTTTTCTATTTGAAGACAGAACGGTTCATTTTTAGGCCGCTGGCGTCACGGCTGCTTCGATAGCGCGCGCCAGTCGATCGACGAAATCCTTGATGGTCGCTTCCGCGACCCGGGATAGCAAGGCTTTGTCAATGGTCCGCCCAACCAGTCCGAGCGGCGGCTGATACCGCCCACTGAGCGACAGCTGTGTCAGCTCGGACCCTAGCGATGCGAACTCCAGCTCCGCGTCGAGCACCGGGAAGAGGCCGGACGGGCCAGTTGCGCGCCAGCCAATTGGGATCCAGGTTCTATCGGCGCTCGCAACCGGCTTCCCAACGTCGATCTCGACGTTCTTGGAGAGGCGGCGACCATCCACCGGAAAGCCGACCTCGACCAGCAGATGCTGGCCCCGATCGTCGGCGAAAGTGGCGATGCTGGGGATCAGGCTCTCGGGCGCGGACAGGAGCGCCTTCTCAAGGGCCGCGCGTGGGTGCGCCAATTCGACGTAATACCTGATAAAGATGTCTCCACGGTACAGTCGGCGCTCCGCCGGCCAAGGGACGATGGTCCTCCATCGCGCAGGACCGGTCCGGACTGTTTCAGCGCGCTTTTTGCGAAGATAGGGTGGTCTTGAGCACGATGCCCCTTCGGGTGGTCCTGGTCGATGATCATGAAGTCGTCCGCAACGGGATCAAATCCCTGCTCGAGGAGACCCCGGATGTGAGCGTCGTCGGGGAGGCCGGGACCGTCAAGGACGCCATCGCCCGAGTGGAGTGGGCCCGGCCCGACGTGGTCATCATGGACGTTCGCCTGCCGGACGGGAGCGGAATCGAGGCCACCCGGGAGATCCGTGCGCGTCTGCCGAACACGCAGGTCCTGATGCTCACTACCTTCGCCGACGACGAGGCGCTCTTCGCCTCGATCATGGCCGGCGCCGCCGGCTATGTCTTGAAGCAGATCAAGGGCGCCGACCTGGTCCGGGCGGTCCAGACGGTCGGCCGTGGCCAGAGCCTGCTGGACCCCGCTGTCACCAAGGGGGTCCTCGATCGCCTGCGAAAGGGCAAGCATTTACTCAAAGACGAGCGGCTGGCGCGGCTTTCCGCCCAGGAAGAGCGGATTCTCGAGATGATCGCCGATGGGAAGACAAACCGAGAGATCGGCGACAAACTGCACCTGGCCGAAAAGACGGTCAAGAACTACGTCACCAGCATCATGTCCAAGCTCGAGGTTGCCCGCCGTGCGGAAGCCGCGGCCTACCTGGCGCGACACAGCACAACGCCGGGGGCCTGAGCCCGGTCTCGCGGGCCGGGCTCAGCGCCGGTGCGGTCAGGCGTGAACGCGCCTTAAGGTGCGCGTCGGGGCGAACTCGAACTCGTCAACCTCGTCCTTCTCGCCTTCGCCAACGAGCAGCGCGATGGTGGCACCGCCAAGAACGACCTGGGTCAGGAACATCTGCAGATTCAGGCCATCGGTGGAGACCGATAGCCATCCGGCGGCCAGCCAGAAGTTGATGCTCATGAACGCCCCACCCACGAGGGCAGCGAGCGCCAGCACGCTGGTCACCGTGCCAAACATCGGATACTGCTGGATGTTCAGGATGTACAACGCCGCCGCGACCAGGAGCGCAATGCCAGCGAGCAGCTCGCCGTAGGCGACCAGCCACCCGAGGACCGTCGCATTGGGGGCCGCGAACCCCGTAAGGAAGTCCTTGTACCAGCTGGTCGGGTTCTTGCTGGCGAAGGCGCCGATCGTCTTGCCCATGCCGGCCACGAACTGAGGATTGTCCACCTTCTCCCAGCCGGCCCGCAGCCACTCAAAACCGACGACGGCCTCCACAAGCGCTAGAACGATGATCGTTGCCCGAGTCTTCATCTCCATACCTCCTTCGATCTTTCAAAATGCACCCTGACGATGCTCGGATTACCGGCGGTTTCCTAGATCCATTCGCCTCTTGAATAGGCAAGGCTCGGTCCTTCACCTCATGGGACCATTGGCCCGACCACTCGACTCGACCCGGAGGTAGCGTCGAGGAGGTGGATCGAGATCCACAAAGGAGTAAATGACATGGAACGCGATCAGCACTCGCCGCGGATCGTCATTGGGCTCGACGGATCGCCCGGATCAACGCACGCTCTACAGTGGGCCATCGACCTGGCAAAGCGGCTGGGCGCCGAGATCGTAGCGGTTCACGTCGACAGCCTCCCGATCTACGTCCCAGCCCCGATGGGCATCGTGCCGCCGGCCGAAACGCCGCAGCAGCGGGCAGATCTCCAGGAGGCGTTCAGCACCGAGTGGTGCCTCCCGCTTCGCAGGTCGGGCGTTCGTTATCGCGCCACCATCGAGGAGAGCACCCCGACTGGTACGGCGCTGATCGAGGTCGCTTTGCGCGAAGGCGCGGACATGATCGTCGTCGGCTCGCGCGGCCTGAACGCTGTTACCGAGTTCCTCTTGGGTAGCGTCAGTCACCAGGTCGCCCATCACAGCCCGATCCCTGTCGTGATCGTGCCGCCCGCGGTCAGGGTGAAGGCAGGGGCGAAGCCTCGATACGCCGAGGTTCGGCAACCGGCGCTGCTGCCCGTTCCCTAGGATTTCAGGCCGCGCGAAGGCGTTCGGTCGTGCCAGACAGCGAGCTGTCTGGCATCCGTTCTCCGTCGCCGGCCTGCAGCGCCCGCAACGCATTGAGGATCACCGCGATGTCGATGCCCTCCTGGAGCAGGGCGCCCGGCGCCGGCGGTAACCATCCCGCCGCCGCGATCGCCATGGCGACCAGCGACAGGCCCATGCCGGCGACAACACTCTGCACCGCGATGCCTCGGCTTCGGCGCGCGATGGCCATGGCCAGGGCGAGCCGGTCCAGCCGGTCGACCAGCAGGACGACATCGGCCGCCTCCGATGACGCGGTCGCCCCGCGCGCGCCCATGGCGACGCCGACATTGGCTGCCGCCAGCGCTGGGGCGTCGTTGATGCCATCGCCCACCATGACCGTCGTCCCTTGTGCCCGAGCGGCGCGCACGGCCTCGATCTTGTCAGCCGGAGACTGCTCGGCCAGGACGGCGTCCAGCTCAAGGGCCGCGCCGATTCGGGCCGCCACACTGGCGTGATCCCCACTGAGCATCGTCACGCGTCGCACGCCGGCCGCGCGCAATGCCTGGATGGTGGCCGCGGCGTCCGGCCGAATTGGATCGGTCAGCCATACCATCCCCATCAGCGTGCCATCGATGGCAACGAAGACCGTCGACGCCCCCTGGTCCGCAACCCGTTGCTCGGCGGCCCGCGCCGCTTCCGGTATCGCTGTGCCGGGGGTGACCCAGTTACGCCGCCCAACCGCCACCAGCCGGCCTTCGACTCGTCCGCGAACCCCATTACCGGCCTCCTCGCTGACGTCCTGTGGAGCGACCAATTCGAGCCGCCGCGCTCGCGCCCCGTTCACGATCGCTCCAGCCAGCACATGCGAGGAAGCCTGCTCCATGGACGCGGCAAGGCGAAGGATCGTGTCGGGATCCATCAGGCCAAAGGCCATCGTTCCGCCAAGTATTGGGACGCCGGTCGTGACCGTGCCCGTTTTGTCAACGAAGACGAGTTGCGCCCGGCCTAGCGTCTCCAGCGCGCCTCCACCCTTGACGATGATGCCGGCCGCCGCCGCTCTCGACATGCCCGAGACGATCGCAACCGGCGCCGCTAGCAGCAGCGGGCAGGGCGTTGCGACCACGAGGACGGCCAGCGCCCGAATCGGATCGCCCGAAAGCAGCCAGGCCAGCGCCGCCAGCAGCAGCGTGAGCGGAAGAAAGATCACGGCATAGCGGTCGGCAAGCCGGACAAAGGGCGCCTTCGACGACTCGGCTTCGCGCACCAGCCGCACGATGCCGGCATAGGTGCTCTCCGCGGCCGGGGCCGTCGCCCGCAGGTCGAACGCGGCTCCCGCATTGACGCTGCCGCTCAGGACCTTGTCGCCGGCGTCGCGATGCACCAGCACCGACTCACCGGTGAGCGCCGACTCATCGATCACGGCCGCTGTCCCGATCACGACCCCGTCGACCGGGAGCACCTCGCCCGCCGTTACCAGTAGCCGATCGTTGGGTTTGATGGCATCCACCGGTACGGTCTCGACCGCGCCTCCCGCGTAGCGGTGGGCCGTCCGCGGGGCGCGGGCCAGCAAGGCGGTGAGTTCGGCGCGAGCGCGCGCCCCGCCGTAGGCTTCGAGGGCCTGGCCGGTCGCGAACATCAGCGAGATCAGCGCACCCGCCAGGTACTGGTGGTAGGCGAGCGCGCCGCCAAGGGCGAGCAGCGCAATCAGATCGACGCCGAGCGAGCCGCGACGCAGCCGCTGGAGGAGCGAGATGGCAACCGGTGGCACCGCGATCGCGGTCGTGATCGCCCACGCAAGGTCCGAAGCTGTACTCCACCCCAGCACCCAGGCAATCGCCCCAAGCAGGAGGCCGGTAAGGGCCAGGGCGACCATGGCTGCGCCCGAGTCGACGGCCCGCCGGAGCGTCACGCCGAGCCCGATCCGGCCAGGCTTCGCGCCCGGTCGCGCAGTGATTGGCACATCCATTCGCAAACGCGGGGGAGGTTGACGTCATCGACGCGGTAGTACACCGTTGTCGCCACGCGCCGGCGCGCCACCAGCCCGGCGGCGGCCAGGCGGTTGAGATGCGCCGATGCATTGAACCGCGAGGTGGTGACCGCGTGGGCGATGTCGCCGACCGACAACTCGGGGCACTCCATGAGCGCGTTCATGATGCGCAGCCGGGTTGGATCGCCGAGCAACGCAAAGCGATGCGCCGCCAGCTCGACCAGGTCCGCACTCATCGTCATGCCATGACGATAACTGCGTAACTGATCAAGCACATAGGGCACATAGGCCCTATCGGACCGGGACTCCCGCCTCTAATGCCCACCG
>DATNMN010000012.1:0-29516 GCA_035602295.1 Candidatus Dormiibacterota bacterium | reverse complement strand
TTCCAAGCTCATGGCGGCCATCAAGATCCAGCTGATCAAGTTCCTCCTCTGGGCAACTGAGCGCCGTTACTCGCCGGAAGACCACTGGACATTGAAAGATGCCTTCGAAATCTCGACGATGGAGTTGCGCGACCAGTTCATTGGCGCCTTCTCGGAGTCGCTGAAGTCAAGCAAGAAAACCCGCCAGGACAATTTCGACGACAACGACGACAGCATTGCCGCCGGCCGCATGCGCGGCCGTGGCCGCCGCCACTAGACTTGCCCTTGATTTGGCAAGCGCTCCCATGGCCGCCGAACGCGGCGTCGACCTCCTCGCCGGCCTGAATCCACCGCAGCGCGCTGCGGTCACGGCGGACGACGGCCCGTTACTGATTTTCGCCGGGGCGGGCAGCGGCAAGACCCGCGTCCTGACGCATCGGATCGCCTGGCTGATTCAGCAAGGCCGAGCCGAACCCGGCGAGATCCTGGCCGTCACCTTCACGAACAAGGCCGCGCGCGAGATGCGCTCCCGCGTCGAGAGCCTCGTCAACCTGAGCGCGGGCGCCATCTGGATGGGGACGTTTCATGCGATCGGCGTGCGTATCCTGCGGCGCGACGGCAGCGCCGACGGTATCGACCGGCACTTCATCATCTACGACGAGGGAGACCGGCTCGCCGTCATCAAGCGCGTCATGAATGAGCTACGACTCGATGAGAAACGCTATCCACCGAGCGGCATGGTCGCGCTGATTTCGCGTGCCAAGGACGAGGTGATCAGCGCCGAAGACCAGTTAAAGGCCGCGGGTACGCACAACGAAGAGCTGGCGGCGCAGATCCGCCTGCGCTACGACGCGTTTCTGCAGCAGAACAACGCCCTGGACTTCGACGATCTGCTGATGCGCTGCGTCTGGCTCTTCGATCGACACCCCGAGGTGCTCGAGAAATACCAGCGCAGATTCAAATACATCATGGTCGACGAGTACCAGGACACCAACCGCGCGCAGTACCTGATGGTGCGCCACCTCGCAAGCAAGCATCGGAACCTCGCCGTCGTCGGCGACGACGATCAGAGCATCTACGCATTCCGCGGAGCCGACGTGCGCAACATCCTGTCGTTCGAGCACGACTACCCGGACGCCAAGATCGTCAAGCTCGAACAGAATTACCGGTCGACCCAGATGATCCTCGACGCGGCGTACCACGTCATCAAGGCCAATCCGAACCGCGCCGAGAAGCGCCTGTGGACCGATCGCCCGGGTGGCCCCAAGGTGGTCGTGGCGCAAACCTACGACGAGCAGGAGGAGGCGCAGGCCGTCGCCCGGGAAGCGCTCCGACTGGTCGCCGAGGGAGACAACCGGCTCGGCGACATCGCCGTCCTCTACCGGACGAATGCGCAGTCGCGGGCTTTGGAAGAAGTCCTGCTCCGGCGCGGCGTGCCCTACCGGCTGATCGGCGGCCTGCGCTTCTACGAGCGCCGCGAGGTCAAGGACGTGATGGCGTATCTCCGGCTGATCGCCAACCCGCAGGACACACTGAGCTTCTCGCGCATCATCAATGTCCCGCGGCGAAAGCTGGGCGAGAAATCGCTCGCGCAGCTCGGGTACTGGGCGGACGCGCACGGCACGTCGGGCTGGGACGCGCTGCGCCGCCTCGACGAGATGGACGACCTGACCCCGTCAGCGAAGGGCGCGCTGGGCGAGTTCCGTGACCTGATCGTGGAGGTGCGCGCCGCCAGCCAGGAGCGCCGGCTGGTCGAGGTGATCGATCTCTTGCTGATGCGCAGCGCCTACGAACGGTACGTCAAGGATGCCGGCACGGATGGTGACGAGCGTTGGGCCAACGTCCTCGAGCTTCGCGGCCTGGCCTCCGAGTACGACGGGTTACCACCCGGCGAGGGCTTGCAGGCGTTCCTCGAAGAGACCGCGCTGATGAGCGATGTCGACACCATGCAGGATGGCACGCAGGGCATGACGCTCATCACCCTGCATATGGTCAAGGGCCTCGAGTTTCCCGTGGTCTTCATGTTGGGTATGGAGGAAGGCCTGTTTCCGCACAGCCGGAGTCTCGATTCGCCCGCCGGTCTCGAAGAGGAGCGCCGGCTCGCCTATGTCGGCATGACCCGCGCCAAGGACCGACTGTATCTGTTTCACGCCTTTCGCCGGCACCTGTGGGGAAATGCCAACCTCAACCTGCCCTCGCGCTTCCTTAAGGACATTCCCCCAGAGCTCGTCGATGGTTCGGCGGGCATTCCGTCCGGCATTGATGCGGAGGGCATGGCCCCGGCTCGCATCGTCGAGGCCACGCGCCCAGGTGCGCCTCTCGACCTCCGGCAGCACTACCGCCCGGGCGACAACGTCGAGCACCGCGCCTGGGGCCATGGCCGAGTCTTGAAGAGCACGATGACGCGGACGGACGAAGAGCTGATCGTCAAGTTCGACAAGGTCGGCGTGAAGATCCTCGCGGTCAGCCTGGCGCCGATCACCAAGTTGTGAAGCTCGAAGAGGCGCGAGCGCGCGTCCTCGAGTTGCGCACCGTGATCGACCGGGCCAACCGCCAGTACTACGTCCTCGACCAGCCGGAGATCACCGACGCCGAGTACGACGCACTCTTCCGGGAGCTGGTCGAGATCGAGACGCAATATCCCGAATTGGTCACGCCCGACTCACCGACCCAGCGGGTTGGCGGCCCGCCCTCGGACGCCTTTGCCAAGGTTACGCACCGCACGCCGATGCTCAGCCTCGGAAATGCCTTCGAGCGCGATGAAGTCCGCGAGTTCGATAAGCGGGTCCACCGGGCGCTGGGCGATCTCAAGGTCGAGTACGTGACCGAGCTCAAGATCGACGGGCTGGCGATGAGCCTTTTGTATGAGCAGGGCCGCTACAAGATCGGGGCCACCCGCGGCGACGGCTACGTCGGGGAAGACGTCACGCCGAACGTCAAGACGATCCCTAGTGTCCCGCTGTCGGTCACGATCCCAAAAGAGTTCCCGCAAACGTTCGAGGTCCGGGGCGAGGTCTACATGCCGAAGCGCAGCTTCCAGCGGTTGAATGCCGAACTAGCCGCCGAAGGCAAGCCGCCCTTCGCGAACCCGCGCAACGCGGCCGCCGGCGCCGTCCGGCAGCTCGACCCAAAGATCACGGCGCGCCGGCGCCTCGATACCTTCATCTACGCCCTCGATCCGCCGGGTAATGCGAAAAGCCAGGAGCAGATCCTCGGGCGACTCGGCCAGATGGGCTTTCACGTCAATGACAACCGGCGCATCCACCCCGACATCGAGGCGGTGATCGCCTTCCTCGATGAATGGCAGGAGAAGCGTCACGGCCTCGACTACGAAATCGATGGCATCGTCATCAAGGTCAATGACCTGGGGCAGCAGGCGGAGCTCGGGTTCGTCTCCCGGAGTCCGCGCTGGGCGCTGGCGTTCAAGTTCCCACCTGAGCAGGCTGAAACCGTTATCGAGGACATCAAGATCTACATCGGGCGCACGGGCGCAGCCACGCCGGTGGCCTGGCTGCGGCCCACCCAGATCGCCGGCGTCACGGTGAGTCGGGCGACGCTCCACAACGAAGACGAAGTCGCCCGCAAGGACGTGAGGCCGCACGACTTCGTCATCATCCAGCGCGCCGGTGATGTGATCCCGGAGGTCGTTCGGGTCCTCAAGGAGAAGCGACCGAAACCAAGCCGGCCGTGGCACATGCCGAAAAAATGTCCTGAGTGCGGGACGGACCTGGTGCGAGAGCCGGGCGAAGCTGCAACGCGCTGCATCAATCCAACCTGCCCCGCGCAGGTGCTCGAGCATCTCCGGCACTTCGTTGGTGCGCTCGACATCGAGGGCCTGGGCTACGCCACGCTGCAGCAACTGATCGACAAGAAGCTGGTCAAAGATCCGGCCGATCTCTTTCACATGACCAAGGAGCAGCTGCTATCGCTAGAGGGATTTGCGGACAAGTCGGCACAGAACCTTCTCGACCGCCTCGAAGCCAGCAAATCGACAACGTTCATGCGGTTCCTGGTTGCGCTGGGGATCAATCATGTTGGCTGGACGATGGCGGGCTTGCTCGCCGACCACTTCGGGACGATCGATCGTTTGCGAGCCGCGAGCGTCGACGATCTCCGTGCGATCGGCGGCGTGGGGCCGACGGTCGCCGAGGGCGTTCACGACTACTTTCAACTTCCGGCGTCGCGGGCGCTGATCGAGCGCCTGTTGCACGCGGGCATCGTGATCAAGGAGCCAGAGCGCCACGAGGGCCCTCTCACCGGCAAGACGTTCGTCCTAACCGGCACGCTCAGCTCGCTGACCCGCGGCGCCGCTGAGGAGCGGATCAAGTCCCTGGGCGGCACCATCGGCTCGGGCGTCACCAAGAAGACCGACTACCTGGTCGTCGGCGCGGATCCGGGCTCAAAGCTGGAGAAGGCGCAGCGCCTCAAGGTCCCCGTCCTCGACGAGGCTGCCTTTCTCGATCTGATCGATCAGACGCCGTCCTAGGCAGTCTTGCCGAAACCTAGGCCGTTTTGCCGAACACGAGCGGTCGCAAATAACGCTGGGTGACCGCTATCAGAATTTGTAACGAACTGTAACAGCTCCTTAACTTCTCTTTCAGGGGGAGCGACGCATATTACGATCATGTTGATTGCGCCGCTGATTGCGGCTCCGGGCGGCCATCTCCTGCCGCGTCTCAAGCGGATCGGAAGCCGTGGCGTGCTGGCGCTACTGACGGTGGCGGTCCTGATGCTGGTGTCGGCGCTGGGAGCCCTCCTGCCGGACCGCACCCTGCCCCTCACCTGGTATGTGCCCGCCCTCGACATGACGATGGTCGTGACCCTGGCGGTCGCCTTCTTCCTTTGCGCGGTGGACGTCGTGATTCGCCGGCACGGTCGCCTGCTGCCCCTGGGATTTGCCAGCGCGGCGCTCGGCCTGGTCTGGCTCGTGCATATGCTGACCTTTCCTGGCGTCCTTCCCGGCCGCCTCCCCTTCGTCAGCGCGCAGACCGCCCCGTACCTCTTTCACCTGGGACACATCGGCGTGCCCTCCCTGCTCGTGTGGATCCTTCTCCGACACACGGGTCCGCTTGCAAATCCACGACGATCGCTCGCCCGCACGGTCGTGGGGAGCCTCGGGCTCGCCGGCCTGGGCATCGTCCTTACGGCTGGCCTCGCCCTCGTTCTGCCGCCTCTGATCGTCAATGGAAGGTTCACGGATCTCAACACGCTGCTGCAAGCCGTCCCGTTTCTTCCCGTGGTTGTGGCCGCCGTGGGCTATCGACAGGGTCGCCGGTCCGACGGCCGGATCGAAGCCAGCGCGATCATCGGCCTGGTGCTGGTGGCGGTGGAGACGACAATCTTCCTCTTCATGCGGGCGCGCTACGACGGTTTCTGGTACGTCGGGCACGCACTGATGGTTCTGCCATGCGCCGTGCTGCTCGTCGGCACCGTCGGCCTCTATGTTGCCGCCCGACGAGACGCCGAAATGCAACTGCGCGTCATGGAGCGGTTCAAGGAATCGCAGCAGCATCTGCAGGTCATCATCGACACGTCGCCGAGTGCGGTGATCACCGCCGATGAGCAAGGCCTGATCACGGGCTGGAACCGCAAGGCGGAGGAGATCTTCGGCTGGTCCCATGACGAGGCCGTTGGCCGCACGCTGGCGGGGACCATCATTCCACGCCGGTACCGCGACCTCCATCAGCGGGGGATGGCCCGTTTTATCGAGACGGGTGAGGGCAAGCTGCTCGGACGGACGGTCGAGCTGGCGGCGCTGCACCGGGACGGTCGCGAGTTTCCGGTCGAGCTTTCGATTTCCCCGACGTCGCGCTCCGGGTCCCGAGTCGACTTTGTTGCCTTCGTCAGCGATATCAGCCACCGACGCATGGCGGATCGTCTCCGTAACGTGCAGTTCGCGGTCACCCGGCCGCTGGCCAACGCGGCCACCTGGGCGGAGGCGGCGCCCCAGGTCCTCCAGGGCATCTGCGAGACGCTCGGCTGGCCGGTCGGCGAGTTCTGGGCGGTAGACCAGGAGGCGAATGTGCTGCGCTGGGCGTGCGGCTGGTATCGACCGACCCGGGATTTCGGGGCCTTCGAAGCCTCCAGCCGGGACCTCGCCGTGAGCCGGGGCCTAGGACTGCTGGGCCGGGTGTGGGCGACTGGCCGTGCCCGCTCTATCGAGGACGTCGCCAGTGACTTGGATTCGCAGCGCGCCGCCGCGGCCGCCACGAGTGGACTGCACGCCGAGTTCGCCTTTGCGGTCACCAACGGGCGCAAGGTCACCGGCGTGATCGCCCTACACAGCAATGACCGACGCTCGCTCGATCGGGCCACCCTTCGGGTGATGACCGACATCGGCAGCCAGATCGGCAACTTCATCGAGCGGCGCCGGGCCGAAGACGAATTGCGGCGGAGCGGCGACCGGATCCGGGCGATTCTCGACAACGTCGCCGACGGCATCATCACGGTGGACGAGCGTCTCGTCGTCCGCTCGTACAACCCGGCGGCGGAGCGGCTCTTCGGCTACCCGCCCGAGGACGTGATCGGCAAGGACTTCGTTCGGCTGATCGCTGATCCCTACCGCAGTGAGATCAAGCCGCAGCTCCGCGCCTACCTGCGTCCGCAGAAGCACGAAGTCATGATGGGCAGCCACGAGACATCGGGGCTGACCAAGGACGGGTCGACCTTCCCGATGGAGTTCAACGTTGGGCGCCTCGGCCTGCAGCGGCTGGTGATCGGCAGCTTGCGGGATGTGTCGGAGCGCAAGGCGGAGACGGAAGCGCTGCAGTTCCGGGCACTCCACGACCCACTGACCGGGCTGCCGAACCGGACGTTCCTCCGCGAACGCCTCGAGGAGGCGATCCGCGCCGGCGAGCGGGAGCTCAAGCCGTGCGCCGTGTTGCTGATGGATCTCGACGGCTTCAAGGAGGTCAACGACAGCCTCGGGCACGAGGCCGGAGACCAGGTCCTGCAACAGGTCAGCGCCCGGATGCGGAACGTGCTGCGGAAGGCCGATACCATCGCGCGCTACGGCGGCGACGAGTTTGCCGTGGTGCCCTGGGGCGCAACCGACGTGCCCCGTGCCGTCCTCATTGCGGAAAAGATCCTGCAAGCGGTTGGCCAGCCGTTCACGTTCGATGGTGCCCCGGTCAACGTCAGCGTCAGCGTCGGCATCGCCGTTTTCCCGCAACACGCGGACGACGCCGAGGCGTTGATCCGCCGAGCCGACGTGGCGATGTATGCGGCGAAGCGGGCCAAGAGCGGATACAGCGTCTACTCGATCGACCAGGATGGCGGGGAAAACGGTGACCGGGTGCCCCTTGCGGGCAAGCTCCGGTACGCGATCGACCAATTCGAGCTGGTGCTCCACTATCAGCCAATCGTGTCCGCGGTCGATGGCCATCCACTGAAGGTCGAGGCGCTCGTTCGCTGGGGCCATCCTGACCACGGGCTGCTGCCGCCAGACGACTTCATCCCATCAGCCGAGCAGACCAACCTCATCAAGCCGCTGACCGCCTGGGTACTCAACGAGGCGCTCGGCCAGGTGCATGCCTGGTCGAAGGCCGGCATTGAGATCGGGGTGTCCGTCAACCTCTCGGCTCGGAACCTGCTCGATGCGGAGCTCCCGGATGCCGTCGCGGAGTTGCTGCGCACCTGGCAGGTGCCGCCCGAGAAGTTGAGCCTGGAGATCACCGAAGGCACGATCATTGCGAACGAAGGCGAAGAAACGCTGCGGCGGCTGCACGACACGGGTGTCCAAATCTCGGTCGACGATTTCGGTACGGGCTATTCCTCGCTGGCCTACCTCAAGCGGCTTCCGGTGAGCGAGATCAAGATCGATAAGACCTTTGTTCAGGACATGGCGACCAACCGCGACGGGGCCGCGATCGTGCGCTCGACCATCGACCTCGGCCACAACCTCGGTTTGACCGTCGTCGCCGAGGGGGTCGAGGACGAGCCGACGGCGGAGTTGCTTCGCGAATACGGCTGCGACTTCATCCAGGGCTTCCTTATCAGCCATCCGGCCGCGCCCGGACCGCTCGGTCCCTGGCTGCGGGCGCGCGCCGGGCTGAACGGCGCGATGATTGCCTGACTTCTTTTAATCTATAGGTCTTGCCCGAGCCCGAGTCCGAGCTTTCGTCCCGAGAAGTTGAGCACGTCGCGCGTCTCGCGCGGTTGGGGATCACACCAGACGAGGTCGTTCGTTACCGTGACCAGCTACGCCACATCCTGACCGCGATCGATGCCCTCAAGCGCGCCGACACCTCGACGGTCCCGGCCACCGCCCATCCGCTCGAGGAACGCAACGTGATGCGGGAGGACCGGCGCGAACCGTCCCTGCCCGCGGAGGCGGCGCTGAAAAACGCGCCGAGCCGTGAGGGCCCGTACTTCAAGGTCAAGGCGATCCAGGAATGAAGCTCTTTCAGCGGACCATCCGCGACCTGCACCAGATGCTGCTCGATCGCGAGATCTCGTCGGTGGAGCTCACCGAGTCGGTGCTCGGTCACATCGATGCGGTGGGCGACAAGACAAAGGCCTACCTGCTCGTCACCCGCGAGCTCGCCTTCCGCCAGGCAAAGGACGCCGACGAACGACTGCGCGCCAAGCGTGACGTCAAGCCGCTGACCGGGATTCCGATCGCGCTCAAGGACGTCCTCTGTGTGAAGGATGTCCCCTCGACAGCGGGCTCGAAGATCCTGAAAGGCTTTACTCCGCCCTACAGCGCGACGGTCGTCGACCGGCTCGAGTCCGAGGGTGCTGTGTTCCTGGGCAAGACGAACTGCGATGAGTTCGCGATGGGCTCTTCGAATGAGAACTCGGGCTACTGGCCCGTCCACAATCCCTGGGGACTCGATCGGGTGCCCGGCGGGTCTAGCGGCGGATCGGCATCCGCCGTGGCGTCCGGCGAAGCCATCGCCGCGCTCGGCAGTGACACCGGAGGGTCGATCAGGCAGCCGGCCGCGCTCACCGGTACCGTCGGCCTCAAGCCGACCTACGGACGCGTCAGCCGCTATGGCCTGATCGCCTTCGCCTCATCACTCGACCAGATCGGCCCCATGACGCGCGATGTCGCGGACGCCGCGGTCTTACTTCAGTCGATTGCCGGGCACGATCCGCGTGACTCCACGTGTTCGACGCGCCCGGTTCCCGACTATCTCGCAACGTTGCGAAAGGGCGTGAAGGGCATGCGTCTCGGCGTGCCCAGGGAGTACTTCGTCGCCGGCATGGAGCCCGCCGTCGAGCAGGCGATCAACGACGCCATCCGGCTGATGGAGCAGCAGGGCGCCAAGATCGAAGAGGTAAGCCTGCCGCATAGCGACGTCGCCCTGCCCGCGTACTACATCATCGCGCCGGCCGAGGCCAGCTCCAATCTCGCGCGCTACGACGGTGTCCGCTATGGCTACCAGGCGGAAGGCGCGAAGAATCTGCTCGAGGAATACATGCTGACCCGCCAGCAGGGTTTCGGCGCCGAGGTCAAGCGCCGGATCATGCTCGGGACGTATGCCCTGAGCTCGGGCTACTACGATGCCTACTATCTGCAGGCGCAAAAGGTCCGCACGCTGATCATCGAAGATTTCAAGCGGGCCTTTGAGAAAGTCGACGCCCTCTTGGGGGCCACCTCGCCGACCGTGGCGTTCCCGCTCGGTGCGAAGACTCAGGATCCGGTCGCGATGTACCTGAACGACATCATCACCATCCCCGCGAACCTCGGCAACGTCTGTGGCATCTCGGTACCCTGCGGCCTGGCCGACGGCCTGCCGATCGGCCTCCAGGTAATCGCGCCAGGATTCCGCGAGGAGACCGCGCTGCAAGTCGCCTACGCCTTCGAGGCCGCGGCCGACTTCCGCAAACTTCAATCGCCGTTGATGCGGTCGGCCGCCTGATGGCAATCGCCACGCGCTACGAAGTCGTCGTCGGGCTCGAAGTCCATGCCCAGGTGCTGACGCAGAGCAAGATGTTCTGCGGCTGCTCGACCGACTATCTCGTGGCGCCGCCCAACGCGAACACCTGCCCCGTTTGCCTCGGGCTTCCGGGGTCGCTGCCCGTCATCAACCGGCGAGCTGTCGAGGCGACCATCCGCACCGCGCTGGCACTTAACTGCGAGATTCCCGAGTTCTCGAAGTTCGACCGCAAGAACTACTTCTATCCGGACCTGCCGAAGGGCTACCAGATCTCGCAGTACGATTTGCCATTCAGTCGCCATGGGCATCTCGAGTTCGACGTCAATGGCGAGCCGCGCCGCTGCGGCATCACGCGCGTCCATCTCGAGGAAGACACCGGCAAGCTGCAGCACGAAGGCGCGATCGAGCAGGCCCAGTCGTCCCTGGTCAACTTCAACCGGGCCGGCGTTCCCCTGATGGAGATCGTCTCCGAGCCCGATCTGCGCACTGCCGACGAGGCGCGCGAGTACGTCATGCGGTTGCGGGCGATCCTGCAGTACATCGGCGTCAACAACGGCGACATGGAGTCGGGCCAGCTTCGTTGCGACGCTAACGTCTCACTCCGGCCCTTTGGCCAGACCGAGTTCGGCACCAAGGTCGAGATCAAGAATATGAACTCGTTTCGTGCGATCCATCGCGCGATCGAGTACGAGATCGTCCGTCAGACGGAAGTCCTGGACGCCGGTGGCCGGCTGGTCCAGGAGACGCGCGGCTGGAACGATGGGCGCGGACTGACGGTCTCTCAACGCACCAAGGAGTTTGCCGAGGACTATCGCTACTTCCCGGAGCCCGACCTGCCGCCGCTCGAAGTCAGTCGGGAGTGGGTGGCCGAAATCGGGTCCACCCTGCCCGAGCTGCCGGCGGCGCGCCGCGAGCGCTTGATCGCGAATTTCGGCCTCAGCCCCTATGATGCGTCGGTCCTTACCTCATCGAAGCCGATGGCCGAATACTTCGAGGAGATGGTGCGGCTCGGCGCCCCGGCAAAGGCGGCGGCGAACTGGATCCTCGGTGACTTCAGCCGCTACCTCAACGCCGAACACAAGGAGATCCAGCACGCATCGGTCAAGCCGGCGCACCTGCAGCGGCTGATCGCGCTGATCGACTCGGGCGTCATCAGCGGCAAGATGGCGAAGCAAACGTTCGAGGCGATGTACCGCGCGACGGATCCGGAGCCGGCGCTCATGGCGGCGAAGGGCTCGAGCCAGATCAGCGGTGACACTGAGCTCACCGGCATCGTCGACAGCGTCATCGCGGAAAATCAAAAGTCCGTCGCCGACTTCAAAGCCGGCAAGGAGCAGGCATTGAAGTTCCTGATCGGCCAGGGGATGAAGCTCTCCAAAGGCCGAGCCAACCCACAGCGGCTCGAGGCCCTGCTCCGAGAGAAGGTCTCCTAGTGCAGTTAACGGTTGGCGAGCTCGCCCATGGCGGGGCAGCCCTGGCGCGGGTCGACGGCCGAGTCGTCTTCGTTGAGGGGGCGATACCCGGTGAAACCGTCGAGGCCGAAATCACGCACCGGCGGAAAGATTTCTGGCGTGCCCAGGCAACGGCCGTCCTGGAGCCGGCGGCTACGCGGGTCGACCCACCGTGTCCATATTTCAAGGCCGGCTGCGGCGGCTGCCAGTTGCAGTACCTGGCCTATCCCGAGCAGCTCGCCCAGAAACGACAGGTGCTACACCGGCAGCTCGAGCGCTCTCACCTTGAGTTTCCCATCGACCGTATCGATGTCCTGGGGATGGACGATCCCTGGCGCTATCGGCTTCGGGGTGAGTTTCATGTCTTGCGCCGCGGCGGGGCGGTCAGCCTCGGCTTCTATCGAAAGCACACCTACCAGACGTTGCCGATCGACGCCTGCCTGATCCACGCCGAGGCGATCGAGCGGGCGCTGCCGGCGTTCGCACACGCCGCGGAGGATCCGGCGGCCGCGCGCGTGACCGCGCTGCAGTTCACCTGGGCGCCGGGGACCAGCGACCTGCTCTGGTCGCCCTATCCTCCGGGTTCGGCCGATTCGGGATTCGGCACGCGGGCCGCTGGTTGGATCCCCGAGCTGAACCTCAATGACGACTCGATCGGCATCGACGATGCCGGCCGCCATTTCCGTGTGCGGCCCGAGGCCTTCGTCCAGGTCAATGCGCGGCAACGTGATGTGCTGTACCAACGCGCGGTCGCCTTTGCGCAGCTCAGCGGCCGCGAGCGGGTCGTCGAGGCCTACGCGGGAATCGGCATGCTCACGGCGAGGCTGGCGGATCACGCCACCGAAGTCATCGCGATCGAAGAGAGCCCTTACGCCGTGCGGCTTGGTGAGCTCAACATGCAGCTCAACAGTTGCGGCAACGTCCGCTACCGGCGCGGCCGGGTCGAGGATGCCGCCTCCGGGGTCGACGGGGACGTCGATGTCCTCGTGCTAGATCCGCCGCGCGCGGGATGCGCCGAATCGGCGATCGAGGTGATGGCGAATCTGAGGCCGGAACGCGTTGTCTACATCTCGTGTGACCCATCGACGCTGGCCCGAGATGTCAATCGTTTTTGTGCCGCCGGACGCTATACCCTTGTGGAGGTGGCTTTCGTCGACATGTTCCCCCAGACCTACCACATCGAAGCGGTGGTCAAGCTCGAACGCACCGCATGAGCTTCGTCCACCTTCATACCCACTCTGAATTCAGCCTGCTCGACGGGGCCAGCCGCATCTCCGACATGGTCCGCCTGGCGGCCGAAACCCGGATGCCGGCGATCGCGCTTACCGACCATGGCGTGCTCTATGGCGCGGTCGACCTCTACCTGCAGGCGAAAGCCGCAGGGATCAACCCCATCATCGGCCAGGAGGTCTACGTCGCCACCCGTTCCCGCCACCAGAAGGAAGGACGGGCCGACCGCGATCCCCATCACCTGATCCTGCTCGTCAAGAACCTGGAAGGCTATCGCAACCTGATCCAGCTGTCCAGCCTGGCGCATCTCGAGGGCTACTACTACAAGCCTCGCATCGACAAGGCGTTGCTCGCCGACCATGCGCAGGGCCTGATCGCGCTCTCGGGCTGCCTCGGCGGGGAAGTGGCGAGCCGGCTGCTCGAGGGGGACGAGGCGGGCGCGGAGCAGGTGGCCCGCGAATACCAGCGGATGTTCGGTGATGACTACTTTCTCGAGATCCAGGACCACGGGATGGAGGAGCAGGCTCGCGTCAACGAGGGCTTGGCGCGCCTCTCGCAGCGCACCGGCATTCCGCTTGTCGCCACCAACGACTCGCACTACACGCGCCAGGACGACGCCGAGGCGCATGACATCCTTCTGTGTCTGCAGACAGGCACCGTCGTCTCGGATCAGAAGCGCATGCGGTTCCACAACGACGAGTTCTATCTCAAGACCCCGACCGAGATGGCGGAGCGCTTCCGCGAGTTCCCCGAGGCCGTCGCGAACACGGTCCGGATTGCGGAGCGTTGTCACCTCGAGCTCGACACCAAGCCGCTCTTGCCTCGCTTCGAAGTGCCCCAGGGTGAAACCGCGGAAGCGTACCTGCGCCGCCTCGCGGAGCAGGGCCTGAAGTCACGCTATCCGGAGCTGGGCCAGGTGGTGCGCGATCGTTTCGAGATGGAGTTCGGCGTCATCGAGGAGATGGGCTACGCGCCCTACTTCTTGATCGTCAGCGACTTCATCGACTTTGCCCGCCAGAACGGTGTGGCGGTGGGTCCGGGCCGCGGCTCCGCCGCGGGCAGCATCATCTCGTATGCGCTGGGCATCACCACGCTCGATCCGATCCAGCATGGGTTGATCTTCGAGCGCTTCCTCAACCGCGAGCGGATCTCGATGCCCGATATCGACGTCGATTTCGACGATCGGAATCGCGACCGCGTCATCGATTACGTCGGCCAGAAGTACGGGCAGGATCATGTGGCGCAGATCATCACCTTCGGCACCATGAAGGCGCGCGCGGTGATCCGAGACGTCGGCCGCGCGCTGGACGTCCCGCTCCGTGAGGTCGACCACCTCGCCAAGCTGGTCCCGCCGACGCTCAACATGACGCTCGACAAAGCGATCCAGATGGTGCCCGAGCTCGCCCAGGCCGAAAAGGATCCCGTCTACGAGCGCCTGCTGAAGAATGCGCGCAAGCTGGAGGGCCTGGTTCGCCACGCCTCGACACACGCCGCCGGCATCGTCATCACGCCCGAACCGTTGCAGCACTACGTGCCGTTGCAGGCCAGCATCACGCGCGGCGACAAGAACGGCCAGGAAAAGCGGGCGGTGATGACGCAATACGAGATGAACGCGGTCCAAAAAATTGGCCTGCTGAAAATGGACTTTCTCGGCTTGCGAAACCTGTCGGTCATCGAAGACGCTTTGAAGAACCTCGAACAGACGCGCGGCCTGAAACTGGATCTGGCGACGATCCCCTGGGACGATCCGGCTACCTTCCGCTTGCTGCAAGCGGCGGACACGAACGGCGTCTTCCAGCTCGAGTCCGCAGGGCTGCGCCGCCTCCTCCAGGACATGCGCCCGACGACCTTCGATGACATCACCGCGGCGATTGCCCTCTTCCGCCCGGGGCCACTCGAAGGCGGCCTGCTTGACCAGTACATGAAGTGCAAGCACGGTGAGCAGGAGATCGTCTACCCCCTGCCGCAGCTCGAGCCCATTCTCAAAGAGACCTACGGCGTCATCGTCTACCAGGAGCAGGTGATGCAGATCGCCTCCCAGCTGGCCGGCTTCACCCTGGGAGAAGCCGACGTGCTTCGCGCCGCAATGGGCAAGAAGAAGAAAGAAGAGATGGCGAAAATGCGGGCCAAATTCATCACCGGGGCGGTCGAGCGCGGCGTGACCCAGGCGAAGGCGACCGAGATCTTCGACCTCATGGCCTTTTTCGCCGGCTACGGGTTCAACAAGTCCCACAGCGCCGCCTACGCGGTGATCTCCTACCAGACGGCCTACCTGAAGGCCAATTACCCGCTCGAGTATCTCGCGGCCCTGCTCAATAACGAGGCCGGCAACTACGACAAGGTCGCGGCCGCCGTTCTCGACTGCCACGCGCGCAACATCGACGTCTTACCGCCCGACGTCAATTACTCTGAGGCCGGGTTCACGGTCCAGGACGGGAAGATTCGCTACGGGCTCGCCGTGATCAAGAACGTCGGCGTCCGCGCCATCGAGCTGCTGCTCACCGAGCGGCGGGCCCACGGCCCGTTCAAGTCGCTACTTGATCTCACCGTCCGGGTCGACCCGCGCGAAATGAACAAGCGCGTGCTCGAGAGCCTGATCCGCTCCGGCGCGACGGACAGCCTGGGCGAGCGGGGCCGGCTGTTCGCCAGCATCGACCGCGTCAGCGACCGGGCGGCGCAGATCATCAGCGAGCGCGAAAGCGGCCAGACCAACCTGTTCGGCATGCTGCCCGATGCCGATGAGCTCGACGACCCAGCCGCCGGGCTGATCC
The DNA here is from genome assembly GCA_035602295.1 of Candidatus Dormiibacterota bacterium. Classification (GTDB taxonomy): domain Bacteria; phylum Chloroflexota; class Dormibacteria; order CF-121; family CF-121; genus CF-13. The sequence continues at coordinate 14,201 of DATNMN010000012.1, read as the reverse complement.
CCGACGTCCCGCCGATGCCCGACGAGGAGCGGCTCAAGGGCGAGAAAGAGCTGCTCGGCCTCTATCTGTCCGATCACCCGCTGCGGCGGATCGAGCAGGAGCTCCACGCCAAAGTCGATACGTATGCGAACCAGGTCACGCCGGATATGGAGGACTACGAGGTCCGCATCGGCGGCGTGATCAAGTCGGTGCGACCCATCGTCACGAAATCCGGCAAGGCGATGGCCTTCGTCCAGCTCGAGGACCTGACGGCGACTATCGAAGTCATCGTCTTCCCAAGGATCTTCGAAGAGCGTCGAAACTTGCTGCTGTCCGACACGGTCGTGATCGTTCGGGGCAAGGTCGATGCCCGCGCAGCCGCTGGCGACGACGAGGAGCGCGCCGAGCAGGCGAAAGTCATCGCCGACGAAATCCTCGCTTTCGACGATGCGGGGCACGAATTCTGGGTGCGCAACCAGGTGGTCCACCTGGACGTGCCCGCGGAGGCCACCCCAGAGCAGATGGCGACGCTCCAGGAGATCCTGGGCCGCTGCGAAGGCCCGGACCGGGTCGTGCTCCACCTGCAACGCGCGGATCAGATCGTCGACATGGACCTCGGTGAGAAGTTCCGGGTCCAGGGTGGTGGGCTCGCGGGTGACCGCGCCCAGCGCGAGATCGATGCGCTGTTCAGCCGGCCGGTCTGGCGCCTGGAAGTGATTCGACGTCGCGCGCCCGAGCGCCAGGTCAACGGCGGCCGACAGCCGCGGACGCTGGTCGGCTCGGTAAGCTCCTAACCGATCCCGAAGCCCTGCAGGAACGAGAGCAGAAACAGGGCGGCCAGCAAAACGACGAATGCGGCGACCGGTGCCATATCGAACGTCCGTGGGCGCCGCGGAAACCACTGGCGAAACGGCCTCGCAAATGGCTCCGTCACCTGCATCACCATCTGGGTGATTGGATGCCATGGGTCCATCTGGAAGAATCCGAAAAAGATCCGGACAAGCACCAGGATGATGCAGAAAATCAGGATGGAGCGGACGATCCCAATCACAGCGCTGATGGGATTGCCCGAAGCGATAAAGTTCTGCAGCGCGTAGAGAATGAGGATGCCGACGAGGAACGAGAGATCGAGACCGCCGACCGGCGGGATCACCCGGCGGATTGGTGCCAGGTACCATTCGGTCGCCAGCAAGACGTACCGGCCCGCCTGCGTGTAGAGCATCCCAGGGAACCAGGAGAAGATCGCGCGCACGATCAGCACCAAGATGAGGATGGTGATGATCGTGTTCAGCAGCCCGGTAATCGTGGGTCCGAACATCGCTGGCTAGTTTACGGGGTTGCGGATAAACACCGGCTAAGAATTAGCGCCGGCGACGGCGTGCCAGCAGGTCGCCGGTTGGATCCTCTGGCGGCTTCTTCGGCGTGCGTGGTTGGGCCGCGCGCGCCGCGCGGATACCGTCGACGCGCTCCTTCAGCCGGGTGACGGTAGCCTCTGCCGGGACGGCGGGGACCGGCCGCCGAGCCACGGCGGCGCGCCAGGCCGGCATGTCTTCCAGCCGAAAGATCAGGCGGCGCAGAGCGACGTCGACCGGGAAGAGCAGAATCGCCAGCACCAGCAGGAGCTCGCCGATCGGCAGGGCGGCCCGCACGGTCGGTACCGGCACCCGGAATGCCTGCGAAATGTCCGTCAGCAGCACCCCACCGCCGGCCTGGGCGATCGCCTTGAGGGTGGCAACGTCCGTACCGAGGTCCCGGTACTCGGGCGAGTATGGAACCACCAGCCCGGTCGTCGTCGTATGGCGAACCACGCCGCCGGCCGACTCGCTGACGTGCAGCAGGTAGCTACCCACCTGGTCGGTCGGCAGGTCACCTTCGAAGCGGCCGGGCCCGGTCGGCGACAGGGTGAGGCTGGTGTCGGCCAGGTCCGGGGTCACGGCACTGACGGTCACGGTGGCGCCTGAGGTTGGCGGCGCCGTCACGAGGAGATGAGTGTGGTCGCCCACAACCCGTGTTTCGACCAGCAACGCCGGGTCTCCTGGCTGCGGCAGGCTGGCATGGACGATATCGCCGAAGAACCGGTTGGCGGCCGACCATTGAAGCAACCCGGCGGTCCAGCGGCCCTGGGCATCGCTGGTCCAGGCCATGACCCGGCCGAGACCGTACTGCCAGGTCGCCAGCAGCGGATCGCCCTGCGGGCTCTTGAGCACGACGTCGGCCGCGGCGCGCGGCGTGGTCGCGACATAGCCGGTCAGAGCTGGGAAGCTGTCTAGCGGGACGCCGGGGATCACGTCGGCGAGCGAGGCGAGCTGCGGTGCGATGCGACCCTCGACGATCCAGGGCTTGAGCGCCTCTCGGGTTTCCTTCAAGAAAATCTGCGGCACGTCCGAGAGGCTGTTGCTCTGGTAGAAGCGGCCATGTCCCGAGCCCGCCATCGCCTGCATCATCGCGGCGTCTCCTGCACTCGCCGCGATCGCGACCGTAGACACGGTGATTCCGCGGCCGTGCATCGCGGTGATCTGCGACTGGTAGTCGCGGTCGGGCTGGTCGCCGTCGCCAAAAACAATCACGTGCTTGATCGAGGCGGTCGTCTTCGTCAACTGGTCGTTCGCGGCGCTCAGGTCGGGCGCGTAGCTCGGCGGATCGCCCAGGGCCATCGCCTCGATCTTTTTCTTGATCGCGGCCTTGTCCGTCAGCGGGCCCAGCGGCACGACGACGTTGCCCATATTGCCGTTCGTGACCCCGACCATGTCGCGCGGCGTGAGCTGGTCGATGACCGACTGGGCGGCGCCGCGGAGCACCTGGTCGCCCGTCCCGCTCTCCGTCGACTCCAGGACGAGCATCACCGCGACCGGCGGCTTCTGCATGTCCTGGGGAATCTGGATCTGGACCGGCAGCGTCGTCTCGAGCGTCGTGCCGGCATAACCGCCCGGGCCATAGCTGTCCGCGCCGCCGATGACCACGAGGCCGGTACCGAGGTCACGGACCGACGCCTGCAGCAGCGCCATGCCATCGGCGCCCAGGCTCGATGCGGGGATATTGACCAGGACCACGGCCTGGTAGGCGGCGAGGTCCGCGGCCGATCGAGGCAGCTGATCCGGGGTGACGGCGGAGTATCCGATGCCCGTCGACCTGAGCGCCGATTCGAGGCTGGCTGCCTCGCCCAGGGTGTTCTCAACCAGCAGCACGCGTGGCGGCCCGATGACCTGGATCAGCGCTTCACCGAAATTGTTCTCCGCGTACGTGTCGCGCACCGGGTCGACCACGATACGGACCGCGTGGAACCCGGGCTGGGTAGGCTTCACCGTCTGCTTGATCATGGTTTCGCCCGGCACCAGGTCAAGGGAGGTGGTGTTGATGAGCGTTCGGTCGAGGTACCATCGAGCCGTCGCGTGGGTCGTGGTGTTGCTGACGATCAGGGCCTGTGCGTCCGCCTGCTGTCCCTGGGTCAACGTCTGGGGGGCATCCAGCCGATCGACGTAGACCTCGGCGCCGAGGGGCACAGGCAGCGCCACCGTATCGACGCGAACGCCTTCGGCACGGAGCAGACGCGCTTCGCCGACCGCGTCGCCGAGGTTGCCGCGGCCGTCGCTGATCAGCACGATGTGCTTGCGGCTGTCATCGGGAAGGATCGAGCCGCCCAGCTGCAGGGCGGCCGCCAGGTCGGTGTAATGCGGATTCGGCTGGCTCTGGAACTCGCCGAACTGCGGGTTCGCACTGAGGTTCACCTCGACCTGGGGGTCCCGGCCGAAGCTCACCACGCCGGCCCGATCCTGGCCTTGCCGCTGTTGCAGAATGCGGCGGACCATCGCGGCCTCACTGTCGAGCGCGCTCTGCACGCTGGCCGACAGGTCGGCGGCGACCAGCAGCGATTGCTTGCTCGGCGTCGTTTGCACCTGCAAGCCCGCCAGCGAGGCCGTCAGCAGCAACACGATCAGCGTGCGCAGCCCAAGCGATAGCCGTGCGCGCCTCGGCGGCAAGGGCGGAGGGAAGAGGCGCCAGATGACGACGATGATCGCCAGCGCCAGGACGCCCGCCCCCAGGAAGAGGGGGCGGGTTACTTCAAAGCCCACGGTGGAAGGCCAGCCATTCGGCCGTGACGACCGCCAGTGCTGCCAGCGCGATCCAGGGCCAGATCTCGAGCTGACCCTTGTGGGTGGCCTGGACCGCGACCGCCCGCGTCGGCGGCAGCGTCAGCCGATCGGGCGGCTTGAGCTGCGAGATCGAATCGGAGAACAGGTTGACGCTGAACCAGGAGCGCTGCACCTGGCCGGCGATCACCTGCTCGACCGTGTACAGGCCAGTCGGATCCGTTTCGGCGAAGCTGCCGATGGCACCGGTCGCCAGCGAGCGGCGGGTGCCGTCGGGGCGGATCACGGTCACGGACGTCGCGCCGGGCTCGGGCACGATGGTGACGGGTTCGGACGGATGGAAGCTGTGGCTTGGCACGCTCGGGGGCAGCATCCACTCGCTGAGGTTTTGGGTAAGGATTGGGAACGCGATCCGAAGCGGCAGGTCGGACTCGTGCAGGTCGAAACCGATCAGCACCTGCCGGAACGGCTCGTCGCGAACCAGCACCAGCGGCGTCTGCAGGCTGATGATCAGCGGCCTGCCGAATGTCGACGCACGCAGGTCCTCGCTGCGCGCCACGTGCACGTCCTGGAGATCGACGTTGGCCAGCAGCGGGTCGCCGGCGTCGACCGCACGGACGCGCCCGATACCGACCGCTGCTCCGCCGGCCAGCGCCGACCCCGCCGGCGGGTCGACCATCCAGAACGGTCCGTCGGGCAGAATGGGTGGCGCAAACCGGTCGAAGACCGTCATCGCGTACGCCGAGCTCGCGTGATACGCGGTGGGGGCGACGACATCGATTTGAAAGTCCGTTCGCAGCCGCAGGGCCTGCTCGAGGAAGACGTTGCCCGTCGTCACCAGCAGCACCTTGAAGGCGCGCGGCGTGCGCGCGACGGCGGTAGCGGTGTCATCGACCGCGAAGATGTCGCCGGCGGCGAGGCGAGCGGTCACCGAGGTCGCGTCTGAGGGAACCGGCAGCACGAGGTCCTGCCCCTGGCCGGCCGGCAGGGTCAGTGGCCGGACATCGAGCAGGTGACCGTCGGCGCGCCATTCCAGGCTGACCGACCGAACCTGCTGGCCAAAATTTTGCAGGTGCAGGTAGGCCGCGCGCGTCTGCGCACTGGTCCGCACCGTCAACGACGTCAGTCCGACGTTCTCCCCCGAAACGCCGACGCGGTGATATTCGACCGGAAACGGCAGACCAGCGGAAAATGATGAGCGAAGCGGTTGCACGATACCGTCGGAGAACAAATACGCGCGCGCATCGTCGCCGGCTCGAACCAGGCCGGCCGCCAGCGCCAGTGCGCTCGACAGATCGGCCGCGCCATTGCTCGCCTCGATGCCATTCACGGCGCGATGCAACGCGTCGCGGTCGCCGGTCACGGACGCGATGATTCTCGAGGTAGGGCCGACGGCGATGACGGTCATCCGGTCCGACGGCCCGAGCTGATCGATCACGGCGTTGACCTGGCGCTTCGCCTCAGCCAGGCGAGTCGGTGTCACGTCCGTCGCCTGCATCGAGGCCGAGGCGTCGAGCAGCACGATGCTGTGTCGGGCGAGGGAGGCCCCCGCCGGCAACACCGGCTGAACCGCGGCGGCGACCAGCGCGGCGGCCGCCAGCAATTGCAGAAATAACAGCCAGCTGGGGCGCAGGCGCTGCCAGGGGACGTTCGCCTGGCGGTCACGGATCTGGCTCGGCCATAGATGCAGCGCCGGCACCACGCGGGTGGGTCGGCGGATTTTCAAGAAGTAAAGCGCAATGATGACCGGCAGCGTCAACGCCAGGACGGCGGCGAGCGGGGCGAGGACGGTCATGTCACGCGCGCCTTTCCACACCGGGGCGCGCTGTTGACACGCGCGCCTTTCCACGTCGGGGCGCGCTCATGCCAGCAGCCCAATCCGCCGCAGGGTGACCTGAACCATCTCGTCGATGGGCTCCGACGTGGAAAGCCGAGCGAAACGCAAACCGCGGCGATGCGCGGCGCGCTCGATCTCATCGGTCCGTTGGCCCAGCAACTTGAGGTAACTGCCCTGGGTGAGCGGTGTCGCCGTGAACTCTCGCTCGACCCCGGTCTCGGCATCCCGCAGCCGCGCGTCCCCGGACCAGTCCAGCGTGAGCTCCTGGGGAGCCAGTAGCTGAAGCACGGCGCCTTCCTGGTGCGCCCGCTGCAGCGCCGTCAACGCGGGATCCAGCGGCGATTCGCCGAGCCCGTCGGTGATCAGGACCGTCATGCCCGGTCGCTGGCGCCCGATCGGCCAGACCAATTTCTCGTAGTTCGTCACGCCGCCGGCGGGAAAAGATTGCAAGCGGGAGAACAGCGTCGCCGCCGCACGCCGGCCCCGCGAGGGCGCGCCGCCCGAGGTCTCACCTTCGGCGAAGACGGTCAAGCGGACGCGGTCGAGCGCCGCGAGGGCGACATAGGCGATGGCGCCGGCCAGCTGTCGCGCGGTCTCCGCCTTGTTGGGCTTGCCCCAGTCCATCGACCCGCTCAGGTCGACGAAGAGGCTCAGCGGCAGTTCCTCTTCCGCGACGAAGAGTCGCAACATGAAGCGATCGAGACGCGCGTAGGCGTTCCAATCGATCAGACGGAAATCATCGCCGGGGGTGTAATTCCGATAGTCCGCGAATTCGACGGATTGCCCCCTGCGCTTTGAGCGGCGCTCGCCACCCATCTGGCCGCTGACGGCGCGCCGCACCTGGAGCGCGAGCGCCTCGAGGCGTCGGAGCAAGGCGGGCTCCAGCAGAGGGGCCATTCGGGCTACTCCCGGCCGGGTTCCTTGGGCGTCTGCTCCAGGATGTCACTGATGATCTTGTCGGCCGCGATCCCGTCGGCCTCGGCCTCGAACTGCAGGAAGATCCGGTGTCGCAGCGCCGGCGCCGCCACGGCATTCAGATCGTCAAAGGCCACGTTGTAGCGGCCTTCCAGGAGCGCGCGGACTTTGCTCGCGAGGATCAGCGTCTGCATGCCGCGAGGGCTGGCGCCCCATCGGACGTAGCGGCGCACGCCGTCGAGCTGGGTGCGGTCGGGATGGGTGGCGGTGATCAGCCGCGCGGCGTAGGCGAGCACGTGCTCGGCGATCGGAACCTCGCGGGCGACGCGCTGGGCAGTAAGGACCGCCGGCGCGTCCGCCACCGCCTTGAGCTGTGGCGTCGACTCGCCCGTCGTGCGTCGCGCGATCTCAAGGAGGTCTTTCTCACTCGGGAAGGGAACGAGGACTTTGAAAAAGAATCGATCCAGCTGTGCCTCGGGCAATGGGTAGGTCCCTTCGAGCTCGATCGGGTTCTGGGTGGCGAGCACGAAGAATGGCGTGGGCAGTGGTCGTGTCTGGGTCCCAACCGTCACGGTGTGTTCCTGCATCGCCTCGAGTAAGGCGCTCTGCGTCTTGGGCGTGGCGCGGTTGATCTCGTCGGCGAGCACGAGGTTGGCAAAAATAGGCCCTGCCTGGTAATGAAACTCGCGGCGGCCGGCCTCGTCGCCGATGACGTTCGTGCCGACGATGTCGGCGGGCATCAGGTCGGGCGTGAACTGGATGCGCGAAAAGCTCATGGTGAGCGCCTGTCCCAGCGAACGGACCAGCACCGTCTTGCCCAGCCCGGGGACGCCTTCGAGCAGGACATGCCCGCCGGCGATGAGCGCGATCACGGTGTCGCGGAGGAGCTCTTTCTGCCCGACGATCAGACGGGCGAGCTCGGCTTCGAGCGATTGTGCCAGCTCGGTCACGCGGGTTGAGTCGACGCGCGGTTCTTCGGCGATCATGATCCTCCCTGACGCTTCAAGTTATTTCGGACCGGGTCCAGTCTGCTCCCCGAGTTGGGAGAAGTACTGGCGGACGAGGTCGCGCTCGCTCCCCGGAATCAGGCTCTGGTTGGTAGCGTCCAGCGCCGCCTGCTGGTAAGCCTGGATCACCTGGCTGTAAGGGCTGAGCGGCACGTCCTGACCGGGTCCGAGCGGGGTGGGATCGTTCTGCGACTGGCCGGGCACGGGCTGGCCAGGCACATAGACCCGCTCGGTGCTCTTCGCGCCCGAGCCGCTCCCCGTCCCTGAACCGTTCGAGCCTGTGCCCCCCGTTCCGCCCGACCCGCCCGACCCCGTGCCGGCGCCGGTCCCGCTGCCACTACCACTCCCATTGCCGGTTCCAGAGCCACTCCCGCTGCCATTTCCGTTGCCGCTGCCGCTGGCTCCAGGACCTGGCGACGTGCCGGTGCCGGAACCGGGCGACGAGCCCGCGCCTGGGGACCCGCTTGCTCCCGCACTGGGCTGGCCACCCTGGCCCTTCGCGTCACGGTCCGCCTGGGTGGCGAGCTCCTGGCGGGCGGCCTCCAGTCCGTTGATCGCCGACGCGACCGCCTGGTCGGTATTCTGCTGCTGCTGCAGCGAGTCCAGCTGGCTGGCCACATCGCTCAGGGCTTGGGCCGCGGAGTTGGGATCGCCGTTCTGCAGCGAGGACGATGCCTTGCTCAACGAATCGCGCATGGTGCTGTTCTGCGCCTGCTGCGCGGCTTTCGCCAGCGCCTTGGCCAGCTCCTGGCGGTCTTTCGGCGACATGTTCTGGAGCTGCGCGGCCAGGTCGCGCACCGACTGCGCTCCCTTCGCGGGGCTGGAGCTGATCGCCTGCGCGGCGCTGCGGCCCGCGGCGGTACCACTCAGCGCGTTGGCGAGATTCTGCGCGCTGCTGCTCAGCGCAGGCGTGCCGGGATCGGTCAGACGCTGGAGTTGCTGCTCCGCCGGCGTGATCGACTCGAGCGCCTTGCGCGGACTATCGGCCTGGCCGATCTTCGCCTGGGCATCCTGCAGAATTTTCTGGACCTGGGGATCGACCGGCGTCGGCTTGGCGCTGTCCGCGATCTTCTTCTGGGCGTCCTGGACGGCTTTCGCCGCACGCGCCTGGCTGGTGCGGTCCGCCTGCCGCTGGGCGAGCACCTGGTCCATCGGGTTGGGCAGCAGGGCGAGCGCCAGAGCAAAAATGGCCAGCACCGCGACCAGTGAGGCCTCGCCGCGGTTGACCCGTACCGGGAAGGCGGCCGATAGCCGGGTTCGGCCGGCGTGCTGCAGCGCATCGCGCCGCTGCACGTCGTCGAGCGCGCCGGACTCGGTCCGCCGCTCCCATGCGGTCGACAGCCGTTCCTTCAAGCCGAGCCGGATGTCCGCGAGCCGCATCAAGATCGCCGCGCTCGGCCGCCGGAGCAGCCAGGCGATGGCCGCAACGGCCAGCGCCACCGGAATGCCGACGACGGCGACGGTTGCCCGCCGCTCCAATGGCGTGAGCCTTGCGATCAGTAAGACCAGGGTCACCCATGCGACCGCGCCCACCAGGCCATGCACCGCGTAGCGCGCCGCCCGGGCGCGCGCGGCCGCTCGCCGGAGCTCGCGGATGATCGCGTCGAGGGAGCTCATGCCACCACTCGAGCACGGCGTCGCCAGGGGAGACGCCGGATCGGTGGCAGCAAGACGGCGCTCACGATCAGTGCAACCAGTGAGATCACGAGCTGCATGGTGATGGTTGCCTGCCAGTATTGCCAGCCGCTGAAGAGCCCGCTGGGGATCGTGGTTCCGCTCGGTTGGACCGGGTTATAGAAGCCGATCCCCTTGCCGGGTGCCACCAAACCGGAGCAGGACTGCACCCCGTTAGGCCCTGAGCTACAGCTCATCCCTCCGCCCTGGGCGATGGCAAAAGTATTCCCGTACCGGATGCCATACCCGTTGATCGGCCCGTTGGTGCCGATCACGACGAGGGGCAGGATCGGGCTGAGGAAGGTGACGGCGGGCGGCGCGGGGGCCTTGGTGGCGTTGGGGTTGATTTCGGTGGGGAAGAGCAGCCCGAAGAGCAGGCTGCCCGCGAGCAACACGAACGCGGCGCCGTACGCGGAGACCGTTGCCGGAAGCGTCCGCTTGAACGCGGTCGAGCAGGCGAGGCCGATGATGCCGAGCGTGAGGGCGGCGACCGCCGTAACCAGGAAAGCCTTCAGCACCTGGTCGAGTTCGATCCCACCAAAGAGGAAAACGAGACTGAAAATCGGCACCGAAAGGAGCAAAAGCAACATCACGAAGGACATCGAGGCCAGCAGCTTGCCCCAGAGAATGGAAAATGCGGGCAACTTCGTCACGAACAGCAGGTCGATCGTCTGCCGCTCGCGCTCGCTGCTGACGGCGCCGGCGGTGAGCGCCGGCGTGATGAACGCCAGCAGCACCATCTGGAAGAGCACCAGCCAGAGGAACAGGGCCTGGCCGTAGTTGGCGGCCAGCCCGCCGTTGAAGGAGTTGCGCGCCGCCGAAGCCGTTGAGGAAAAGATCGCCCAGCCGAGGCCGCCAAGCAGCAGGATATAGATCGTCATGGCGAGTGGCGACCGCCAGGTGCGCATCCTGGATCGATACTCCTTGGCGACGATCGGGTTCCAGAGCGCGACGGCGATGCGGTTCATCAGACGTCCTCCGATGTAGCTTTCATGAACGCGTCTTCGAGGCCGCCCTCGAGCTGACTGAAGGCCGAGACCTTGATGCCGGCCGCGGTCAGGGCCTGCAGGATGCCGGCGGCGGCGGCATCGTCGCCATCGTACTGGGCTTCGATCGCGCCGTTGACCATCGCGACCTCTTGGATCGTGGGCAGGGCCTTGAGCACGGCGGCTGCTTCTTCCTTCTGTCCGAGGACGGAGATTCGTAGCCGCCGGCCGCTGGTCAGTTGCCGGATGACGTCCTGCACCGGTCCGGTCGCCCGCATCCGTCCCTGGTCGATGATGCCGATCATGGTGCAGAGCTCGGTGAGCTCGGGCAGGATGTGGCTCGAGATCACGATCGTTTTGCCCATGGTTTGGAGCTCCTTCAAGATCTCGCGCATCTCGACGCGGGCGCGCGGGTCGAGGCCCGACGCCGGTTCGTCCAGGAGCAGCACGGCCGGATCGTGGACCAGCGCCCGGGCGAGGCACAGTCGCTGCTTCAAGCCCCGCGATAGGGTGTCGACCGCCTGGTCACGACGGTCAGACAGTCCAACCAGCTCGAGCAGGTCGTCGGCCACCTTCTTGCGGCGCGCCTTGGGCTGCCGGTAGCATGCGGCATAAAAATCCAGATACTCGGACGCCGTCAGCTGGTCGTACACACCGAAGAAATCCGGCATGTAGCCAAGCCGCTCGTGCACCTTGTCGGGGTGTTCGATGACGTCAGCGCCGTCGACCAACGCCCGGCCGGACGTCGGTTCGAGGAGCGCCGCCAGGATCCGCAGCGTCGTCGTCTTGCCGGCGCCGTTCGGTCCGACGAACCCGAAGATCTCGCCTTTGGGCACCTCGAAGGAGACGTGATCGAGCGCGGTGCGATTCCCGTACGTCTTGGTCAGCCCGTCGACGGTGATCATTGGACTGTCCCCGACAGCGCGATGCTGCCCGCCAGGAAACCGCCGTTCGTCGTGCTCAGCCGCAGCCGGATGAGGCCGGTGGACGGCTCAACCGCACTGTCCGGAAGAGCGGTGGTCCCGTTGTCCTGGTACGCAACGGTCGTCCAACTGGCGTTCGACCAGTCCCAGACCTCCCCCGTGACCCCCGTTCCGGCTTGTGTCGTGTTACCCGGTGCCCCGAACTTCGGGCCGTATGGATTCTGCGCGCTGACCGACAGCCCGGTCAGGTGGGTGCCGGTGGCGAGCGTCGGGGCAAACTCGTAGGTGACCGCTCCGTTCTGCATCACCAGCATGCCCGGCGGGCCTTGACTCTGGGTATCGCCCACGACATCCACGATGCGGCCGCTGACGAGGCCAGCCGGCAACGGTCCCGTACCAATCTGGTCCACCGGCAGCGACAGGACGACCGCGGTCAGCGAGGTCGACCGGGGATGGGTGCCGTTCACCTTGAGATCCTGCAACGACTCGTGGGTCCAGGCGATCAGCAGTGGTGCAGCGGTCCCGGAGCCGATGCCCTTGAAGCCTGCCCCGGTTGGCAGCAGGGAGAGGATCTGGCTCTTGGCAAAGTTGTCGCGCTCGGCCGGGCTCACAGTCGGCCCGCCGGGGCCGTAATACTGCCCGGTTTGGTTGTAGATCCGCATATAAAGAGGTTGTCCCAGCGACGTTGCCGCTTTGGGCGTGAGGCTGACCGCCGCCGACGCGCCCGGCTTGAGCGCGCCAATGGTCTGATAGCTATCGCCCGCGATCAGCACGCCGTCCGTGAACGTGAGATTCGTGTGATTCTCGATCGTCCCCGTGAGCTGGCCGTTGACGAGGGCCACGTGGGCGGTCAGCTTGGGCGCCGTGGTGACGCCTTCCGTGGCGAAGCCGCCGAGTGCGAAGGCCGTCATTCCGGCGAGCGTCACCTCGTTGCTGGCGACGTTGATCCGGACGCTCCCTGCATAGGCGTACCCGTTGTTGGTCGCGATCGGGCTGATGAGCAGCCGCTCGCCGCCCGCCGTCGCCTGGTAGTCGCCCCGGCTGGGCGGGATGACGCCGGTATAGGTCTCCTGGTACGCATGATCGGACCCCGGCTGTACGTGAACGATCGCGATCTGGTTGGTCTGGACGGATCGACCCTTGGTAAAGAGGCCGGCGCCGTATGAACCGCCCGCGGCGAGCAGGGCGATCAGCGGGACGGTCACCCAGGCAAGGGCGCGGCGTCGGATCGCGCCTAACACGAGATAGTTCACCGGTCCTACCAGCAGCACGTAGATCAATACCAGCGCGCCGGTGAGTTGCAGCGACGGTAAATCGAGGCCGGGCAGGTTGCCCAACACCGGCGTCAGCGCGCTGCTCTTGGAGGCGATCGACGGCTGGGAGCCGAAACCCATCTGGGTTGGCCCCATGACCGCGTAGGGAACGTTCTGCGCCGAGCCTCCCTGTGCGAAGAAAGCGCGCGACATGAGCTGGCGGAGGATCGTCCGGCTGGCGCCCGCGACCGCGACCGGCTGCTGGTTCCAATCGAACGTCGACATCGTGACCACCCCGGCGCCGTAGGGGCGCTCCAGGATCAGCGGCCGACCGGCGTCGCTTAACCAGGCGAGCCCGTTGGTGACGGTACCGGTCGCCACGTCGACCGCAGCCCCGCCGATGGCCGCCGAATCGATCACCGTGGTGCCGGTGATCTGCATGGGCAGGATCGCGGGCGGCAGCCCGGCGAGCGTCTTCCGCCAGGCGGCACCGGTGCCGACGAGCAGGTCGCCGCCCGTCGCCACATAGTCGGCGATGGCGGCGCGCTGGCCTGACGTCAGACCATCGGTCGCGAAGTCGTCGATCGCCAGGATGTCGAAGGCCCGCAGCGCAATCGCCGAATCCGCGATGTCGTCGGCACGAAGATGGACGACGCGGGCCGCAATGCCGCCCGGATGCACGGCGGCGAAGTCGTCGAGCGCGGCACTCTGATCCGATAGGACGCCGATCAGCGCCGAGGTGGTGGCGCCGCCGGCCGAGTCCTGAGAAACGACGACCCGGCCCTGCTGCGTGATGCGGGCAGTGATGGTTGCCCCGGTGGTGTTCTCGACCAGGTAGAGGCGGACGCGCTTGCTGGCGCCGCTCGCCAGGCTGATCGGCTCCTGGTAGATGGTGAAGCCGCTAACGCCGGGTTGGGCATTCAGCGCTTCCTGGACCTCGAGCATGCCGTCGACGCCGGCGCCGGTGTTCCGGGCGTCGATCGTGACCGGCATCCAGGCTCCCGCCTTGACCACGTCCTGGTAGCCGGCGTGCACGGTCAGCGTTATCGGGTTGCTGGCCGCGTGAGCCGGGACGGCAGCGATCGGAAGGGCAAGCGCGGCCAGCATGGCTGCGAGGCCAATACGCGCGGGCAGACGCCGTCCCCGGAGACGCATCTCGCTCAATAAGACGCCCGGGGGACCGAAAAGTTCCGTTCGGGCATCATGCGGCGCCGAAATGGACCGAGAGTGGCGGGCCCGAGCCCTAGAAGCGAACTGCCGGAGGAGGGACTCGAACCCACACGGACTTACGCCCAGGCGCTTTTGAGGCGCCCTCGTCTACCATTCCGACACTCCGGCTGAGAAACCCTGCGAGTATATCCGACGTTCCCGGATGGAACTTATTAGCAATGTTTGCGTCTAAAGGCAGGAATCGCTAATGGACGATCGCGACCTGGTGGGCCGGGCCCGCCGGGGCGATCCGGAGGCGTTTACCCAATTGATGATGCAATATCAGGTACCGGTCTACAACATGGCGCTGCGGATGGTCGGCCGGCCGGA
>DATNMN010000011.1:0-8025 GCA_035602295.1 Candidatus Dormiibacterota bacterium | reverse complement strand
CCCCTCACCTTCCATCAGCAATCCGACCAGTAGGTGCTCGGTGCCGATGTAGTTGTTGCCCATCCGGCGGGCTTCCTCGAAGGAGATCTCGATCACCTTCTTCACCCGCGAAGTCGGGACGATCTGCTGGATGATGGTGCGCTCGTTGCGGCCCAGCACCGACTCGATGGTGGCGCGGACCTTGTTGATCTCGACGCCCAGGCTGTTCAGGACCTTGGCGGCCAGCCCGTCGCCTTCCCGGAGCAGTCCGAGAAGCAGGTGCTCGGTGCCGATATAAGAATGGTGCGAGCGCTCGGCCTCTTCCTGGGCCAGCGTCAGGACCTTCTTCGCTCGCTCCGTGAACCGTTCAAAAGGGTACAACCAGGGACCTAGGCTCTATTGCAATCCGCTACTTACCCTGGAAGCCTGCTGCTTGAGCGCTGGAAGGATGGAATACCGAAAGATCTCGTTCGTCTTGTCCCGCTGGTTCGGGTCGCTCGTCATTTCAACAATGCGTGCGAACATGAAACTCATCTCCTCAGGTCGATGACGGCTGGGTTCCGCCTGCCGTCTACGAGATGAACCTCGCCGAGCGCCGCCCTGACGACGGGCAGTCCTTGCTCACGAGGCTAGTTTCAGCAACCTACGGTCGCGAACCTCACTCTAACACGCTCAGCAGAATCCCACGGCACCGGCGTCAGGTCTTCGGTAGGTCTACCGCCTGAGCGGTCGCACCACTTATCGCCGCATTGATACTGCCCATCGCGAAATGGGTGAACGGTGATTGGGAAGGGTAAGGTGAGGTAGGTCGGCCGCTGCCGGCCTCATGAGTCTCGGAAGGGCGTCGTGCCTGTGGGGCAACAAATCTACATCACGTCACTCCCCCGCTCATAGACGTCCAAAGAGTCGAGTCCATAAATAGGGACGGGACAACCGAGTGGCACGGATTCTGATCGTCGACGACGAACCGGACGTCCGGTTCATGATGCGGTTGATTTTCGAGGGCGCCGGCCACCATGTCACGGAGGCGCGCCATGGCGGGACTGGCTTGAAGTCCGTCAAGGCCACGCGCCCGGACCTGGTGATCACGGACGCCATGATGCCGACGATGGGCGGACTCGAGTTCATCGCGCGCCTGCGGTCGGATCCGGAGACGGCGGCGATCCCGATCCTGGCCGTGAGCGGCAACTCCGAACTGGCCACCGCTGCCGATGCGGTTTTGCGCAAACCATTCCTGCCGAATGAACTCCTGCTGACCGCGGCCGACCTCATCGGAGAAGATGGCGGCTGACATGCGACGGATACGCACTGGGATTCCGGACCTCGATCTCATTCTCGGGGGCGGGCTCGAGCCGGGCTCGCTCGTCATCCTCGCCGGGGCCCCGGGCACCGGGAAGACCATCCTCGCCCAGCAGATCTGCTTCGCCAATGCCACGCCCGAGCACAAGGCGCTGTACTACACCACGCTGTCCGAGCCGCACGTAAAGCTCGTGCGGCATCTGGCGCCGTTCAAGTTCTTCGAGCCAGCAGCGCTCGGCAAAAGCGTGGACTTCATCCACCTGGGCGAGCTGGTGCGGGAAGCGGGCACGGAGGGCCTTGAGCCAGTCGTATCCGAAGTGGTCAGGAAGTGCTTTGAGACCCGGCCGGCCGTGGTGGTGATCGATAGCGCCAAGGCGCTTCGCGACTTCGTCAGCGAGCACGAACTCCTGACTGGTCTCTACGGCCTGGCGAGCCGGGTCGCTCACACCGAGGCGCTCCTTCTGCTGGTGGGCGAGTATACGCCCGGGGAGATCGAGGGCGGGGTCGAGTTCTCTTTAGCGGACGGAATCGTCCAGCTCGCTTACGAGCCCCATGAGCCGGTGGACCGCCGCTGGCTGCGAGTGGTGAAGCTGCGTGGTGGCGACCACCTGGTCGGCAAGCATTCCTTTCGCATTGGCCAGACGGGCTTCGAGGTGTTCCCCCGATTGGAGACGCTGGCGCCAACGCTCACCGCCGAGGCCACGGGGAAGGTCTCCAGCGGCATCCCCAGGCTCGACGAGTTGATGGGCGGCGGAATGACGGCCGGCCAATCCACTGTTGTCCTCGGACCGTCCGGCGCCGGCAAGACCATCCTTGGGCTCCGATTCATCGCACGGGGCCTGGAGGCCGGAGAGCGCGGCCTTTACGTCTCTTTCCAGGAAACTGGCGAGCAGCTCGTCAGGAAGGGCACCAGCTTCGGGTGGGACATGGAAGGCGCCTGGAAGTCAGGGCAGCTGGCCATCCATTACGTCCCAATTGGAGAGCTGGACCTCGACACGATCGCGGCCGCCGTGCGCCGCGAGCTCGCCAAGGGCTCGGTTCGCCGGGTGGTGGTCGATAGTCTGGCGGAGCTGGTGTTTGCGGCCCGCGAGGCGGAACGGTTCCCCGCCTATTCCCGCAGCCTGGCGGGGTGGATCCGGGCCGCCGGCGCCTCGGTCGTGATCACGAGTGAAACGACCACTCTGGGACCCATGACGGAACCGATCGGTGGATTGTCCTTCCTGTTCCACAACGTGATCATGCTCCGCTACCTCGAAATCGGTTCGGAACTCCGGCGGGCGCTGAACGTCATCAAGATGCGAACCAGCAACCACGACAAGGGCGTGTTCGAGTATGCGATCGATGCGCATGGCCTCACGATCAAGGACCGGCTGGAGGGGGTCACCGGAGTCCTCGGCTGGAGCGCCCTTCGCACTCAGGAGTGACCTCGTGAGGCGACATGTTACCTGGCGCTGCGGCATCCTGGTACCTTCCATCGTGGCTCCCCCTTGTGCTGGTCTACGGGGGTGACGGAGGGGCCGAGCGATCGAACCCTCCGTCTTTCAATGCGAGCTAGCGGCTCAGTTGAACTCGATTCGCCCGAGGACCCTTCGGGCTCGGCTCGATCTCGAACGAAACCTTCTCACCGCCCGTGAGGGCGTCGAAATCCTGGACGCCGGAGCGGTGGAAGAAGTATTCCTTTCCGTCGTCGGCCGCGATGAAGCCGAACCCGCGATCGGGCACGATCTTCTTGATGGTTCCTTCAGTCATCTGATGTCTCCTCCTTTTCGAACAAGCTTCCTGACGCGACGGGCCTGTCCGACTGGGAGCCACCGCGAGGGGCCATCAGGGTGATGGCTGCTGCAATTATGCTCGGAACCGCATGGGCTCAAGCGCCGGCACTCTTGGGAAGCCCGGAGGCGCCTGTTGTCGTGGAAGCTGGCTGGGGTTTCTGAATGTGCATTCGAGCAAGACCGCCCAGCTTCCCCAACCGGCCCGCGCTGTTGCGGCTCGTGGGCGCCTGACGGCGTCAGATTGGCTGCGACAATGACTCTCTATCGCCACAGGTCCTTCAGCTTCTCGCCGCGGCTCGGATGGCGCAGCTTGCGCGGTTTCCTCGACGTCCTTTTCGTAATCCGTGACCTCAATGCCAAGCTCTTGGAAAGCCGCAAAGACAGTCGGACCCGGTCGGCCTGGAGGTCCGGGAAGGTCGACCGGATATCGTCCGGCATCAGGTAGCCCTGTTCCTTTCCACGGACGATCAATGCTTCAGCACAGGCTGGGGCGGCAGCGGTGCCCGGTAGGGTTCCCGCTCCATGACGTCCGGGTGCTAATGCATCGCCGTCAGGGGCATAGTGTAATGATGGCCCGTCGTGCCTCGGCCACCAGGTAATGGACGCCGCGTGGAAGAAGTGGGTAGCTTATTTTCGTCGCTGCCGCTTGAGTCGCTTTTTCAAATCGGTTTGCGGCGCCGCCTCGGCCCATTTGCTCAACGATCGCATTTCGGTGGAGAGCTCCGGCTCCCTCTGCCAGACCGGATCCACGACGATCCCGAACTCGCTATTGGTCCTGCTGGCGAAATGATCGAGGGCCACAAACACTAACCTGACGTCGCCACCAAACCACGCCACCACGTCGCCGTCCGCGTCAAGCCACTTCACCGTCCATTCACCGTCACGGCTCTCGTTGATCCGGTACTCTCTGCCTGCCAGGCGATTCAGGATCGGCCCCTGGGCCGACCGCCCACGCTGTTGCCGATTTCGATGCGCGACGCCCCATTGTCCCGTCCAGCTCCGACCGCTCACGCATCCCTCCTTGCAGGTCCGACGGCACGTTTCGGGCTGACGAAATCGTTCGATCGGCGCCAGGTAGCTGGCGGTGCTAGCTAACGGAATGGTGAGTGAAATGGAGCGGGGCGCGCGGGTTGGCGAGTGCGAGCTTGCCAAAAACGGATCCGTTTCCGATAGCGGAGTTGCTCACCCTCAATTAGGGGCACATCGATACGCCTGATCTCCTGATTGGCAGGCCCGGACATGTCCATCAGATCGTGATACATGTGATCCAGCAGTTTCTGCTTGAATGCCAACAGTTCCAAGTAGATGCTGACCCAATGCCTCGCATCTGCGGGCTGGAGCGAATCCGGATTCTCCCCGTCCATCAATCGGTAGGGGTTTCCCGCGCCATGGGCGGCATGGCGTGCCGCTGCTACGAATCGGCGCTCTTCTCGGATCGGCGAATCTGGCATCGCCAGCACCGCCTCTGCCCATCCCCAGATTTGGGAAAACTTTGAGCGGCTCAAGCGCAGACGATCTTGAGCCGGAGGGCAAAGCGCCCTTGAATGGTGGTTCGCAGCATACTCCCTTTCTTTAGAAACGAGGAGTTCAAGCACCGTCGAAGGATAGGCCCTCGACCTCTCCCATTGGGCCCGACTTTTGTATTGGAAAAGATGGAGGCGAGTGCGGGATTCGAACCCGCGGTGGGGGTTTTGCAGCCCGCTATCTGGAGTTCACCAGAGGTCGCCAGAGTTCATTGCGACTTGGATCTCGACGCCGACCGTTCATTAGAGTTCGCCCTTGTTCAGCAGGGTTCGGCGGCGTTGCCGTCACCGTTGCCGTCACCTGCGACTCGATACGTCCTCTGTCTCGACTAGGACGGCGGATCGAAAAGGCTCGGCGAGCCTAAGCATCGAGCGCAGGCACGAACGACTGAAGTTAGGGCGATGAGGGAGGATTGGCATCCGTCGCGGACTTCGGGGTGAACGTGACGGTTGCGAGCACCGCCAGCCAGAAGGTGTGATCGACCTGGCCCTCCATGGTGAAGTTGTAGCCTCTTCCGCCCACCACTACAGCTAGGTCATAGACGCGACCGCCCAATCGCCCCATGCCGGTGCAATCATTGAGGTCAACGGTGCCGGTATGGTCTCCGACCGGCACCTGCTCTTCGGTGCCGCAGGGCATCGATGACTTTATGTAGTCATCCATCCACGCGGCCGCGGACTCCCCGGGGGCCAGCGGCTGCGATGTCCCCCTGAACCCCACCGAGCGGCCTTCTAGCCTGTCCCCGTCTGGCGTATCCCAGAAACTGGTATGGCGTAGCGGCCAGCGTTGGCTCGCTGGAGTGATGGTCCAGCCGGCCGGGTACCTCACCGAGTAGCCCATCGTCGGTGATGTAAAGGTCGCGGTAAGGGATCGGTTCGCACCCGACGACGGACTGGTCGCGGATGTCGGCGTCGGTGACTGCGAGCCCGACCCAACTGTCCCGGAGCCGCAGGCCGTGGCAAGCGTGGAAAGCGCGAGTCCGATGCTCGCGACTCGTGCGAAACGAATTGCGGCGGGTCGTGCCCTTCTGTTCATCCCTAAGGCTCCCTCAGGCGAATTGATCCAACGAGCGTCGATCTGGGACCGGCGTCCGCCGCATACCGGTTGCTCAGCACATTTCTCGTGACCCCGGCACGCTGGAGTTCGCTCCTTTCCCTGCCGCTTGGCCCTTTGCGCGCGCTCAACCCGATGTGGGCCCCCTTGGGAGGGCGACCCAGGTATTTCCGCTGTCCGTGGTCTTCAAAAGCTGTAGCAACCCGTCCTTGGCCAATGTGTAAACAAAGCCAACCCTGTCGTCAGCGAATTGGAAAGCAGTGACGACCTGGTCTCGGAAGAGCCCGCGCCTGACGAGCACCCAGTCGCGGCCGCCGTTGGTCGTGAGATACAGATCGTTGCCTCCGTGAGCGGGCGAAACAGCCCATCCCGTATCGGCATCGATGAAATCTTCAAGCGCCAGGTCGCTGTCGGTGGGCGGTCGAAGAAAACTCCAGTGGCGCCCACCGTCATCGGTAATGAAGACTGCACTGTGGCCAGCACCCTGGCACGTTACTGGGAGCACCCCTTGGGTCAGGGCGATTACAGGTGGATAAGCACCGC
This sequence comes from Candidatus Dormiibacterota bacterium, assembly GCA_035602295.1. Taxonomy (GTDB): domain Bacteria; phylum Chloroflexota; class Dormibacteria; order CF-121; family CF-121; genus CF-13. The sequence continues at coordinate 1,855 of DATNMN010000011.1, read as the reverse complement.
ACACCCACCGCCCGCTTGATGGATTGGTTGGCAGCGCCACGCGCTGCCAGCTGCGACCGCCATCTCGTGTCGAGGCGACAAGCTGGCCCACGGGTGCGGAGGTGCCGGGCTGGATGACTGCAGCGACTGGCGGGCGGGGCGGCCTGCAGTCCCAAGTTAGCCATCCAGTCTTGGCGTCGACGAAGGTCATTCCGCTCTCAGGACACCCGACCGCGAGTGTTCCCAGCGTAGAACCATCGGTTGGTGAGGCGCGGACGATCTGGTTCCAGTGAACCCCACCATCAGTCGTTGAGTAGATCGTCCGGATACCCTGGATGTCGTCTGTCAGCAGCCAGCCGTGGTGATCATCAATGAAGGCGAGTCTGGCAATCAGCACGCCCGGCACAGGCAACCCGGTCTCCCAGGTTTGGCCTCCATCGGCCGTCCGATAAACGACCAGACCGCCCGAGGTGTTCAGCGTTACCCAGGCATGGTCTGCATCGAGAAAACAGCTAGTGGACCCGGACTTCGTCGGGGCGAACGACGGCGGTGGGACCTGGACGCGTTGCCAGTGAAGCCCTCCGTCTGCTGTACGGACGGGGAAGCCGTACCAGTCTGTGCGGTCGAGGTCGCCCTGCCAGCCGATGGTGGCGTTCACCATGTGAAGGGGAGCCGCGGTACATGGAGCCGCGAATGAGCCGGAATGGGTTCGGGCAGGCCCTGGCCTCGTTATCGCGCGCAACTGCGCGATCCCTATTGCAAGGAGCGCGACGGTGACCACGAGGAGACCGGCCAGGGCTAGTTCCTGTGGACGGGTGAGCGCCCGCCGCTCCTCTCGTGCAGTGATAGCGACCCGAGCCAGGATCCGTCGCTCCAAGTTGTCCGTTCTTGGGAAATCGCGATCCAACTCCTGAGCATCTCCATGAAGGCGGGTCTCCAGGTCGGGCGATACCCTCATCAGATCGGCACCTTGTCCGTCGTAACGTTGGTCTCCAGCTTCCGCCGCAGTTTGCCTAGGGCCCGGTGCACGATGACCCGAACCGTTACTTGCGGTGCCCCCATGATCCGCGCGGTCTCGGCAAACGAGTGATCTTCGTAGTAGCGGAGATAGACGGCCTGCCGCTCCCGCACGCTAAGTCCCCGCACCGCGGCTCGCAGCGCAGCATCCCCCGCCCGCCGGTCGACCTCATCGAGCGGATTGATTGGAGAGGGGGCAGGAACTGGGAGGATCGCCGCGCCCATCTGCCGCCGGCGGTAATTGCGAGCCAAGTTGGTGATGGTGCGGTAGAGATAGCGGCGGAACTCCACCTCGGCCGACGGCGTGTTCGCCGAGGACCAGACCCTGACATAGGCCTCCTGCACAATCTCTTGCGCGACATCGATGTCGTGTACCAACATGAAGGCAAATTTCCACGCGGGGCGCCCGAGGCTCCGTACTAGAGGTTCGAACCAGGATCGGTCATCGGTCTTCAGGGAGATTCCTTGTTCGGCCTTTCCGTCCACCCCTCACAACCAATAAGCCCTGTGGATTGTTTCAGTCAACCGCCCAGCGCCCAGCGACCATCGGCCAGCATGTGGATTAGGTCGCGGCTACTGTGCCCGTAAAACCAGGGCGACCAGGACAAAGAGTCCCGAACTGGTTGGAAGTTCGTCAGAGTTCGTCGAGGTTGCCGTCACGGTTGCCGTCAATCCGACAAGAGGACGGTGGAAGGCGGCGCAATTCGTATTCAAGAATTGGAGGCGAGTGCGGGATTCGAACCCGCGGTGGAGGTTTTGCAGACCTCTGCCTTACCACTTGGCTAACTCGCCACCGGCCCAGCCAATCGCATAGTTTAGTAGGCGGCTCCGCCCCTGCCCGTTCGGCTATCAGCTTATT
>DATNMN010000010.1:0-6488 GCA_035602295.1 Candidatus Dormiibacterota bacterium | reverse complement strand
GCCACCATGGACTTCACGCCGGCTGAAGTCCGAGAGCTGATCAAAGCCCTCGCGTCTGCTCCTGCTAAAGCTGAATGAACGGGACCTGGTCGCATTACGGAATGCGGCCAGCAAACTCCCGCACGGGTCAAGGGACTAGATTGGGAGCGGGAGACGAGACTCGAACTCGCGACTCCGACCTTGGGAAGGTCGTACTCTACCAACTGAGTTACTCCCGCTCGGCTAGCCGGATTTTAACATCGCTCTTCCGCAGTTCCTGGCACATCGGCCAGATGACCTCGATCAACTCGGCCATCCGCGCCGCCGTCACCTTCACCCGGGCGGCGTCGAAGACCTCCACGGGATGCGTCTCGTAGAGCCGAACCCAGCCGCGGTCCCAGGGTTCGAGGTCGATCCGCTCCCCCAGGCGCGCCTTGATCATGAGCAACTGCCGGGCCAGCCCGCCGGCGATCCGTTCGTTGGTCGCCGGCGCCGCCTCGAGGTGAAGCCCCAGCTCGAGGCGGCCCGTGTTCGGGTGCCACCAGGCTTCGAAATGCAGCCGGGGGTCGTCATAGAACCACTGCGCCTGGCTGGAGCGGACCCGGTGGCTGACCTCCTTCAATCGGGCCGGGAGGGCGGCCTTAACCGGCGCCGGCAGCGAGCGAAAGAACCCGGCCGTACGCACAAATCGCCGCTCGTTCCGGCTGCGCGAGCCCGAACGGCCGGGCACGTTTGGTCGGATCGGCACGCTCCCGCCCCGACTTAGCGGGCGGCAGCCGGGCTGGCCGAGCCGGTGTCGCCGACGGCGGTCTTCACCATCGCGCTATAGCGGTCGGCCAGGGCGCGCGCCTTGTCCGAGTCCTCCATACTCACGATGATGTGGTAGCGCGGCATGTCTGGATCGGGCAGCACCAGCACCCATCCACCGTCCACGAACACCTTGATCCCATCCGCCAGGTCCACCGGGGCATCGCGATGCAGCTCCACCATGGTTCGCATCACCCTCCCCTTCGCATCCCATGGCACGGTCTCCAGCCGGTGCTCGTAGGCCGCCCGCGGGACCTCCTTCCGAACGGCGGAGACCGCCCGCCCGTCCTTGGCGAGCAGCTCCAGCAGCTTGATCAAGGTGAAGATGGCGTCGAACCCCAGCAGGTGGTCGGGGAAGACATACCCGCCACTCGCGTCCGACGCCAGCCGCGCTTGGTGCTGCTGCGCCGCGCGCAACAGCGAGGAGGGCTCTGTCTTGCCGGGCACGAAGTGTGATCCCGGCACCTGGCGCACGAGGGCAGCGATCGTCTGCGGCACCGTCGCCGGCGCGAGGAGTACCCCGGGCTTCGCCTTCAAGGCCAGCAGGGCGATCACGCCCAGCGCCTCGTGGTGGTCGAGCAGCTCGCCCTGCTCATCGATCAGGAAGAGGCGCTCCGACCCGTAGTCGATGTACGCGCCGAGCTTGCAACCCAGCGTGCGCGTGATCAGCGCCGACTGACGGCGCGCCTCGTCGAACGCCTCGTTCGTCTTCGACTGGTAGGTCTCGTCGAAGCCGGCATTCAACGGGATCGCCTCGATGTTCAGCTCCTTGAAGAGGCGAGGGAGCACAAGCGAGGCGCTACCGTGGTCGAAGTCAACCAGCACTTTCAAGTGCCCTTGGCGTATGGCCTCGACATCGATCAACCCGATCAGCCCGTCGATGTAGGAATCGATGGCGTCCTGCTGGTACGTGATGTCGCCCATTTCGTAGAAATGCACGCGGCGGATGTCCTCTCGGAAGAACAGGTTCTCCAGCTTGCGCTCCGTCTTCTTGTCGAGCACCACGCCGCTGGCATCGAACATCCGGATGTCGGCCGAGCGGCTGTCGAGCGGTGACATCTGGATATGGACCGCGCCGGCGATGTGGTGATCGCGCGCGTAGTATTGGACGACCGGGATCGGCAGCTCGCTCAGGTCGATGATCGAGGCGCCGGATGATATCATGCCGGCGACCATCGCCCGCTTGATCATTCGCGAGGGGCGCTGGCCGTCGCGGGCGGCGGCCAGGACAGCGCCTTTGGGAAACAGAGCGGCGAAGGACGCGCCCAACCGGGCACAGTACTCGGGCGTGAGCTCGATGTTGACCAGGCCGACAAGGCCGTTGGAGGAGAACAGCCCACGCTTGTAATGGCCGGCCCAGATGATGCTCTCGTGCACCGTTGACCCTGGTTCGATCTGCTTGTTGGGCCAGATCTTCACCCCGGCGTCGATCGTGCTGCCTTCACCGACGACGACGTCATCGCCGATCACCGCCCCGTCTTCGAGCAGGCAGCCGTTCTTGATGGTGACGTGGCGGCAGACGATCGCCTGGCGCAGCCGGGAGTTCTCGCCTATGTAGGAGTAAGTCCAGATGATCGAGTTGCTGACCTTGGTGTTCTCATCGATGACGGAGGAATTGCCAACGCAGGCCGGCCCGTTGATGAAGACGCCGGCCTTGAGCTTGCACTCGTTGCCGATGTAGGCCGGGCCATTGATCCGCACGTCATAGCCGATCTCGACGTCCTCCCCGATCCATACGTTGCCGTGCCGGCGCTCGCCGGCAATCTCGACGTCGACCCGTCCCTCGAGCGCATCCCAATTCGCCTGGTAGTAGGTCTGAATGTTGCCGATATCGCACCAATAGCCGGGCACCAGGAAGCCATAGAGCGGCATCGCGTTGGCGAGCATCTTGGGGAAGACGTCGCCGCTCCAGTCCACCACCGTCGCGGGCGGCATCATGTCGAGCACCTTTGGCTCGATGACATAGATCCCGGTGTTGACCTGGTCGGAGAAGACCTCACCCCAGGATGGCTTTTCGAGGAAGCGGTTGATCGTGCCATCCGGGTTGGTGATGACGACCCCGAACTCGAGTGGGTTCGGCACCGAGGTCAGCACGATGGTGGCGGCCGCACCCTTCTCCTCGTGGTACTGCATCACGCGCGTCAGGTCGATGTCGGTCATGGCGTCGCCGCTGATGACGATGAACGGCTCGTCCAGGAACTCCTGCGCATTCTTGACGCTGCCGGCGGTGCCCAGCGGCGAATCTTCGACCACGTAGGTGATGTCCACCCCGAAGTCCGAACCGTCCCCGAAGTAATCGCGGATCGCCGAGCCAAGGTACTGCAGGGTGACGACCACGTCGGTGATTCCGTGCTTTTTGAGCAGGCGAAGGATGTGCTCCATCACCGGCTTGCCGACAACCGGCACCAGGGGTTTTGGCACCCCGCTCGTCAGCGGCCGCAGCCGCGAGCCCTCGCCGCCCGCCATAACCACAGCTTTCATGACCGCCTCAAACGCTCGCCTGGCACTGAAGCGCCGCTCGCGTCGGCCGGCGGGGCCGGCAGTTTCTGGACCCGCTCGCGCAAGAAGGCGGCGGAATCCTCGGGCTTGACCACGTTGATCCACATTCCCGTCCCCAGCTCGAAGCCCGCCGCGGTGCTGAGCTTGGGAATCAGCTCGAGGTGCCAGTGATAGGCATCGCTCACGTCGGCCTTGAGCGGCGCGCTGTGGATGAAATAGTTGAAGGGCGGATCGTTCAAGCCCTCGCGCAAGGCCTTCAGGGTGAGCTGCAGGGCCTCCGCAAACGCCGGCTTCTCACTGGAGATATCGAGATCGCCAAAGGATGCCACATGGCGCCGCGGCATGATCCAGGTCTCGAACGGAGTCCGCGCCGCGTAGGGGGCAAACACGACGAAGGCGTCGTTCTCGAACACGATGCGCGTCCCCGCGCTCCGCTCGTCGTCGAGCGTCCGGCAGAAGACGCAGGCATGCTGCTCCTGGTGGAACCTCCGGCCACCCTGCAGTTCCTCGGTAAAGCTCGGCGGGATCAGGCTGATGGCATAGAGCTGCGAATGCGGATGCTCCAGCGAGGCGCCGGCCGGCCGCCCGTGGTTGTAGAGGATCACCACGTGCTCGAGGTTCGGATCCTTGGCGTGATGGCGATAGCGGTCGACGTACGACTGCACGATCTCCTCGACCTGCCGTCGGGGCAGCAGCGGCGTCGGCGCCAGGTGGTCGGGGCTGCTGATCAACACCTCGCAGGCGCCGATGGCATCGCGCTGCCAGAAGCGACCCTGGCGCTGCTCCTGTCCATCCGGCTCGAGCCGAAAGGCCGCATACAGGTTCGGCACGACCCGCACCGACCACCCCTCACCGTTGGGCGTCCCGCCCGGCGCGCGGTAGGCGAGCACCTCCGGCGGCGTCATCGCCTCATGCCCGGGACAGAAGGGGCACACGTCGCGGGCCGCGACCGCCTCCTTGACTGCCTGGGTGAACGAATCGGGCCGCCTCGCGCGCTCGGTGGCAACAGCCACCCAGCGCCCCGTAATCAGATCTTGACGAAGCTGGGGCAGGGGCAAACTCCTGAGGAAGGACGCGAGAACGCAGTGTTCATTATGCCGTAAGGTTTACCGGCGGTGATTCCTTGCAGGACCTTTAGCATTGTCGCCGCCGACCCCTTAGCCGGCGAGTGCGGCGTAGCGGTGGCGTCGAAGTTCCTATCGGCCGGCGCCGTGGTCCCCTGGGCGCGTGGCGGGGTGGGTGCGATCGCCACCCAGTCGTACGCCAACACGAGTTACGGCCCGGCCGGCCTGGACCTGCTGGCGCAGGGCCTGTCGCCGCAAGCCGCTGTCGATCGGCTTACCGCCGCCGATCGTGAGTCGGGGAAGCGCCAGGTCGGCATCGTCGACATGCAGGGTCGCGCCGCGACCTTCAGCGGCGCGGAGTGTTTCCCGTGGTCTGGGGGGCTGACCGGCGATAAGGTCGCGGTCCAGGGCAACATCCTCGTCGGCGAAGCCACCGTGACCACCATGTTGCAGGCATTTCAGACGGCCACGGGCACGCTCGCCGGGCGGCTGCTCGCCGCGTTGAAGGCGGGCGATCGCGCCGGTGGGGACCGCCGGGGAAAGCAGTCGGCCGCACTGCTGGTGGTCAAGCCGGCCGGCGGGTATGGCGGCCACAACGACCGCTACCTCGACCTCCGGGTCGACGACCACCCGCATCCGGTTGACGAGCTCGAACGCCTCACCGGCCTCTGGCGCCTCCACTTCGAAAAACCATCCGATGACGACCTGCTGCTCATCGATGATCGGTTGGCGCGGGAGCTACGAGACGGTCTTCGCCGCCTGGGGTACGACCCCGGCCTCGCCGGCGAGCCATGGGATGATCGGGCTCGCCTGGCCTTCATCGCGTTCTCGGAGATGGAAAACCTCGAAGACCGGCTCCGCCCTGACGGCCGCACCGACCGCCAGGTGCTCGCCTACTTCCGGGAGAAACTGGCCTCCGCCGGCTCCGCGTAGCTCAAGCGGACGCCGATCCGGCGAAACCCAAGACTGGCATAAAGCGCCTCCGCGCCGGGATTCTCCGCATCCAGGAAAACCAGGGTGCCGCCGTCGTGGAAGTGCCGCTCGATGAGTGCGCTGCAGATGGTCGCCGCCACGCCCCGGCGTCGAAACGGAGGGTCGGTGACCACTCCGTAGAGTTCGGCCACCCCGTCGACGGTTCCCATCGAGGCGCGACCGGCAACCTGACGATCCAGCTCCCCGACGGCGCGCAGCGTCGACGCACGACGGGGGTCCGACTCGAGAAACCCGACCACCACCGACGGCGCCGCAAAAGGCCGGAATTCCTGCGGCTCACAGGCCATCAACGTGTTGAGAGTCTCGAGGACCAGTCCAGCGCGCTCCAGCGCCGCGCCAAGCTCAGGCCAGGTTTCCTCGTTGAACTCGATCCGCAACGGCTCGCGGAGGGCCCGGTAGCGGGCCCACAAGGCGTCGATCGCCGCCGGCAGCCGCTCGTCGAGCGGATCGACGGGCAGCGCGTAGTTGAAGCCGACCAGCTCGCCGCTCCGTCCGGGAATGGCGCGGAACGGTGGGATGACCTCCACCGACATCTGCGTGGCGGCCTTCTCGAGGAGCGTCAGCTCCCATTGTTGAAGCCGCTCGATAGTCTTGGTCGACGGCGGCTTGGGGGCCAGCGGTCAGGCCGGCGGCAGGTCGGTTTCCGTCGCCGACCGGGCACTGAGCTCGCCGGCGAAATGGCAGGCGGCCACCTGGCCGGGGCGCCCGTGCGCGACCAGCGGCGGCTCGAGTTCGGAGCACACGCCGGGAACGCGCGCGATCGGGCAGCGCGTGTGAAAGCGGCAGCCACTGGGCGGATTGACAGGCGAGGGAATTTCGCCTTTGAGCGGGATCGGTTCGCGATTGGCCTCGCGACGCGGATCCGGGATCGGGATGGAGCTGAGCAGGGCGCTCGTATACGGGTGTTGCGGACGGTCGTAGATATCCACCCGGTCCGCGATCTCGACAATCTTCCCCAGGTACATCACCGCGATCCGGCTCGAGATATGCCGGACCACGGCGAGATCGTGCGCGATGAAGAGATAGGTGAGGTTGAACTCCCGCTGCAGGTCCTGCAGCAGGTTGATGATCTGCGCCTGGATCGAGACGTCGAGCGCTGAGACCGGCTCGTCGCACACGATCAGCGACGGGTTCAGCGCCAGCGCC
>DATNMN010000009.1:0-5583 GCA_035602295.1 Candidatus Dormiibacterota bacterium | reverse complement strand
CCATTCTTATCGGTTTCGAGGCCGGTGAACTTCATCCCGTTGCGGAACATCAATGCCAGGTTGGTGAGCGCGATCACCTCGACGTGGTCGCGGCCGACGTTCCATGCCGTCAGGTCCTGGGGCAACAGGTACCGCATGCCCTGGGCGTAATGGGCAGCGTAGGTGACGACCATGTCGCCGAGCATGCGACGGTAGACGACCGGGCCGCCTGCCGATTCGAGGAAGCTCGCGGGCCGCAGCACGGGGAGGATGAGCGGCGCCCCAAACGTTGCCTCGCTGTCACACTCCTGGTCGAGGCGGCGCAACCGAGCCGCGAAGAGCCGGTCGAGCGCCGCTGGTTGTTCGCGGTATTGCTGATAGAAGCTGTCCAGGTTGAACCGCAAGTCGCTTTCCTGGATGCGGCGAATGATCAACTGAAACGGCTCCGGCCCTTTCTTGACCGTCCAACCCGGGCGAAGCGCGGTCAAGCGCTTCAACACGTGGTTCTGGAAGTCGTGGGCATTCATCGTCGTCTGCTGGCCCATTGCGGGTGTAACGAGGTCCCGAAGGTAGGCTTGCAGGCCGTTGCTTGGGTGTCGCATGCCGCTTAGCCAGTGGTTGAGCGGCGGCCGGCCCGGGCTTAGAGACCGGGTCGTAAAGGCCTTACAACAGGCCCGCGACGGTGACGCGGACGGTGCGATCGACACGATTGGCGAAAGGTTTTCCGAGGCCCTGGGGGAGCTGCAGTCGCTGCGGCAGCCGGTGGATCCAGGGTGGCTGCGGCTCGCCGCGCGGATCGCCTACCGTGCCGCCGACATGTCCGCCGCGGCGGATTTCGCACAGCAGGCTCTGGCGCGCGACGAGGATGGTCCAACCTGGAATCTCCTCGGCCGGCTGGGCGTCTGGCTCGACCGCAAGGACGCGGTGACCGCATTTGCGCGGGCCGCCGCGCTGCAGCCGGATGTCTTCCTTGTCCCCTACCGGGTCAAGCGCGACCGGTTCACCCGGATGGCCGAAGTGGCGCTCGCCGGCATCCCGGAAAACTTCCAGGCACAACTGACCAACACGATGATTGTGGTCGACGATCTGCCTGACCTGGACGCCGTCCGCGACGGCGAAGACCCCGACTTGCTCGGGCTCTACGAAGGTGCGACCGTGCTCGAGCACGGCCTCCCGGAGCGGATCGTCCTCTATCAGCGCAACCACGAAAACATCGTCGCCGACGAGCGCGAATTGGTCGAGCAGGTGCGGGAGACGATGCGCCACGAAGTCGGCCACCACTTCGGGATGGAAGAAGACGAACTGCCGTATTAGGTCTTGATTGGGAAGGGATTACCCGATGCCGGGAGGGTGAGCGTGCCGCCCTGGTCGATAGTGGTTAGCGCCGCCACGAAATCGCTGAACCCCTGCTTCGGGTCGTAGCCGGTCAACGACTGGTAGGTTGCACCGAGTGTCGAGCCGCCCGCTCCGCACAGGGTGGTCCAGTCGAAGGTGAGCTGGGCATGCAGGTAATAAAGGAAGAGGTCGCCGCAGCCCGCCGCGATCTGGTCCGTGTCACCCGCGGAGTTGTCGTTGACGTAATCCCGGCGTCCCTGGGCCCACCAATCCTCCTCGGTGGGGTTGAACTCCTCGGCGATCTCCGGATGGCGTTCGAAGGCCAGCACCCGCGAGAGCGCCTCGCCGTTGGTGAAGGCGCAGTCCCAACCGTTGTTGATCGCGGCCTGGAAGACCTCCACGATCTCTGCGGTGAGAAAGCCTGGGGCCCGAACCGGGTCGGAGAGCACGTGCACGTCAGTACCGGCGCAGGTCAAGTGGTATGCGCCACCCGCGTTGGGATCGGCGTAAACGTAGAAGGGCAAGCCGGGTGGGGTCAGCCCGCCGAACCATACCTGGGTCGCGGCGTAGTCCGCCTCGGCGCTGTCAAGCATCGCCTTCGCGGCCGCATCACCCGAGGGCGTTCCATCCGAGAAGACGATGAAATTCTGCATCTGCCCGGCCTTGGCCTGGCCGAGGGCGGCCGGATGCCGCTGCCGGTGAGCCTGGACGGCGCTCGTCGGGAGCGCGATCCCGGGTGGCATGAAGACGCGCGCGGGTACCTTTGAGCCGAAGAGGCTTCGCAGCATGATGGTCGCTTACCCTACGCCTTTTTCTTCGAGGCAGCGCCGGAGGCTCGGTCGATGCGGAAGCCGATCCGGACCTGCACCTGGTACTCGGTCAGACGGTTGTTCTGAACCACCGCTTTCGAATGCACCACCTCAACGGTCTCGATGCCGCGAACCGTTTTCGCCGCCTCATTGACGGCCTCACGGGCCGCATCACTCCAACTCTCCTTCGAGGTCCCGACTAGCTCCAGGATTTTCAGAACGGCCATCCTTTACCCTCCTATAACCCGTAGAGTCGCTTGGCTGCTGCGACGATGTGACGAGCGGAGATCTCTGCCTTGTCCATCAGCTCCGTCGGCTTTCCGGAGCCGGGCAGTCCCCGGACGGCGAGGTGCACGATGCGCGGCGGATCCATGTCGGCGGCCAGCGCCTCCATCACGGCGGCGCCCAAGCCGCCCTCTGGGTAATGGTCCTCCACGACGACCAATCGGCCCCGCGTCAGGGCCGCCGCCTCTTGAAGCGTGACCTTGTCGACGGGCTTGACGCTGTAGAGGTCGATGACGCGCGTCTTGATGCCCTCGCCTTCGAGTTCGTCGGCGGCCGCAAGACAGTTATGCAGCGTCACCCCTGCCCCGATCAGGACGACCCGGTCGTTGGGGTCGCTGCGGATCAGCTTGGAGCCGCCAATCGGGAACTTGGTCGCGTCGTCATAGAGCACGGGATACGCGCCCCGGGTCGTGCGCATATAGCTGATGCCACTCTGGTCGGCCATGGCCTTGACCAGCTGAGCCGTCGACGTGGCATCGGAAGGGTACAGCACCGTTGAGCCATGCACCGCGCGCATCATGGCCAGGTCCTCGAGGGCCATCTGGGATGGGCCATCCTCGCCGATCTCGACGCCGGCGTGTGATCCCGAGAGCCGAATATTTGCCTGCGAGATCGCCGCCATGCGGATGAAGTCGTAGGCCCGGGTCAAGAAGGCGGCAAAGGTTGACGCGAATGGGATGTAATGCCGCACGCTCATGCCGACCGCGGAGGCGACCAACTGCTGTTCGGCGATGAACATCTCGAAATACCGGTCGGGATAGGCCTTGGCGAACTCCTCGGCAAAGGTGGAGTTGCTCACCTCGCCGTCCAACGCCACTACGGTCGGCCGAGCTCCCAGCGCCTTGAGTGTGTCGCCGTAGGCCTTGCGCGTGGCGACCTTCTCCCCCTTCTTATAGGTAGGGAGGGTGATGTCAACCCGCGCATCTTTGATCGCGGGTTCGCCCGGCTCCGGCTTGAGGCCGTCGACGCGCAGGTGCCGGATGCCGCCTAGCTCGTTGATGGCCCGTTCCGCCATGTCCGCCGGGAGAGCCTTGCCGTGCCAGTTCTCCTTGTTCTCGATTTCGCTGAAGCCCTTCCCCTTGATGGTGCGCGCGATCACGACCGTTGGCTTGCCAGTCGCCTCCCGCGCTTGCTGCAGGGCTTCATCGATCTGCTCCAGGTCGTGACCATCGATCACGATCGCCCGGCAGCCGAAGGCCTGGACTCGGTCACGGTAGACATCGGTCTGCCACTCGTACTCGGTCGGTCCGCGCTGGCCGAGGCGATTGATGTCGAAGATGGCCGTGAAGTTCGAGAGCCCGTAGTAGCCGGCTTTGTCGAGCCCTTCCCAGATCGAACCTTCCGCCAGCTCACTGTCGCCGGTCAGGGTCCAGACGTGATACGGCAGGCGGTCGAGCTTGCGGCCGGCGAGCGCCACCCCGACGGCAATCGGCAGGCCCTGGCCGAGCGACCCGGTCGCAACATCGACCCACGGAAGGATCGGTGTGGGATGACCCTGGAGCCGCGATCCAAACTTGCGGAAGGTCAGGAGCTCATCGTCGCTGATCACTCCGACCGCCTTGAAGACGGCGTAGAGCAAGGGCGAGGCATGGCCCTTGGAGAAGATGAGGTGATCGTTGGTCGGCGCGCTCGGATTATTCCAGTCGTAAAGGAGGTGGCGCGTGATCAGCACGGCCATCAGATCGGCGGCGGACATCGACGACGTGGGATGACCGGAGCCCGCGGCCGTGCTCGATCGGATGCTGTCGACGCGTAACTGCTGGCCAAGCTCGCGGATGAAGTCGAATCCCTGGGTCGTTCGGACTTCGCTTACCGAGCTTTTAGCCATCAGCTCACCCCGTTGTAGAGTCGCCCCCCACCTATTAGACTAGCCGCCCGCCGTAGCCTGCCGCTGGTCCGATCGGTACGGCCCGCGCGGGCGACGCCGAGGACGGCCATGCCAGGTCTGCTGGCCCGCGCGCGCCGGCCGGGGGCCCCGAGGGGCCACAGCCGCCGGCTCTACGAGTGAGGCGGCGACGTAGCGCCAGTCACCCTCGCTCAGCAAATGGGTGACGTCGAGCTCCTGGAGGGCCGGAGCGCCTTGACGGCGAAGCTGCCGCCAGGCCGGCTCGTCCTCAGGTGTCAGAAAGGTCAGGGCTCGGCCCTTGACGCCCATCCTGGCCGTGCGGCCAACCCGGTGGGTCAGCCATTGCGGCGAGTCCGGCAGGTCGTAGTTGATCACCAGGTCGACGTGGCTGATGTCCAGGCCGCGGGCGGCGACGTTGGTCGCCACCAAGACATTGGTCCGCAGCCCGCGAAACGCGTCCATGGTGCGATCGCGCACGTTCTGGGAGAGATTGCCCTGCAGGTCGGCGCTGTCGTGGCCGAGGTTGCGAAGGTCCCGGCTGAGCTTGCGCACGCCGTGCTTGGTGCGGCCGAAGACGATCGCCGAGCCTTTGTGATTGCGCAGCAGGCGGCTCAGGGTTCGGAGCTTCTCGGGCCGGCTCACGCGCAGCAGCCCGTGTTCGAGGGCGTCCTCGATGGGGCCAGCCACGACAACCCGGACGGGATCGTCGAGGTGACGCGTGATCATCCGGCTGACCCACTCGGGCATGGTGGCCGAGGCCAGGACGATCTGTGGTTGGTAGGTCATCTCAATGATGCGCTCGACGTCCGGTGCGAAGCCGGCATCGAGCATCTCGTCGCCTTCGTCGAGGACGAGCAGCTGCACCCGGCTCAAGGCCAGGCGGCGCCGCGAGACCATGTCGAGGATGCGGCCGGGGGTGCCGATGACGACGTCAACACCCTGGCGCAGCGCCAGCTCCTGGGTACCGTAGCCGACGCCACCGTAGATCAGCGCCGACTTCTGGCCGGTTTTGAGCGACTGGAAGACACGGTCCACCTGGATCGCGAGTTCCCGGGTCGGGGTGACGACCAGGGCGCGCGGCCCGGGGCCGCTGACGGCGTACAGCCGCTCGACGAGCGGCAGCATGTAAGCAAGCGTCTTGCCAGAGCCTGTGGGGGCCTGGATGACGACATCACGGGCGGCCAGCATGGGGGGGATGGCCTCTACCTGAACGGGGACGGGGCTATCGATCGAGTTGCGGGAAAGTGCGGTCAGTAGGCGGGCATTTACGCCCAGGTCAGCAAACGTCGTGGTCAAGAGGGTACTCCTCGGTCCCCTCTACCTTTCTTT
>DATNMN010000008.1:0-8122 GCA_035602295.1 Candidatus Dormiibacterota bacterium | reverse complement strand
AGGGCGACCGAGCTGACAACCTCGACCTCGGTGAGGGTTTCCTCCTCGTCGGTTTCCGGCTCGGCCTCGCCGTCGGCCGTCACCTGGATGCCCATCTCCTGGAAGACGGCGGCGACCCGAACGAAACCGTCGGCATTGCCCTCGATCGAGGGGAACGCCTTCATGACGTCGTCAGGGGACAGGTAACCTTGATCCTTCCCCTTCAGGATCAGCGCTTCCGCGCTCGCCACCAGCGGATCGACTTGGACCCGCGCCTTAACTTTTGTCACCCGGATTTTCTACCCAATTCTGGCGTATTCAGACAACTTCGTCCAGTCTTTCCTTTATTTGAACGACGGCGCTATAACATTTCCCAATACTTAGGATTGGCGAATTCGCCATTTGTGCGCTATTTGCGCCCTCAGCGTTCGAGGCTGGAGTTCAGGCCGCCTGGTGGACGGATTTGGCCAACGGATCCTTCCAGGTCGCGAGCCAGGGAAGGACCTCCTCGGCGAGCAGCGGCGGGCTGATGAAGTATCCCTGTGCGGTGTCGCAGCCGAGCGCCGCCAGCACTTCCCACGTCCGGGCATCTTCGACGCCCTCGGCAACGCTTTCGAGCCGCAGGCTGTGACCTAGATCGATCGACGCTCGCACGATATTGCTCCGACTGACTTCCCCGACCATTGCGGACACGAAGGACTTGTCGATCTTGATCTCGTCGACCGGAAGGCGGTCGAGGTAGGCGAGGGACGAATAACCAGTCCCGAAGTCATCCACCGCCAGGCGGATGCCGAGTTTTCGCAGTTGAGACAGCGTGTTGATCGCTTGCTCCGGCTTGTTCATAATGACGCTCTCGGTGATTTCGAGCCGCACCCAGGACGGCTCCGCTCCGGCGTCGCGAAGCAGCTTCGAGAGCAGTTGCGGAAACGCAGGATCGACCAGGTCGCGCATCGAAATGTTCACCGACACCGGGATCTGGTGGCCGCCTCGATGCCAGGCGGCCGACTGCTTGAGGGCCGAGGCCAGCACCCACTTCGTCAGCGGCTGGACCAGCCCGGTCTTCTCGGCAAAGGGCACGAACTCCATCGGCGGGACGAGGCCTCGCTGCGGATGCTGCCACCGGACGAGGGCCTCGACGGCGGCAAGGGTGCGATCACGAAGACTGACCAGTGGTTGGAACTGCAAAAACAGCTGATCGTTGTCGTGCAGCGCCTGTCGCAATTCGGCCATCAGCGCGAGGCGGCTGGCCCCCTGTTTTTCGAATTCCGGCGCATAGCGGACGAACGCGCCCCGCGCCTGCTTGGCAACGAACAGCGCGATGTCCGCGCGGCGCAACAGCGTGCCTGCGTCATCGCCGTCGTCCGGAAAGATCGCAATCCCGATACTGGTCGCGACGTCGAGATGCTGTCCCTCCACTTCGAACGGGCGCTCCAGCGCCTCGAGTAGACATCCCGCCTTGACGCTCGCCGCCTTTGGATCCGTCCTCGTCAACAGCACCGCGAACTCGTCACCGCTCAGCCTGGCGACCATGTCCTCGGCTCCAATCTCGGCTCCAAGGCGGGGTCCTACCTGTTCGAGCACGCGGTCACCGGCCTGCAGACCAAAGGTTTCGTTGACTTCCTTGAAGTGATCCAGATCGAGGATCAGCACGGCAACTTGCTGGTGCGCCGTCCGGGCCAAGAGCAGCGCCTGGCCCAGCCGCTCGGCCAGCAGCAGCCGGTTCGGCAGCCCGGTCAGCGCGTCGTGAAGCGCCTGGTATTCGAGGGCCTTTTGGATGCGGTGTCGCTCGGTGATGTCCATCACCATCGCCAGCGAGCCCTCATAGTGCCCGGCCTGGTCAAAGTTGGGCCTGATGCTGAGCAACGTCCAGCAATCGGTGCCGTCCTTTCGTGTAAACCGGACTTCACGGTGTTGCGCGTTGCCCTTGAGGCGGTCAGGTTGGCCGGCGGTAAAGGACGCTCGAGCTTCGGCATCGAGGAAGCTCAAGACGGACCGACCCACCATCTCGTCGACGGTCAAGCCCAGCATCTCGGCCATCCGGGGATTGACAAAGGTCGTCAGGTTCTGCGCATCGATCACCCAGATACCCTCGTATGCGGTTTCGACGATCCGCCGGTAACGCTCCTCACTCGCCCGGAGTGCCTCCGCCGCCCGTTTGGCGATGCTGATATCTCGGTGAATGCCGGTGGTTGCAATCACCGTGCCATCGACGTCGGCAAGCGTTGAGAAGCTGATCGAGACTTCCACCAGGGTGCCGTCTTTTCGTTTGCGCAGGGTCTCGACCGGTTCGATGGTCTGGCCACGGCGCGCTCGATCCAGGATGTTGGTTAATTCGTTGGCTTTGGCCTCGGGCGTGATTGTCGAGATGCTGCGACCGATGATTTCCTCCGCGGTGTAGCCGTACATGCGCTCGGCGCCACCGTTCCAGTTCAGGATGAGGCCAGTCAGGTCGACGGCCATGATCCCGTCGTTCGATGTGGCCACCATCCCTGCCAGCCGACGAAGCGCTTCCTGACCGCGCCGGCGGTCGGTGACGTCGGTCACCATCGCGAGTGATCCCATGTATGTCCCCGCTGCGTCAATTTGAGGGCTCGACTCCACCAGTGCCCAGAGCTCCGACCCATCCTTCCGTCTGAAGCGGAACTCGTGCGTGGGCTGATGGGCCCCCTGCCGCCCGTCGCGATTCGCCGCGAAGGCGGCCTGCGCGTCGGCGTCCATGAACGTGAGGACCGGTTTTCCCAGCATCTCCTCCGGGGCGTAGCCGAGCATGTCGGCCATGGGGTGGTTCACAAAGGTCGTTTCATTGTTGCTATCGATGATCCACACACCCTCGAAAGCGGTTTCAACGATCTGCCGGTAACGTTCTTCGCTCGCGCGGACCGCTTCCTCAGCGCGGTGGCGCTCACTGATGTCGCGCACGAACGCGCTAAAGGCATAGCCTTGACCGGATCGCGTTGCCCCGATGGAGAGCTCGATTGGGAATTCATGGCCGTCGCGATGCAGGCCGTCCAGTTCCAGGCGCGTGTTGAGAACCGGCCCTACGCCCGTTTCCAGAAACCGGCGGAGACCCAGACGATGAGACTCTCGATAGCGCTGGGGAATGATGGTATCTGCCACCAATCGGCCAACGGCCTCGGACTTCTGCCAGCCAAAGATGGTTTCAGCCATCGGATTCCAGTCAGTGATCAGCCCGTCGGCGTCCATCGTGACGACTGCGTCGAGCGCGGAATCGAAGATGCTGGCAAGTCGCCGCAGATGCTCGCCCTGCGCCAGACGCGCGGCCTTTCGCCCGGCCGCGGCGCGAACTTCACGTTCGACCACCGGTTTGAGCCGGGACAGGTTGTCTTTGAACACATAGTCGCGCGCGCCGCTACGCATCACGGCGACGGCGGCATCCTCTCCGACGGTCCCAGAGACCACGATAAACGGGATGTCGAGGTCGAGCTTCTTGAGCATGTCGAGCGCGCGCGGCGCACTGAATTGGGGCAGATGGTAGTCGGCGATGATGAGGTCCAACCCGGCATGCAGCTTGGCCGCAAAGGCCGCCTCCGTGTCGACCCGTTCCCAGACCGCACTGAGGCCTGCATCCCGCAGGTGCTTGGCGACCAGCGCGGCGTCGTCGGGCCGATCCTCGACGATCAGGACGCGGAGCGGGTCCGGCATCTGAGTAAGAGGTATGTACCGGCCTAAAGCAAGAAGGTGTGGGTTCCACCTAGGTGTTAGACGGATAGGTGCGGCCTCGTAACAAAAAGTGCGAGTCCTTCGATCAAATCTAGGCCAAATTGCCTAGGCGATCCGCTGTCGTTCCGCCGCGGTCGGGCTTGCTTAAACTGACGACGTGCGGCCCATTTCCGAGTTCGCCGGACAGGAGCTTCTCTGGATCCAGCCCGTGGTGCGCAAGCGCGAGCACGAACTGCGTGCTGGCGACGACGTTGTCGCCACGCTGGGGTTCCAGCGCGGCTCGCTGGCCGATGCGCAGGCGGCCGGCGGTCACTGGACCTTCAAACGCCAGGGCTTCTGGCACCCGCGCGTAACGGTCCGCACGGCGGGCTCCGATACCGACATCGCGGTCTTTCAGCCACGCTGGGTCGGTGGCGGGACGCTCGAGTTTCCTGACGGCCGCACCGTCCGCTTGTCGTCGGCGAATTTTTGGCAATCCGAATGGCTGTGGCAGGACAACGAAAAACCGCTGATCCGGTTCAAAGGACGCCACGGCATCGTCAAAGCGAGGGGCGCGGTGGAGCTGGAGCCCGATGTCGTCGCGTCTCCTGACCTCGCGATGCTCGTCTTGCTCGGTTGGTATTTGATCCTTCTCCATGCTGAGGATTCGGCTGCCGCGAGCAGCGCGGCCAGCGTCGCAGCCGTCAGCGGCTGAGAGCCCCCACCCTGCCCTCCCCCAGAGGGGGAGGGGATTGACAGTGCCGCGCACTCTGACGCCGCGCGAGCTCAATCGCGCCCTGCTGGCCCGGCAGTTCCTGCTGGAGCGATCACCGCTCCCACTGGTCTCGATGATCGAACGCGTCGGCGGCCTGCAAACGCAATATGCGCCCTCGGGATACATCGGTCTCTGGTCGCGAATGCGCAACTTTCGCCGCGACAGTCTGACCGCGGCGCTCCAGCAGCGCCGCGTGATTCAAGGCACGCTGCTGCGCAGCACGATTCACATGGTGTCCGCGCGCGATTACTGGCTCTTCCTGGCCGCCATCAGACAGCCCCGACAGGATTGGTGGCGACGCGTCACGCGCCATCAGATCAGCGAGCTCGACATTAAGGCGGCCGTCGATGCGCTCCGCGAACAGCTGGCGACAGGCCCGCGACGGGCCGATGAGTTGAAAGCAATTCTCGCCGAGCGAGGCCTGCCGCCGTTCGCGTTTGGTGGCGTTGCCCAATGGCTCGAGATGGTTCGGGTTCCGCCGACCGGCACCTGGGAACAGCGACGCGCCGACCTCTATGGCCTCGCCGAAACCTGGATCCGGCCTGCCGCGCATGCCGAGCCGGCTGCACTCGAGCACGTCATCCGCCGGTATCTGGCTGGGTTCGGGCCCGCGACCATCCGCGAAATTGCGGACTGGGCCGGAATCCCGCACGCGAAATTAGTTCCGGTGGTCGAGCGAATGTCCCTGAGACATTTCCGCGATGAAAAAGGGAAAGACCTGATCGACCTGCCGCGGGCGCCGTTGCCCGACGCCGATACGCCGGCACCGGTCCGTTTCCTGGCCACGTGGGACGCCACGTTGCTGGTGCACGCGCGGCGCACACAAATCCTTCCCGAGCGATACCGCCCGCTGGTCTTCAATACCAAGACGCCGCACTCGGTTCCCACCTTTCTCATCGATGGCGCCGTGGCGGGAACCTGGCGCGAGGAAAGAGGTCGCGTCGAGCTCAAGCCGTTCGACCCGATCCCGAGGTCCGTGAAGCGCGACGTCGACGATGAAGCCCAGCGGCTGGCGGCGTTTTTCCGAGCCCCGTAGAAATGCAGCGGCGCCCCATCAATCTTGATGGAGCGCCACTTATCGAAAAAGTCGGACCTAGCGGCCCTGTCCGGGCTGCGTCGGCCAGGTGGTCGGCTTGTGCTCGGGCTGGTTGCCCTGCTTGCTTGGCCACTGCTGGCCAGGTTGGGCGCCGCCCTGCTTGCTCGGCCACGGCTGCGTTTGCGGTTGCCCGCCCTGGTCGCCTTGCTTCTTCTCGCGCTTGCTCATCAATTCCTCCTGCGATTAGTTCCGCCTCGGAGGTCGGTTCCCGCCTCCGGGTGCACCGACTATATGACCGCCCCGGCCGGACCGATAGGGCCGTAGGAGAGATTTCACGCGTTGCCGCGGTTCGGATACGGCTCGGGCTTGATCGGTCAAGGGCACGGACGCGATTCGTTGGCAGGTTGGTGACGGCTTCGTGAACCGGCGCAGGGATCAGCCCGGTACTATTCGGGACGCGATGGACATCACCCGGGCGGTCGAGGAGGCGGAACGGCGGCTGCATGGCATCGTGGCGACGACCCCGCTCCAGCCTTCGGCCCGGTTGTCCGAGCTCTACGGCGCGAACATCCTGATCAAGCGCGAGGACATGCAGGCGGTGCGTTCGTTTAAGATCCGCGGCGCCTACAACAAAATCGCCTCGCTGCCGGCCGAAGACAGGCGCCGGCCCGTGATCTGCGCCAGTGCCGGCAACCACGCCCAGGGCGTCGCCTTTGCCTGCGCGCACCTTCGCATCAAGGGGACGATCTTCATGCCCCGGATCACCCCGACCCAGAAGATCGAGCGGGTCGAGCACTTTGGCGGCGACCTGGTCGAGATCCGGTTGGTCGGCGATTCCTACGACGAAGCCAACCAGGCCGCGCAGGCGTATTGCGAACAGGCAAAGGGCATCTTCGTCCATCCCTTCGACGACCTGCTGACGATCGCCGGCCAGGGGACCGTTGGCAAGGAGATCGACGATGCCTTGAAGGGTAGCGTCGACCTCGTCATCGTTCCGATCGGCGGCGGTGGCTTGGCGTCCGGCGTCGCATCCTATCTAAAGGAGCGCAATCCGTCGGTCTCGATCATCGGCGCCGAGCCGGCGGGGTCGCCGTCGATGTACGAGGCGCTCAAGCAGGGGAGGGTGGTCACCCTCAACGAGTTCCACACCTTCGTCGACGGTGCCGCGGTCCGCACCGCTGGCCAGCTCACTTTCGAGCTGGTCCGAAAACACGTCGATCGGGTCGTGCTCGTCCCCGAGGGGCGGATCTGCACCACCATGATCGAGCTCTACCAGAACGAAGGCATCATCACCGAGCCTGCGGGCGCGCTTGCGCTCTCGGCGCTGGAAGATGTTGGGGGCGAGATCAAGGGCAAGACCGTGGTCTGCGTCCTGAGCGGCGGGAACAATGACATCCTCCGCTACCCCGAGATCATGGAGCGCAGCCTCGTCTACCAGGGCCGTAAGCACTACTTCATCATCGAGTTCGCACAGAAGCCGGGCCAGTTGCGGCAGTTCGTCGACGATGGGCTGGGGCCGACTGACGACATCGTGCGCTTCGAGTACATCAAGAAGACCAACAAGGAACGCGGGGCCGCGCTGGTCGGCATCGAGCTGAAGAACAAGGCGGACCTTGCCCCGCTGCTGAAGCGCATGGAGCAGATCCAGCTGAACTTCCGGCCGTTGGGCAGCGAAGAGCTGCTCTACGACTATCTGGTGTAGCCCGGGGAGGGGAAAGCCGGGTCACTGATCCAGCGAATGTAGCGGTCGGCGGACCGCTGGATGGCCGCTGGTCCATCGCGAGCGACGACGCGGTCCCACCAGCCGCCATAGATGCGGTCGAAGGGATAGGGCGCGACCGCCGCGACGATTTGCCTGACGATTGCCGCCGGTAAAGGAATGTCGTTCGGATAGCTTCGCATGAAGCTGACGAACCGGCGATCGGGGACCACGGTGATGGTATCGCCCGTCATCAGCGCCCCACGGCCCTCCGCGCCCGCGGCCCAGTGCAGCACGGCGCTCCCATCGAAATGACCGCCACATTGGATCAGCGTGACCCCCGGGAGCGGCTCGATCGTGCCTTCCCAGTCGCGAACGGCGGGGTCGGGACGCATGACCCACCGACGATCCGCCGTAGGGATGTAAATCGGGGCGCCGGCGAAGGCGTGACTCCACTCGACGCACACCCCATAGAAATGCGGGTGCGACATCGCAATCCCGTGCAGTCCCCCGCGGGCCCGTACCGCCGCGATGCCCTCGTCATCGATGAAACCCAGGCAGTCCCACATGAAGTTCCCGCCCGGTGTCTGAACGAGCAACGCCCGCTGACCGATGCCGATCTGCGGATCAGCACCGATACCGCTCAGCTTGGGCTCGAGCTCGCGCACCTCGATCCGGCGGCCCTCGGCGCGCAGCTCAGCGAGCGTGGCCCACAGCTGGCCCGCGGGGGGCACATACTGCCGCTCGTCGTCGCAGATCGCGCACGCGGCAGGCGGACGTTCGCTCGCCGCCTGCTGCACGCCGCAGGTCCGGCAGATGTATGCCTCCATTTTCTGTCCGCCGACGATATCATCAAGCGGGCAATGGGCGGTCTGGTCCGGCTTTTGAGGGGCTACCTGCGCCCGTACGCCGTCGAGGTGGTCGTGGTCGTGATCCTCCTCCTGATCCAATCGATCGCGAACCTCTATCTGCC
>DATNMN010000007.1:0-5523 GCA_035602295.1 Candidatus Dormiibacterota bacterium | reverse complement strand
TGGGTCCGAGGCTTAACGGCTGGCGCCATTTGGTATACGTAGACCATGCGCAAGGTGAGAATCCGCGGGCCGAGGAAGAACGCTGGCGTGCCCCTTCAGGCGCGTAGCGTCCTCGACCAGATGGTGGCTGAAGGGCGCGCGACTCGGGCACACGGCGATTTACTCGACGTGAAGCCGCGCGCCCGGATTTCAGGCAAGCGTCCCCTTTCAGAGGTCTTGGCTAGGATCCGCGCCGTCGAGCGCTGAGTCGGCACAGGGGAAAGGAGATCTAAACCCTCCACCCCCGACCCTCCCCGCGAGGGGGAGGGGTAGTGGAGAGATTGGTTACTAGCGGACGCCCGCCGGTGTCTTTGCTCCTGGCGGAGCGTAGACAGCCTTCGTCGCCTTTGCCTTCTCAAGCATCTTCCGGCCTTCGTCGATCGAGATCAACTTGATCGTGCGTAGGTTCCGCAGCGACCCGCTGCTGCCAACAGCGACAGAGAACGCCGCCGCCGCGATATCGTCAGGCGCCTCGATAATTCCGAGGAAGTCATCATCGCCGAAGCTCCAGTAAAACGTTTCGAGCTTGCCGCCCAATGCCTCGACAGCCTTGGTGACGGCTGCCGTCCGGTCGCCGGGGTTCTCTACCATCTTCGACCATGCTTCGGCCGTGTAGCCGCCTAGTACCGCGTACTTTGCCATCGTTACCACCTCCAGGTAAGGCCATCGTACGCCGCCGGAAATCGAATTGCCGAGTGTAAGCTTCCCCCCATGCCGCCGGTAAAACAGGACGCGGTCCAGGAGATCAAGGACCGGCTGGATCTGGTCGACCTGGTCTCGGAACACTTGCGGCTGCAAAAGGCCGGCCGGGATCTGAAGGGCCTGTGCCCCTTCCACCAGGAGAAAACTCCATCCTTATATGTATCGCCGGAAAAGCAGCTGTGGCATTGCTATGGCTGCCAGAAGGGTGGCGACCATTTCACCTTCATCCAGGACATCGAGCACGTCGACTTCAAGGGGGCGTTGCGGCTGCTGGCCGACAAGACCGGGGTCGTCCTCGAGGAGTCGCCCGGCGCAGGCCGGCAACGGGAGCTCAAGCGCACTATCCAGCGACTCAACCTGCTGGCCGCCCAGTACTTCCATCACATCCTGCTCGAAAACCCGGCTGGGCAGCGGGCCCTGATCCAGCTCGAGTCACGCGGCGTCACCCGGGCGTCGATGACCGAGTTCCAGCTTGGGTTCGCGCCCGCGGGCCAGCATAAGGACAACCTGGTCCGGTTCCTCCGCAAGCATGGCGTGTCGGAGGGCGAGCTGCTCGAGGCGGGCCTGGCGATCAGCCCCCACCCTGCCCTCCCCCAAGGGGGGAGGGACGAGAGTCGTGGTGAGTTGTGGGACCGGTTTCGTCAGCGAATCATGATCCCGATCCACGACGAGCACGGCGAACTGGTTGCCTTTGGCGGCCGGGTGATCGACGACACCAACCAGCCGAAGTACCTGAATACGTCGCAGACGGCGCTCTACGACAAGGGCCGGACCCTCTTCAATTTGCATCGAGCCCGTAAGTCGATCCACGAGATGAAGCACGCCGTTCTGATGGAGGGGTACTTCGACGCCATCACCGCCTGGCAGGCGAACGTCACCAACGTCGTGACCACCTCCGGTACGGCGTTGAGCGAGCACCAGGTGCGGCTGCTCAAGCGGGAAACCCAGGAGTTGGTCCTAGCGTTCGACCGCGACGACGCCGGACTCAACGCCACCCAGCGCGCGATTGAGCTGGCGTCGAAATCCGGCATATATATAAAGGTTGTGCGGGTCCCCCAGGGTAAGGACCCGGACGACTACCTGCGGGCCAATCCGGACGGCTGGGCCAACCTGCGGGAGCACGCGCTGCCCGAATGGGAGTACCTGCTCCGCCAGGCGCTGGGTAGCCTTGATCTCACCGACGCCGGGGAGCGCCGGCGGGCTGCCGAATTAGTGATCCCGGTGCTGGCGAAGATCCCGGAGGCGTCCGTGCTGGAAATCTATGCCCAACAGGCCGCAGGATGGCTACGCATCGAGCCAGCCGCCCTGCTTCGCGACGTTCAAGCGTTGAAGTCGGGAAGAAACCCCCACCCTGGTCCTCCTCCTAACGGGGAGCGAAATCGCCCTCGAAACGAGGCGTATGCCGCTACCCTGGCGGCACCTGGAGGAGCGGGGACAGTGGCCGCGAGCGGGCAGGCGTTCCAGAAGGACGAGGGCTACCTGCTCGGGCTGCTGATCGAGCGGCCGGACCTGGTGGCGGAGGTCGCCGGGGAACTGCGGGAGGTCAATTTTTCTTCCCCGGCCTACGAGCAGGTCTTCGCTAGATTGCAACAGATGGTTGAAGGTGATGCAACGGCCCGGCCCACCGATCGGCTTTCTGAGTTCACGCCGGACGAGCAGGGGCTGATTTCGGCCGTCGCGATGACCCGCTACCCCGAGCTGGACAGCGGGTCCGAGGCGGCGCTGCGCCAATCACTGGAACAATGTCTCCAAACACTTAAAATAAACGCCTCCCAACGACGGTTGAAAGCCTTAGTGGCTGAGATGCGTGCGGTGCGGGCGTCAGGGGATGAATCTCGGCTCGTTAGTCTGATGCAGGAGAATGACCGCTTGGCCCGTGAGTTGGACGCGTTGAAAGCAGTGAGATATGGCTCGGGTTAACGTCAAGGACGCCCCCACACCCAAGAAAGTCCCCCCGGCCGGTAGCGGCAAGCTGAAGCGCGCCGAAGACCCGATGGTCCTGGCCGCCGAAGCCCTGATCGTCAAAGGCAAGGAACAGGGATTCCTCAGTCCGGACGACATCCTTGCCGGCTTTCCCGACGTCGAGCTCGACCCCGACCAGCTGTTCCGGATCTTCAACGTATTCCGGGACATGGGCATCGAGGTCTCCGACGGGGAGAAGGACTTCGAGGAAGTCGTCGAGATCGACGATGACCTGATTGCCACGATCGAGGCGATGGACTCGGTCTCGCTGGACGACCCGGTCCGGATGTACCTGAAGGAGATCGGACGCGTCGCCCTGCTGAAGGCGGAGCAGGAAGTGACGCTTGCCAAGGCGATCGAGGCCGGCGACGACGATGCCAAGCACAAGCTGACCGAGGCCAATCTCCGGCTGGTGGTCTCGATCGCGAAGAAGTACATCGGCCGCGGCATGTCCTTCCTCGACCTGATCCAGGAAGGCAACATGGGCCTGATCCGCGCAGTCGAGAAGTTCGACTACCACAAGGGCTACAAGTTCTCGACCTACGCCACCTGGTGGATCCGCCAGGCGATCACCCGCGCGATCGCCGACCAGGCGCGCACCATCCGGATCCCGGTGCACATGGTCGAGACCATCAACAAGCTGGTCCGGGTTTCCCGCCGGCTCTTGCAGGAGCTAGGCCGCGAGCCCACCGACCAGGAGATCGGCGACGAGATGGGGATCTCGGCCGAGAAGGTGCGGGAGATCGTGAAGGTCTCGCAGGACCCGGTCTCGCTCGAAACCCCGATCGGTGAAGAGGAAGACTCGCACCTCGGCGACTTCGTGGAGGACAAGGACGCGACCTCCCCGTCAGACGCCGCGTCGCTCACGATGCTGCGCACGGAGGTGGAAGACATCCTCGATACGCTTACGCCGCGCGAACGGCGCGTGCTGCAGCTGCGATTTGGCTTGATCGACGGTCACCAGCGGACGCTGGAAGAAGTGGGGAAGAGGTTCGGCGTCACCCGGGAACGCATCCGCCAGATCGAGGCGAAGGCGCTGCGCAAGCTGCGGCACCCGAGCCGCAGCAAGAAGCTGAAAGACTACCTCGAGTAGCGGCAATGACCCCATCCGGCGATAACGACCTGGAGTCGCTAGAAGCGCCGGCGTACCTTGGGCGTTCTCGCTACGAAGGGCCAGTCAGGGTGTCGTACAGCTCCACAGCATGGGTTGGTGTGGTGGCAATGCTGGGCCTCGTCGCTGTCATCCTCGGCTTCACCTCCAAGGACACCGCCGCCGGTTGGATCGGGCTGGGGATCTTTCTCATCTTCGCCGTCGGCTACGTGCTGCTGATCCGCAAGTTGGTGCGAGAGGAACGCGAGGAGCAACGACGGTCAGGCGAGCGACGCTGATCGCATGCCACTCGTCACCGTTTTCAACCTGAGAAAAGAAGATCGGCTATCGGAAATTGAGGATGCCCTCAAGCAAGCATTGACGAGCATGCCTCCACTCGAAATCGATGCAAACGCGGTCGACCTTGTTCCCATCCTTACGCCTGACGGCTTCCATGGAACGGTGACACGAATCAACGTTGATCTATGGGAAAAGAAAGTGCGCACGAAAGACGCTCTGCAGGAGCTCGCGACAAGAGTCGCCGAGGCTTTCAAGCGCGTCGCTGGACCGGATCGAAAGGTGAAGGTCGTCATCAGGCCATATGATCTGGATCGGAGCGGCTGGGTGTCGCTCTAGCTAGTACCTAAGGAACGAGGACGTCGTGGGCCATGAAGCCCTGCCCGTGATTAACGCTCCACCAGATGTGGCCATCGATATACCGAGGAGGGGTGTCATCGATGGTCACCGTTGTCCCGTTCTTGAGGCAGGCGACAACCTTGGAGCTAAGGGTGGGCTGCTGGCGGACGTTTCCGCAGCCGCCGGCCGCTACCTGGACCTGATCTGTGTAGCCCAGGATCGGGTTCGATCCGCCCTGCTGGCCACACACCACCGGCGGAAACAGATGCCAGCCCGATGAGTCATAGAACACATAGGCGAAGCAAGCGCCACCGCCGCCGGACCCGCCATGGCCCACTTGGACATACGCCGCGTTGAGCCCCGCACTGGGGTCGGCGTTGCCGAAGACCTGGGCGCCACTCAGACAGGATTGGCCGCTGGGACAGAGTCCGTCCGCCCGGTAGCTGGCGCCGGTTTTGGCCACCACTCCAGCGATCCCGGCATCTTTCGCAGTGGCGTAATGGGCCGAGGCTGCCGGCGACGCAGACGATGAACCCGTTGCTGGTGACGGGTGCTGCGTCGTGCTCGTTTGTCCGCAACCCGTCGCGAGCAGCACTGTGGACGTCAAGCCGAACACCCCGAGCCATTTCCAGTGGGACATCTTTCCGGCAGACGACCTCCTAGTGGCAGCCGCCGGCGGCGGCGAGGGTGCTCGAGCCGATCTGGGCCATCTGCTTGATACCGGTCGCCGGCGTGTAGAGGGAGATCGTGCCGCCGGTGTCGCCGAACCAAATGCCGTGCGAATCGGCAACGGGATGAACGAAATTGCTCAGCGATGGCACCGCCGACCCGGGCGCCGGGAGAAGGATGGTGGCGGAGCCCGCCCCGGTGATGAGCAGGAGCTGCCTGGTTTGGTATTTCCAGACCTCGAGGATCGGATGTCCGCCTCCGTCGGCGCCCGCGACCGTGAACTCGATGTCGCTGCGCTTGTACCAGGAGTCGATCGCGCCGGACTTGAGATCCATCCGTAGCAGCCGGCTGCCCGGGCCGGGTCCGTGCCCGGTAAGCGCGTCGGCAGTCGCCCAGGCGCCGCCGCCGCTGATGTATTGCCACTG
>DATNMN010000006.1:0-15148 GCA_035602295.1 Candidatus Dormiibacterota bacterium | reverse complement strand
TTCCGTGCTCGATGGACCGGACGCCGGCCCGCAGGCAGTTCTGGATTGCTCGCGGACTATAAGCGTGGGCGAGCACGTAGGTTCCGACCGCGCCCGCGACATCGACGGCAGCAGCTAGCTCGTCGACCGAGAATTGCACGTGATTGAGCTCATCGGTCGGCGAAGCGGCGCCGCCGCTCGCCATCACCTTGATCTGGTCGGCGCCGCGTCGCAGCGCCTCCCGGGCCGCCCGCCGGACCTCGTCGGGGCCGTCGGCCAGGATGGTCTCGCTGGTCAGGCCGTGCACCGCGCGGAAGAGCTCGCGGGCCGTGCGAGGCCGCTGGTTATCACCGTGGCCACCGGTTTGCGAGAGAAATGGTCCGCTGATGAAGAGTCGCGGTCCGCGGATCAGTCCGAGGCGGATGGCTTCCTTGAACCCCCAATCGAGGCCACCGGCGTCGCGCACCGTCGTGAAGCCGGCCTGCAGCGTGTCTTCGATCTGGCGAGCGATCCGAAGCGCGATCACCGCCGGGGCGAGGGCCACCTCCTCAACCGGATCGAGGTCGAGACTGGCCAGGTGGACATGCGCGTCGAGCAGCCCGGGCATCAAGGTGCGGCCCTGGCAATTGATGACCTGGGCATCCCGGGGACCGGCGGGCCCGGCCGCTGGACCGATCCGCTGGATGCGTCCCCTCTCGACGACCACGCGCGCGTTGGGTTGGGGATCGCGGCCGGTGCAGTCGAGGAGGGTCGCGTGTTCGAAGACGACGCTCACGGCCCGACTAGTCTATCTACGCGGCGACGTAGGTCAGGAAGAGGTCCGTGCCATAGGCGAGTAAGAACCCGAGGAGCAATCCCCACGCCATCGCTGCCGGAGAGTTCAAGCGACGGCCGATATGGAACATTTCGTTGACGACGTAGAACAGAGCGCCGGCCGCCAGGGCCAGGAACAGCACATAGATATAGGTGGAGGTGAAGAGGTAGCCGACCACGGTTCCGAGGAAGGTTGGGGCACCGCCGATCAAGCCGGCGACGAAGAGAAAGCCCCAGGACGGCATCGAGCTGTCGGTGGCCAGCGGCGCGGCGATCCCGAAGCCCTCGGTGACGTTGTGGAGCGCGAAGCCGATGACGAGCACGACGGCGAAGGCGACCGCCCCGGTGGCGGCGGACTGGCCGATCGCGAGCCCCTCCGAGAGGTTGTGCAGGCCCAGCCCCGTGGCAATCATCATGGCGAGCGTCTTGGGGGCCGGGGGCGGCGCATGCTTGGTCCGTCCGAACAGCCGGGCATTGAAGTACACGAGGCCCAGCAGGCCGACCCCGACGCCGGCGGCGAAGATCAGCACCAGCGCCGCAAAGCCGCGATCGCCGTGCCGTAGGGCGGCGAGGCTGGTCTCGATCGGAGTGGCGGCGTGGCTGAGGATGTCCCAGAGCAGGAAGAGCAGCACGCCGGTGGCGATGGCGTTGAGCATGCCCTGGACCGTCTTGGAGATGCCTCGAATCCGCCCGACCGGGAGACCGATGAAGATGGTGGCGCCGGCGATCGCGCCCAGCGCGGCGGCCGCGGCGTGGCTCACGATTCGATAGTGTTAGTAGGTGCGAAGCTCAGGATTAGTTAACGCTAACACACGCACCGCTCCGCCCTCGGAGGTCATCGCCCACTACCTGGAGGCGATTTATTACATTCGCGCGGAGGGCGAACCGGTACGCAGCGCGCGACTGGCGGACTGGCTTTCGGTGAGCCGGCCGACCGTAACGGTAGCCCTGCGACGGATGACGCGCGATGGGATGGTGCGGCTCAACGCCCACAAGGAGATCGAGTTGACCCCGCGGGGCGACGACGCCGCCGCGGCGATCGTGCGACGGCATCGCATCATGGAGCGCTGGCTGACCGACGTGCTCGGGCTCGATTGGGTCACGGCAGACGCCGAGGCCGAGCGCCTCGAGCACGCGGTGTCGGAGGTGGTGGAGGAGACGCTCTACCGAAGCCTGGGACGACCGAAGACCTGCCCGCACGGCAACCCGATCCCCGGGCACTCGACGATGCGGGCGAACGAACTTCGCCTTTCGGCGCTTCGGCCGGGGGACACGGGGACGATCACCCGCATCTCAGAGGTGGCCCAGCGGGAAGCCCCGCCGCTGTTGCAGTACCTTCACGACCGAGGCCTCCACCCGGGAACGCGGATCACGGTCGAGGAGGTGGACGAGGTCGGCCGCACGATCCAGCTTCGGGCGGCCCGCAGGCTGACGCTCAGCACTGAAACCGCCTCGAAGCTATCGGTCGTGCGTTCTGTTAGGCCGAAACCGAGACGGGCTTCCTCTCCTCGCTGACGACGACCGGCTTGATGGTCGTCGTTGCCGAGTGCGGCAGCACCAGCCAGCCGCAAAGGACGATCGCGCACGAGATCACTGCGATGACAGTTGTCGCGTCCATGGTCTTTTTTCCTCCTTCTTAAAGGGCGTACGCGGGTTCGCCGTGTTGCGAGATGTCGAGGCCGAGGAGTTCCTCCTCTTCCTGAACGCGGAGCGGTACGAACAGGTTGACGATTTTGAGAATGACGAAGGTGCCGACAGCTGCCCAGCCCCACGCTGCGCCGATCGCCGCCAGCTGAATCAGGACCTGCTTCGGGTTGCCATAGAAGAGGCCGTTTGCCGCACTCGAGTTGATGGCGACGGTCGCGAACAGCCCGGTGGCAAGCGCGCCCCAGGTGCCGCCGATACCGTGAACCGCCCAGACGTCGAGCGCATCGTCGACGTGAATCCGCTCGCGCAGCTGAATGGCCGCGTAGCAGACCACACCAGCGCCGAACCCGATCACGATCGCGCCCATCACGTTGACGTACCCGGAGGCGGGAGTGATCGCCACCAGGCCGGCGACGGCCCCAGCGGCGGCGCCCAGTACGCTCGGCTGCCGCTTGTGCCACCAGCTGACCGTCATCCACGTCAGGGCGGCCATGGCGGTTGCGGTATTGGTCACGACGAAGGCGCTGGTTGCGAGGCTGCCGGCCGCGACGGCGCTACCCGCGTTGAAGCCGAACCAGCCGAACCAGAGCAGGCATGCGCCGAGGATCGTCATGGTGGCGTCATGTGGCTCGACCTTCTCTTTGCCAAAGCCCAGCCGCCGCCCGAGGACGAGCGCCGCCACGAGGGCCGAGACGCCCGAGCTGATGTGAACGACCGTCCCGCCGGCGAAGTCGAGCGCGCCAAGGTTGTGCAACCATCCGCCGGCGCCCCAGACCCAATGCGCGATCGGGTCATAGACGAAGGTCGCCCAGAGCAACGAGAAGAGCACGAAGGCCTTGAAGCGCTGGCGCTCTGCGAAGGCGCCGCTGATCAGCGCCGGCGTGATCACGGCGAACATCATTTGAAAAACCATATAAGCCTGGTGGGGGATGGTGGGCGCGTAATCGGCGTTGGGCGTGAAGCCCACGTTGTTGAGGCCGATCCACTCCAAGCCGCCGATCAGGTGGAACTTGTCGGGTCCGAATGCAAGGCTATAGCCCCACAGGACCCACTGAACGCTGATGAGGCACAGGATGAAAAAGCTGTGCATGATGGTCGACAGCACGTTCTTGCGACGGACGAGCCCGCCGTAGAAGAATCCGAGTGCGGGCGTCATCAGCATGACGAGTGCTGCCGACGCGAGGACCCAAGCGGTATCGCCGCTATCGATCTTCATATCGCCAATCTCCGGTTTGCCAAAACTTCCCTCCTGAGTTCGTTTCTACGCGCGTGATTAACCGCGCCCTTCAGGTTGGAAAGGGTAGCCAAGCGAGGTGGGCTCCGATAATGTCGCAAGCGCACGAAGATTTCCCCTTCACTTTGTATGCGCCGTCTGAGCCCCACTGCACAATGCGTGGCCGGGAATTTGTTGCGTCGCGCACAAGTTCGCGTCGGGCTTTCAGGCCGGGGTCTGGTACCAGGTCCGGTTGTCGTGGCAGAAGTGGATCGCGGCGGGCTCGAGCCGCCGGATCTTCTCGAGCGATTGGTGAAACGTCGGGACGTCCTCCATCATCCCTTCGCCGGGGGCCTCACCTTCGAACATCTCGACCGTCCAGCAGGCATCGCCGGTCATCAGAGCCGGCCCCTCGGTGGTGTCGACCTGGATGCTCTGGTGGCCGGGCGTGTGCCCCGGCGTGGTGACGGTCCGGACGCCGGGCGCGATCTCCTGCTCACCGTCGAGCAGCTCCCAGCGGGCGCCCGCGTAGTTCAGCCACTCGACGACGGTGTAGTCCGGGTCGTTGCGGCGCTCGTATTCCGCTCGCTGGACGTAAAGCGGCGCGTGAGGAAAAACGGCGTTCTGGCCGCAATGGTCGAAGTGCAGGTGGGAGTTGATGATCCAGCGAATGTCGGAGGGGTCGACATCGTGGGAGCGCAGCGCCGCAGCAACAGGCGCATTCACAGCTCGGTAGTCCTTGATGAGCTCCGTGTTGTTGCCGTAGCCGGTGTCAATGATGCCGGCGCCTGAAGGGTGCTTGACCAGGAAGCCGTGGACCGGGATGGTGAACTTCAACCCGGGCAGATAGAGATGTCCGAGGTCGAGTCGCACAATCGACGACGGTGGCAACAGCACCGCGTGATGCTACAGCGGGGTCTAGGCCTTCAACAGCGGCAAGATCTCGTAGTTACCGCCCAAGAGCTCCGACGCCGGCGCGTTCAGGTATCCCTGCAACACGGACGCATACACCGACCGGAAGTCCGTCGTGAATTTCAGGTTGCCGTTGTCGAGGGCGCTGAGGCTCGGCTGCTGGCCGTACAGGCCACCCTTCACGGGCGCACCCAGCAGGAACATCGGGGCGGCCGTGCCATGGTCGGTCCCGGCGCTGCCATTCTCTTTGACCCGCCGTCCGAACTCCGACCAGGTCATGACCAGCACCTTGTCGCCATACCCATGACCCGCCAGGTCCTGCATGAAGGCGGCCAACGCCTGGTCGAGATCGAGCAGCAGCTTATCGTGGACCGGCTTCTCTTTTGAGTGGTTGTCGAAACCGCCCAGGGTGACGTGCGCCACGCGCACACCCAGTCCCGAGACGATCGTCTCGGCCACCAGCTTGAGCGAGCTCGCGATCGGGCTCCTCGCCGGATAGGTGGCTTTCGCCTGGTAGCTCGCATCGGTCGTCCGCAACGCGTTCGACGCCTGCAGCGCCTCTTGCAGCGTGGTGTCGAGCAGGGCTCCGAACGGTGCGGGGCCTGCCGTCTTGAAGGCGCCGTAGAACTTCATCACCGGGTTCTCGACGTCGACCTGGGTGCCGTGCTCATTGACCGGCTGCAGGCGGAACGTTTGCAGCGACTGGAGAGCCGTGACGGGCGTCTTCGAGCGCAGTTCCGGCGGGACCAGGGAGCCGGCGCTCACGCCTTCGAGGGCGTGGTTCGGGCTCTCACCTACCTGGTCGAGGTAATTGAGGTAGCGTCCCAGCCAGCCGTCGCCGATTCCGCCCTGCACGCTGGCGGTCTCCCAGATCGACATCGAGGCGAAGTGCGACAGGTTGGGGTGCGGATAGCCGACGCCCTGCACGATGGCAAGCTGACCCGCGTCCCAGCTGGCCTTCAGCCCCTTGAGGTTCGGATGCAAGCCGAGTTGGTTGTTGAGTGTCAGCACACCCGTGTCCTGCCGCAGCGTCGGCCGAGCGTCGTGATAGGCGCCGTCCTGGAAGGGAATCAGCGTGTTGAGGCCGTCGTTTCCGCCGGCCAGCTGGACCAGCACGAGGATCCGGCCGTTGGGAGTCGCCTGCGGCGAGTCCGCGGCGGCGGCCGCCACGCCGTTGGCGAAGATGGTGGGCACCGCTGAGCCGGCAAACACCGGCAACAGGCCCTGCTTCATGAAATCGCGGCGGCTAAACATGCGTGCTCATCTCCATCAGTTCAGCTGATACTCCGGCGTCGCCATCGCCATGAACAGGAGGCCGGCCTGGTCGTCGGGATGCGCGGTCGCAAAGGCGTGCAGGCCGTCCCGCGTGGTGCTCGTGACGTTCCCGTCGAGCAGGGTGGCCGTGAGCTGATCGACGGTCCGTGCCCGCGACGATCCCGCCGCGCGCCGCGCCGCCGCGTTCGCGAAGTTGATCCGGTTGAGCAGCGTCGAGCTGTTGATCCACGAGGTGCCTCCCGGCCAGCCGGCCACGTTCGGCGGATAGAAGAGCACCTGGCCCATCGGCGCCATCGCGTTGGCGGATGCCACGAAGCCTTTGGCATCGGCGCCAGTTGCGCGCAGGGTCTGGGCGGTCAATTCCGCCGGGCTCTTGACCAGCGCGCGATATGCCTTCGCTGAATAGAAGGCGTCCATGCTGAAGATTTCGCGGACAACCGCGCCGACGTTGTAGTGGGATTGCTGGAAGGTGTCGGCGAGGTGTCGCACGATCTCCGGCTCGGGGTTCTGGTAGGCGAAGAAGGTGAACAAATGGGTAGAAAGCCGCTCGGCGGTAGCCCGGAGCGGCACCAGCATCTCGACGATGTCGTCGCCGGTGAAGTTCCCTGTCTTGCCCATGAAGGTCTTTTGTCCACTGTCGAAGTAGCGAGCGTTGAAGACCGACTGCATCGTGTAGCGGAGCTGCGTGCCGCCTTTCAGCGTCCAGCCGGTAAAGGCGCGGGCCGATTCGCGGACGTCGTCCTCGGTGTAGTGGCCGATGCCCGTGGTGAAGAGCTCCATCAGCTCTCGGGCGTAGTTCTCGTTGGGCTTGCCCTTGCGGTTGTTCTCCGTGTCGAGGTAGACCATCATCGCCGGGTCCTTGGATACTGCCTTGAGCAAATCGTCGAAGTTGGCGAGCGCCATCTTCCGAAACAGCGCGTTCTGCACGTACATCTGGCCCGCACCGGATTTGTCGAGCCCGCTGGTCAGCAGGCCGTGCCAGAAGAGGGTCATCTTTTCCTCGAGGGGCCGCGCCGTCTGCACCATGCGCTGCAGCCACCAGGCCTGGACCGCGCCAGCGTTCGGACCTTTGGCCGAGGTGAGGTCCAGCGTCGGAAGTTTCCCCTCGAGCGTGGCGTTCGAGGTCTTCTGGTAGTCGAGAACCGATTGCGTCATCATCGTGCTCGTCATCGCCGCGAGCCGATCGACGTCCGCCGCCGTGGCACCAAAGCCGGCCCGCCGCAGCAGGTGTGCGGCGCGAACGCGCGGGTCGCTAAGGGCTCCCGGGTAAGCATGCGTGAGATCACGCACCCGGTTGAGGATCTGTGACAGGTCGGTGCCCTTCCAGAGAACGGCCAGCGCGGCCGCTCCGGCGCCGGCGGCGCCGCTTGCCAGCACCACCCGACGCGAAACCGGCCGCCGCCAGATCGGCGTTGATCTCGTGGCGGGCGACGAACTCGGCGTGGCGTCGTCCATATTCATTGGTAAGGCTATGGCCGCGACTTGAACCCGGCCTGAGAGGCCCCTTAGAAGGTTCAACGGCGGTTCGCCACCCGCTCCGGCGGTGGCTGAGACTGCTTAGTAGCCGGGCCGGGAGCTACTCGAGGTGCCGCCCGAGCCGGAGCCGTTGGAGGACCCGCAGCCGGCGATCCCGCCGACGAGCAGCATCAAGCTGACCACCAAAACCACCACGCGTTTCATCGCCCTAATCTACGGCGTCAGGTTACGGTTGGCGCCGGCCGGAGGGCGTCCATATACTGGCTAAATAGCGAGCCCCGGTAATAGCGAGGCCCGGTGTGGAAAGCCGAGCGAGAAGCGAGCCCCGGTGTGGAAAGGCGAGCGAGCGTAGCGAACCCCGGTAGGAGGCGTACGTTGGGCCAGCCGGTATCCCGCGAATCGGTTGAGAAGGAACCGCGCACTCGCCGTGCGGACAAGGCGGTTGCCTCCGTCTGTCCCTATTGCGCGGTCGGCTGCAGTCAGCTGATCTACGTCAAAGACAAGCGCATCATTGACATCGAGGGGAACCCAGCCTCGCCCATCAACGAGGGCACGCTCTGCCCGAAGGGCGCTGCAACCTATCAATATGTCGTCAACCCCAACCGCGTGACCACGGTGCGATATCGTGCGCCCCACTCCGATCACTGGGAAGACCGGCCACTCGAGTGGGCGATGGACCGCGTCGCCACCCTCATTAAAGAGACGCGCGATGCCACCTTCGTCGAGCGCACGCCCGAAGGCAAGCTGGTCAACCAGACGACGGCGATTGCGACCCTGGGCGGGGCGACGATGGACATCGAAGAGAACTACCTGATCAAGAAGCTCTTCAGCGGTGGCCTGGGCGTTGTGTCGATCGAAAACCAGGCCCGGATATGACATAGCTCCACCGTCCCCGGTCTGGGGACAAGCTTCGGACGGGGTGGGGCGACCACCTTCCAGCAAGACCTTGCCAACGCCGATGCCATCCTGATCATGGGCAGCAACATGGCAGAGAACCACCCGGTCGGCTTTCGCTGGCCGATGAAGGCCCGTGAAAAGGGGGCCACGATCATCCATGTCGACCCCCGATTCACGCGCACGTCAGCGTCCGCCAACCTCTACGTGCCGATCCGATCCGGCAGTGACATCGCCTTTCTCGGCGGGCTCATCAACTACGTGCTGACGCACGACAAATGGTTCAAGGAATATGTCCTCGCCTACACGAACGCCTCCACGATCGTCAGCGAGAACTACGTCGATGCCGAAGACAACGGCGGCCTGTTCTCGGGATACGATTCGCAAAAAGGCAGCTATGACAACGCCAGCTGGGCCTACGCCGGGCCGCCGCAGGAAGCGCGAGACGAAACGTTGCAGCACCCGCGCTGTGTCTTCCAGATCCTCAAGCGCCACTACGCCCGGTACACCCCGGAGATGGTGGAGCGGGTGTGCGGCTCGCCGAAAGAGCTCTTTCTCCAGGTGGCCGAGGTGCTCGCCGCGAATTCCGGGCGCGAGCGGACGAGCGCGATCGCCTATGCGGTCGGCTGGACCCAGCAAAGCTACGGCGCGCAGATCATTCGCGCCGCTAGCATCCTGCAGTTGCTGCTGGGCAACATCGGTCGTCCCGGCGGCGGGATCATGGCGCTGCGCGGCCACGCGTCGATCCAGGGATCGACCGACGTGCCCACTCTCTTCGACCTGTTGCCTGGCTATCTCCCGCACCCGGCGGTGGTCAAGGGCGATGACACGCTCGAGCAATACATGCGCGAGTCAGGCGTCAGGGGTGGCTACTGGTCGAACCTGCCGAAATTCATGGTGTCGCTGCTGAAAGCGTGGTACGGGGACGCGGCCACCCACGCGAACGAATATGGCTACCAGTGGATACCCAAGCTGACCGGCGATCACTCCCATGTCTCCACCTCCGCCGCGATGGCGGACGGCAAGGTCAAAGGCTTTGTCGTCTTCGGCCAGAATCCGGCGAACGGGAGTCCCCACGCCGGCCTGCAGCGCAAAGCACTCACCCAGCTCGAATGGATGGTTGCGCTCGACCTCTACGAGACCGAGACCGCAGCCTTCTGGTACGCCGCGCCCGAAGGATGGAAGCCGGCCGACATCAAGACCGAGGTCTTCCTGTTTCCGACGGCAGGCCCTGGCGAGAAAGAAGGGACCTTCACCAACACCCAGCGCCTCCTGCAGTATCACGACAAGGCGGTCGACCCGCCCGCTGACGCCCGATCCGACCTCTGGTTTCTGTATCACCTGGGCCGGCGGCTGAAAGAGCTCTACCGCGAGTCGACGGATCCGCGGGACCAGGGATTGCGCAACCTCACCTGGGACTACCTCCCGGAGCACCCGGATCCGGAGTATCGGATCGAGGACGAGCCTTCGGCGGAGAGGGTTCTGATGGAAGTCAACGGCTACACCGTCGCCGACCACGAGCAGGTGCTCGATTACGAGCGCCTGAAAGATGATGGCTCGACGGCGTGCGGCGTCTGGATTTATTCCGGCGTGTTTCCGGGGCCAGGGCAGAACATGGCGCGCCGCCGGAACCGCAGCCCGGACAACTACGTGAATCCGGAGTGGGGCTTCGCCTGGCCGGGCAACCGGCGCATCCTCTATAACCGCGCCTCCGCGGACCCGGCCGGAAAGCCCTGGTCCGAGCGAAAGAAGTACGTCTGGTGGGACGCTGGCGCCGGGAGCTGGACGGGGCTGGACGTTGCGGATTTCCCGCTGAAAAAGGCGCCCGATACACCGGCGAAAGAGAAGGGGAGCGGGATCGAGCGGCACTCCGGGTCTGATCCCTTCACGCTCAAAGCCGACGGTCGCGGCTGGCTGTTTGCGCCGAGCGGGCTCAAGGACGGACCGCTGCCGACGCACTACGAGCCGCTCGAAACGCCGGTCCGCAATCTGCTCTACCCGCGCCAGGACAGCCCGGTAGCCAAGCGTTTCGGTCGTCCGGACAACCCCATCAGTCCGCCCGGTGACCCGCAGTACCCCTACATCGTCACGACCTATCGCGTGACCGAGCAGTACACGTCCGGCGCGATGTCGCGCTGGAACAGCTGGCTCAGCGAGCTGATGCCCGAGATGTTCGCCGAGATCAGTCCCGAGCTCGCCGCCGAGAGGGGCATCAAAAATCTCGATTGGGTTGTGGTTTCGACGCCGCGCAATCAGATCGAATGCAAGGCACTCGTCACCCGACGAATCCGTCCCTTCCGTCACAACGGAAAGATCATTCACGAGGTCGGGCTGCCCTATCACTGGGGCTACAAAGGGCTGGTCACCGGCGCCATGGCGAACGACCTGGTGGCGTTGTCCGAGGAACCGAACGTCTACATCCAGGAAGACAAAGCCCTGACCTGCAATCTCCGAAGGGGCCGATTGCGATGATCGACGGCTACAAGCGGCTCATGAATCTCGAGGAGCCGCTGCTCCCGAAGAAAGCGAAAGGCTTCTTCACCGATACCAGTCTCTGCATTGGCTGTAAGGCGTGCGAAGTCGCCTGCAAGCAATGGAACCAGCTGCCCGCCGACGGATTCGCCATCACCGGCAACAGCTACGACAACACCGGTTACCTGGGTGCGACCACCTGGCGGCACGTCCAATTCATCGAGCAGGCGAAGGCCAACGGCAATCGGCAGGACCAGCGCTGGTTGATGATGTCGGACGTTTGCAAACACTGCGCCAATGCGGCCTGCCTCGAGGCCTGCCCGACGGGCGCGCTGGTGCGCACCGAATTCGACACGGTTTACGTCCAGCAGGACATCTGCAATGGCTGTGGCTTCTGCGTGCCGGCGTGCCCCTTCGGCGTCATCGATCGCGCGCCGAAGGAAGGCCACTTCGAGGTGGGCACAGCCCATAAGTGCACCCTCTGTTATGACCGGCTCAAGGATGACATGACCCCCGCCTGCGCCAAGTCGTGTCCAACCGCATCGATCCAGTTTGGCGACGTCGATCAGCTGCGGCAGCGTGCACGTGAGCGTCTCGGCGAGCTCAAGGCGCGCGGGGAGTCGACGGCGCGCCTTTACGGAATGCCGGAAGGGAAGGAGGCCGTTGAGGTCGGTCCGCTGCATGCCTTTTTCCTGCTGCTCGACAAGCCGGAGGCCTACAACCTGCCCGAGATCCCGCGCTTGCCGCGCAAAACGATGGCGGAACGGTATGGGTGGAGTGCCGCCGTCGGGATCGGCTTCGCGATGGTCGCGGCCCTTGTGTTTCGCGGCGGCCGCCGATGACCGAGGGCTACTACGACTACCCGGTCGTGCGCCGTCCGGTGTGGACCTGGGAGGTGCCCGCGTACTTCTGGCTCGGTGGGATGGCGGCCGGCGCATTCGTCACGGCCTCGCTGGCACAAACCCTCGGATCGACGGACGATCGTCGCATAGCCGCCAACGGCTATTACATAGCGGCGGCTGCGCTCGTCCCGTGTGCGCCTCTGCTGATTGCCGACCTCGGTCGTCCGGACCGCTTTCACCACATGCTGCGCATCTTCAAGCCGCTCTCCCCGATGAACCTCGGCGCCTGGACCTTGACCGGCTTCACGCCGCTTGCCTTCGCCAGGGCCGCGTCCCACGCCGCCGATACGGGTCTGCTCCACGGACCACTTCGCGCGCTGGCCCGTCTTGTGCCACACCGACTAACGGAGCTAGCGGGAAGTCTTTTGGGCCTGACGCTGGCTGGCTACAGCGGCGTCTTGCTGGGCGCGACCAACGTCCCCTTGTGGGCGAAGAGCAAGTTGCTGGGCGGCCTGTTCATGGCTTCGGCGTTGTCGAGCGGCTCGGCTGCGGTCACCCTTCAGGCCGCTCGCCGCAGCGCGCCCGATGCGACGCTACACCGCCTCGCGACGGTCGAATCCGCGGCGTCGCTTGGAGAGATGGCCCTTCTCACTGCCTACCTCATGCAGTCTGGAAAAGCTGCACGTCCGCTGACGACCGGACGGTTCGCTCCGCCGTTCTGGCTGGGCGCCGTCTGCGCAGGAGGGCTGCTCCCGCTCGTCCTTCATGGATTCACGCGTCGCGGGCATGGTGCCAGGCTGCGATCGGTGACGACCGCTGCGGCCGTGTGCACCATGATCGGATCCCTGGCACTTCGCTGGAGCATCTTCGAGGCCGGGAAGGACTCGTCCGAAGACCAGTCGGCATCCTTCGACCTGTCCAGGGCCTGAGAAACCTCCTTCCCCCGTGGCGGGGAGGGTCGCGGTGATGGGTTAGCCGTAGCATCGGCGGGTGCGACAGCTCGACGTGAATGCCGACGTCGGTGAGGGAGACTCGGAAACCGACGAGGCGCTCCTGCGGCTGGTGACCTCGGCGAATATTGCCTGCGGCCTTCATGCGGGTGACCCGCAGACCATGCGGACAACGGTGGCAATGGCGATGCGGAACGGCGTTGCGGTCGGTGCTCACCCAGGCTTCAATGAC
Organism: Candidatus Dormiibacterota bacterium; assembly: GCA_035602295.1. GTDB lineage: Bacteria > Chloroflexota > Dormibacteria > CF-121 > CF-121 > CF-13. The sequence continues at coordinate 2,443 of DATNMN010000006.1, read as the reverse complement.
CGCGAAGGCTTTGGTCGGCGGCGGCAGCAGCTGACCGCGGACGAAATCCTGGAGCTCCTTTTCCGTCAACTTGGTGCGCTCGATGCGATCGCGCGCGTCGAAGGCACCACCCTGCACCACGTGAAGCCGCACGGCGCGCTCTACAACCAGGCTGAGACAGACGGGCGACTCGCGATCGCGATCGTTGCGGCCATCCGAGCCTTCGATTCAACCCTGCGGCTGGTCGGCCGCGCCGGGTCAGCGATGGAGGAGGCGTCGCGGGCGGCGAGCCATCCCTTTACCGCGGAAGCCTTCGCCGACCGGCGATATCGCGCCGATGGCACCCTGTTGCCGCGGTCCGAGGCCGACGCGGTCCTCACCGATCCGGAGGAGGTGGCACGGCAGGTTCGGGCGCTGGTGACTGACGGTGAAATTTTCGCCAGCGACGGCAGCCGAGTTGCCGTATCGTTTGGAACCCTGTGCGTACATGGCGACACCCCTGGCGCTGTAGCCCTGGCCAGGAGGGTCCGACAGGAACTGGACGCGCTGGGGGTCAGCGTTTCCATCCCGCGCTGATCGCCCTCGTGATCCTGGCGGTCGCCGGATCGGCCATCCTGGGCCACCAGCTCGGAGTGTCGACCGGGAAGCCGTCGACCGTCACCACGAAACGGCTGGTCGTGGCCGACCCATATGCGGGGGGCGGCACATGGTTCAAGGGCAACCTCCACGTCGCGTCCGTGCGCGGCGTGGGGAAGGACCTGCCGTCCGCCATCGGCGCCTGGTATGCGGCGCACGGCTATGCCTTCCTCGGGATCAGCGACATGAACACCTATACATGGACGTCGGAGTACGGCACTCGCGCCCACCCTGGGGTCCCCACCGTCGACGCGACCTATCCATTTGCCGACGTACTCGCGGTCGGCATGGATCACTGGCAGCCTGCCAGTAACCTTCAGGGCGCCATCGATTGGATCGCGCACGACGGCGGCTTGCCGGTGCTGGCAGCTGCCAGATCGCAATCGCTTGCAACAGTGATGGCCGTCCGCGGCCTGTTCGGTCTCGAGGTCTATGACGCGAGCGTCGCCTACAGCAATCCCGGTCAGGGAGACGCGACCGCGATGTGGGACCGCTTGCTGTCGGCCGGGAATCGTGTCTACGCCTTCGCCGGCGATGACGCGACGGGATTGCACGATCCAGCGCTCGGCCGGGCCTGGATCGACGTGCTCGCGACGGCGCAAGATCTGGGTTCTCTGCTGAGCTCGCTTCGCCAGGGCGCCTTCATCGCGTCTACCGGCGCCGAGTTCACTCGACTAAACGTCGGCGAGCGGACCGTCACGGCCGAAGCGAAGCCCCGCTCGAGCCTGCGCTTCATCGGCCGCGGCGGTCAGCTGCTGAAGGCCGTCAGTGCCAGTAGCGCGTCATACCAGGTCAGCGGTGACGAAGGCTACGTGCGGGTCGAAGCCATCGGCGGCGACGGCGCCAGGGCCTGGAGTCAGCCCTTCTACGTCAGCTGGCGCTGAGCTCAGAGAGGCCTCCGTTCAGCTAGGGCATGAGATCAGAAGCGATCTGCGGTTGGGGGGTTGGGTTCACCCCGGCCGCTGTCGAGAAATGCCAGACCTTTCGGCCGGCGATACCGTTGAGGGTGTAGCTCAACTCGGCGGTATAGGTAGTGCCCGCTAGCAGCGGGATGTTGGCGAGGAAGGCAAAGGAATTCTCGGTCTCGGCTCCCGGCTGCAATGAGATGCCCGGCAAATCCGTGCCCGACGGATCTCGTAGGTGGAAGGCCGTGATCGTGACCCTCGCGTTGCGGTCGAAGGTGGCGGAGACGGGATAGCCGATCGGGTAGCTGGCGTTGGGCGCGGGATCCGGGATTTCGTTGCCGTTGAATGCGGTCGGCACGCTGACCTGGTTGTCCGCCGGATAGAGGATGATCCGCCCTGTTGCCGTCTCCCGGTACGACATGTCCATCACCTGGACCGTCAGCGGGCCGAGGTAGGCGTCGCCGTAGCCGAGCTCGATCAGGTCGGCGCGCAGCAGGGGGAAGCGGTGATAGACGGAATCGATCCAGTCGGTGACCGCGGCCGCCGGGTCGGCGCGATGGGTGATGACCTCTGCCATCGACCGCTGCGGATAGCCGAAATGCTGCGCCCGCGTCAGCACATTGTCGCCGACGTAGCCCTGGCCGCTCGCCTCCTCCTTATGGATGCCGAGGTCGCGGATGCTGGCGAGCGCTCCGTTGAAGAAGGTGTAGAAAGCGTGGGCCAGCGCCGACTGGTGGATGATCGGCGAGCTGGTCACCGGAGCCAACCCAGCCAGACGCCGATAGCGGTTGACCGTCGCCAGCGCGAGCGCCTCTCGATCGGCCGCGGCCTTGTCGAGATCGACGTACGTGGCGGCGGGTGCCGCGCCCACGCCGCTGGGGGCCACCGTGCCCTTGGCCGCCGTTGCGGCGGCGGTCTCGTCC
>DATNMN010000005.1:0-13784 GCA_035602295.1 Candidatus Dormiibacterota bacterium | reverse complement strand
CGATGGCAATCACCCGGTCCGCGCCGCTGTCGACGATCTCTTCGACCGCGGTCGCGATGCGCGGCGTCCAGTGCTTCATTCCCAGGTGGACGGTGTAGATCTGCTGATCAGGCGGATCGATGTTCAAGAGCCGCTCGAGTTCCCGTCCGAGTTCCGCAGAGACGGCCAGCAGTGGCGTCGGGACGCCCACGCGGCGGTAGCGGGCGGCCAGTTCCTCGATCGCTTCAGACGACGGTCTCCGTCCACCGCGGATGTCGGTGAAGTAGGCTTCCACGTCGTCGAGGCGGTTCGGACTGCCGTACGCCATCAGCAACACGGCGGTGTGGCTAGGTGCCATGGACGAACTCCACCAGTCGTTGCAGGTGCTCGACTGGGCTGGCGGGAAGCACCCCGTGCCCGAGGTTGAAGATGTGCCCGGGCCGTCCGCCGGCGGCCTCGATCACGCGGCGCGCGCCGTCCTCGATCACGGCCCAGGGCCCCAGCAGCGAGGCCGGATCCAGGTTTCCCTGGATGCCCCGGTCGTATCCGATCACCCGCCAGGCCTCGCCCAGGTCGACGCGCCAGTCCACGCCGATCACGTCGCCACCAGCCTCGCGCAACAATGAAAGGATGCCGGCGGTACCGGTGCCGAAGTGGATCGACGGCGCCCCGCCACGTCGGAGACCAGTGAAGATGCCGGTCATGTGGGGCAGCACATAGCGGCGGTAGTCCGCCGGCGAGAGGCACCCGACCCAACTGTCAAAAACCTGGATGACCTGGGCGCCGGCCTCGACCTGCGCCAGCAGATAGACGAGCACCAACCCGGAAAGTCGGGTCATCAGCGCATCCCAGAGCGCAGGCTCCGCAACCATCATGGTCTTGGTCGCGAGGAACTCCCGAGAGGGCTTCCCTTCGATCAGGTAGCCGGCCAGCGTGAAGGGCGCACCGGAGAAGCCGATCACGGCGATCGAGGGGTCGAGCTCGCGGCGGAGGAGCTTGATCGTCTCCAGCACGAAGGGGACAGCCTCGCCGGCGGGTCGCGTCTGCAACCTATCTATGTCTGCCTGCGAGCGGATGGGATGGTCGACCACCGGGCCAACGCCGTCCACGAGCTGCAGGCCGACGCCCAACCCGAACGCGACCGGCAGCATGATGTCGGCGAAAAGGACAGCCCCATCCACGCCGAGCCGGCGCACCGGCTGCAGGGTCACTTCGGCGCAGAGCTCCGGGTTCTGGCAGATGGTGAAGAGGTCGTAGGATTCGCGGATCTTCCGGTACTCGGGGAGCGACCGACCGGCCTGCCGCATGAACCAGACGGGCCGGCGATCGACGATTTCCCTTCGCGCGGCCTTAACCAGCGTCGGCAGCAGGTGATCGGCCGCCGGCCGGCCGACTTCGCCCGCCTCGACCGTCCTCACCCGCCCGCGATCAGGCTGACCCGTTGCTGAAGGTCGCGCTCCTCGTCCCGATCCGGGACGTTCAGCCCGAGTGCGAGTTGCAGCGCATCAGAGGGCGCCATCAGGACGCAGGTGAAAATCGGCGTCTCCCGCTCGGTATACCGACTGGCTTGCGATTCGCGCAGCTCCATGACCAGGTCGAGGAAGGCGGCGGGCTCGTCGCTTTCGAAGGCCACCATGAACTCCTGGTCGTCCAAACCGAACGAGTACGCCGTATTGATCTTGACCTGCGGGTAACGGTGGCCGATCGTGAAGTGCTCGACCATCATCGCCTTGCGCTTCTCGTAGGGCAGGCGGTACCAGGTTCGCTTCTTGACCATGGGATAGACGAACAAGTACCGCCCGCCGGAAGGCTTCAGCCGCGTGCGGCGCCCTTCCTGGTCGGGGTGTTTGTGGCGCCCCAGATAGGGGGAGGGCTTCATCATCGCCAGGAACGAGTGGGCGACCCGCAAATACGGACCAAGGCGGGTGCCGCGCCATTGCGACTCAGCCCGCTGGATCGCGTCGACCGTGTCGGCGGCCTGCCAGATGAGGAGGTCGCAGTCGCCTCGCAACCCAACGGTGGAGTAGGTGAGGACCGACTCGGCCGTCGGACTGCCCTCCAGGAGATCGGTGAACTCGTGAACGGCCGCCTCCCGCTCGTCAATTGGCCAGCCGAGCACCGTCGGGTCGACTTTGAGGAAGGTGTACTTGACGACCTGGCGAGCTTCAGCCACTGCCTCAAGCGTAACAAGCCGCAGCACTAATCTTGAACCGTGGCACGTCTCTCGATTCAGAAGGTGCACGTCGGAGAGAAAGACACCAACTGCTACGTGGTCGCCTGCGCCGATACCAAGGAGGCCGTGGTCATCGACCCCGGTGGTGATGCGCCGAAAATCCTTTCCCAGCTTGACGGTCTGAGCGTGAAGTGGATCGTCTTGACCCACGCCCATCCGGGTCACAGCGGTGCGAAGGACGACGTCAAGACCGCGACTCAGGCGACCACGGCGATGCACCTGGCTGACGCCACGACTTACTTGAAGTCGGCTGAGCGTTACTTGGTCTCGACAGACACTCTCCCGTTCGGAAATTTCGCTCTCGATGTCCTGATCACGCCGGGCCATACCCCGGGCGGTCTTTCGTACAAGGTGGGCAACCACGTCTTTACGGGCGACACGCTGCTCGCCGGAAAGATCGGCCGGGTCGATCTACCCGGGTCGAGTCCGCAGCAAATGCTGCTGAGCCTGCATGGGCAACTGCTGAGGCTCCCCGACAACACGGTCGTCTATCCCGGCCACGGCCCGAACACGACCATCGGTGCCGAGCGGGTCGGAAACCCGTATCTGAGAATTCGGTGATGAGGGTAAGGTCCAGTCCGCCGAGCGCGTGTCGATTTTCCGGCGTGCCCGTTTGTCGTAAGGGTAGGAGGTGAACAGATGAAATATGTGTTTCTGTTCTGTGGAACGGCGGCCGACCAGGCCGCGTTTGACGCGCTGACACCGGAGGAGCTCCGGCAGCGGTACGCCCAGGTCGGGCGCTGGTTCGCCGAGAACCACGCGCGCCTGGGACACGGCAATCAGTTGCAGGGCCCCGAATCGGCGACGACCGTTCGTTTCCAGCCGGACGGTAAGCCGATGGTCAAGGACGGCCTTTTCCTCGAAGGCAAGGAGATCATCGGCGGATACACCGAGGTCAATGTCGCCAATCTCGATGAGGCTCTGGCCCTGGCCAAGAGCTGGCCGGGGCGTGGGACGGTCGAGATCAGGCCGGTCATCCAACAGCGCTAATCCGAATGAGAACTGCAGCCGTGCCGGCTGAGTCGGCCCTGGCCGAGGTCTTCCGTGAGGAGGCCGGCCGGATCACGGCAGCGCTCATCCGGCGATTCGGCGATTTTGACCTGGCGGAGGAGTCCACCCAGGATGCGCTGGTGGCAGCTCTCGAAAGTTGGCCGCGTGACGGCGTACCGACGCACCCGGGTGCTTGGCTCCAGACGGTCGCTTCTCGGCGCGCCCTCAACCGGCTCGAGCGGGATGAGCGGTATCGCCGAAAGCTCGCTGAACTCGCCGTCGAGCCTCCACCAGATGAGGAGGACGACCGACTGCGCTTGATCCTGACCTGCTGCCATCCAGCCCTCTCCCGCGAGGCCCAGGTCGGGCTCACGCTGCGGGCCGTCTGCGGTTTCACCACGGCCGAGGTCGCGCGGGCCTTCCTAGCTCCAGAGACGACGGTTGCGCAAAGGCTGGTGCGAGCAAAGCGCAAGATCGCGTCGGCGGGAATTCCGTATCGAGTCCCCTCCGGATCTGAGCTAGACGAGCGACTCAGCGAGGTTCTCGCGGTCCTCTACCTATTGTTCAACGAGGGCCATCTCTCGACCCTTGGCACTGCTCCGTTCCAGCGCGATCTCGCGGAGGACGCGGCCTGGTTAGCCGCCCTTCTGTCCCGCTTGTTGCCCGACGACCCAGAAGTCCTCGGGCTGCTGGCTTTGATGAAGCTCCACATCGCCCGGGGCGAGTCCCGGTTCAGTGAGTCCGGCGAGATGGTGCTCCTGGCCAACCAGGACCGGGCCCGCTGGGATCGTGTGCACATTGCCGACGCGATTGCGCTCATCGAGCACGCTGGGCAAATGCGCAGGCCGGGGCCCTACCAACTGGAGGCTGCGATCGCCGCGTGCCATGCGGAGGCTCCCACCTTCGAGGCGACGGACTGGCACCAGATCGTGGTGCTCTACGACATGCTGATCGCCCTGGCCCCGACTCCGGTCGTCCGGCTCAATCGAGCCATCGCCGTCTGGAAGATCGAAGGCGCAGAGGCGGCACTTCATGAACTGGAGGAGATCGCACCGGTATTAGACGGTTACCACCTCTTCCATGCCGCACGGGGCGAGTTGCTCAATGAGGTTGGCCGCCGCCAAGAGGCACGGGCAGCGCAGTTACGGGCGCTCGACCTAACGGATAACCCTGCTGAGCGATCGCTGCTTCAGCAGCGACTGTTCAGACCCGAGCCGGCCGGCTAAGCGGGCTACGCGCTCTTCATCTCGTCGGTCTCGCTGCGCTCCGCGCTTATTAACTGCGTTTCATAGTGCACCGTGATCGAGCCTCCCAGTTTGTCGATGGCGGCGCCAACAGCATGAAGGAGCGCGGCACGTTGCTGCGGCTCGAGCGCGATGTGATCGCTGTGCGTAGCGAGCTCGTCGAGCCATTCCTCGCGCGAATACCGCCGAGCCCACCCGTAGGTGCGGAGCTGGCATGGTGCGAATCGGCGAGTAGCCGCGATGGCGGCTATGTCGTCGGATCTGTCCGCCGGCTTGTTACCAGTTGGGACCGATTCCTTGGCGAGCGCTGGCGCGAATCGTACGTAAACCTCATTGAGGGTGGCCTGGGTCGGGGCGTCGTGCCGGCCACGATTCCAGAAGATCGCAAGCCTTCCCCCGGGCACCAGGACAGATGCGGCTCGTTGGGCGCCTAGCGACGGATCGACCCAATGCCATGCCTGTCCGCAAACCACCAGATCGAACATGCGATGCGCCGGATCCCAGAGTTCGAAGGTTGCGACCTCGACCGGGATGCCGTGCGATCTGGCCACGCCGGCCATCCGCGAGTCCGGCTCGACCCCGAGCACCTCGCAGCCCCTGGCGAGGAACAGTCGTGCCACCTTGCCTGTTCCGCAACCAACGTCGAGCACTCGGGCCGGCTTGCTGGCCAGCAGTTCATCGACCAGCGCGGCAGGGTACGACGGGCGCGCTCGATCGTAGCGCTCGGCGTCTTCCCCGAAAGACTCCGCACGTCGGCGATTCGCGTGGTGTTCCGCTACCAGGTGGGTCCTGGCTGATATTGGCCGTAGATTAGGCAGAACTCGTTTCCCTCGGGGTCCGCCATGATTCGCCAGCTATATCCATCTTCGTGGTAGTCGTCATAGGGGAGCCTCGTCCCTCCGAGGTCGGTAATCCGTGCAGCCGCCGCATCGACGTCCTGGACGGCGACATCAAGATGAACCCGATTCTTCGTCACCTTGGCTTCCGGCACTCGTTGAAAGCAGACCCGCGGTCCGTCAGGCGTTGCCGGAACGAGATTCACGTATTGTGGCGGGTTGCCAAACCGGTCCTCGACCTCGACCCCCAGCACAGCTCCCCAGAACGCTGCCAGCCGCTCCGGGTCATGACAATCGGTCTGAATCCATCCGATCTTGGCGATCGGGTCGGGCGGTCTTCTTTTCGCTGTAGAGGGCTTCGATCTGGGCACCGTACTTCTCCGCAATCCGCTTCCGCTTGACCTTCATCGTGGGGGTCAACTCGTCGCCGACGACGAAGTCGGCGTCGAGAATCGTCCACTTCTTGATTTGTTCCGGATGCGATAGGCCCTGGTTCACGTCGGCGACCGCTTCGTCGACCAGGCGTTTGGCCCTTGGGTCGTTGGGGCCGTTCTTGGTTTCCGCTTCGTCCGGGTCGAGCGTAATCAGGGCGGCCACGAACGGACGTCGATCGCCGAGCACGACCGCCTGCGCGATGCCGCGGTGGTCGCGAAGGCCGGTTTCCATCGCACCCGGCGCGACGTATTTTCCGCCCGAGGTCTTGAACAGGTCCTTCTTTCGATCGGTGATCCTCAGGAAGCCGTCCTTGTTGATTTCCCCAATGTCGCCGGTCTGAAGCCAGCCGTCCACCAGTGCCTCGCGTGTTGCCTTTACGTCCTTGAAGTAGCCGCTGAACACGTTGTTGCCCTTCACCAGGATCTCACCGTCCGGCGCAATCCGGATTTCGACGCCCGGCAGCGGACGGCCGACGGTGCCGAAGCGAGCCTCGCCCGGGCGGTTGAAGCTGGCCGGCGCGGTGGTCTCGGTCAGACCGTAGCCCTCGAGAATCTCGATGCCCAGTCCAAAGAAGAACCGCAAGATATCGGGCGACACGGCAGCTGACCCGCTGATACAGATCTGGACTTTGTCGAAGCCGAGCCTCGCGCGGATTTTGCTGAACACAAGCCGGTCGGCCAGTGACCACTGCCCCGCCACCCAGGGCGAAGGCCGCTTGCCGTGCTCGTAGGCCGAGGTCCTCAACGCGCCCATCAGCAGCGCCCAGTCCCGGATCACGCGCCTCGGGCCACGGACCTTGTCCATTTCGGCGCGAATTCCCGCAAACATCTTTTCCCAGAGCCGCGGCACCGAGGTGAAATAGGTTGGGTGCACCTCGTGCACCACCTCCCTCACCTGGTCGATGCTGGGACAGAAGTAGACCTGGCAGCCGGTGCAGAGTTGCCGGAGATGGCTGACGACCCGCTCGAGCACATGCGCGAGTGGAAGATAGGACACAACGCGATCGTTGGCGTCGCCCCGGAAACACTCGAGGGTGGCGATCGCCGTCCACGTGAGGTTGCGATGGGTCAGCATGGCGGCCTTCGGGATGCCTGTCGTGCCCGAGGTGTAGATCAAGCTGGCGGTGTCATCGGGTTCCAACGCCTGCCATCGGCTGGCGAGAAGGCCCGGCCGCCCGCGCCCGAACTCCTCTCCCCGCCGCATCGCCTGCTCCCAGCTGACGACCCAGCCCTCCCCTTCCGGCGCATCGCCCTCGACCAGGATGACCCGCTGCAACCCAGGCAGCTCGCGCCGCATCGCGATCACCTGGTCGAGCAGTTTCCGGTGTTCGACGATCAATACCTTCGATTCGGAGTGGGTCAACAGATACCTGACCTGGTCCGGCGCATCGGACTGATAGATGGCAACGGTCACCAGGCCTGCGTGGAGAATCGCGAGGTCTGCGATCTGCCATTCTGGCCGGTTGGCGGACCAGACCGCGACCCGGTCCTGTGCGTGCAGCCCTTCCGCCAGCAGGGCATTGCCCAGGCGGGTCACCGCCAGGCTGTATTCCGACCAGTTGATGGGCACCCAGCGCTCCCCGGCCTTGAAGAAGAGTGCGGGCTGCTCGGGTCGCCGCGCCGCGGTGTGCTGGAAGAGCGCCGGCACCGTCTCTGGCAGGTCGGTCGGCTGGGGCTCGGGCTCGGATGCCCGCAGGGCCGCGTTCATGCCGCCACTATAAGAGAACTTTTCACGGCACCATCAGTCTTTTTCGAGATGTTACGTATCCTATGGATACAGATATGGTTGTGGGCACCTGTGAGCTCATCTTCCGATTGCCGGAAAACCACAGCCTCAAGGGAAAACGGCAGGTGAGCCGCTCGTTGGTGCAACGAATCCGTAGCCGCTTCAATGTCTCGGTCGCCGAAGTGGCTGACCTCGACCGCTGGCAGACGCTGGCGATTGGGGTGACCTGCGCCACCAACGACAGCCGGCATGCCAATGAAGTAATGAGCAAGATTGTGGACTACGTCGACGAGCACAATGGCGGCGCCGTCCTGCATCAGCATCGCATCGAGATTCTCAGGACATGAGCCCGACGGCCGGCGCCAATGAGATCGGCACGGTGGAGGAAGGTCCGCTTTCGGCCGTGCTTGCCGCGCTCGCCCGCGATGATCCGGGTGGCGTGGTCGCCGCCCTCGATGGGCAACTCCACCACGGGCAGCCCGGAAGTCCGGCGGCGCTTCGGCAGCAGGTCGGTGAGCGGCTTGCGGTAGCGCTCGCCAAACAGTCGAGCCGCGCCAGCCGCTGGATCGAGGCGCTCGCCAGCTCACCTTCACCGACCGCCCGCCAGGTCGCGTGCTTGTTGCTCGCCAGCCGCTATCCCGAGGACCCGGCCATGGTCCTGCGCACCGCCGAGACGTTGGCCGAGGACCCGCATTGGGAGGTTCGAGAGGCGGCCGGCGGATTGCTCGGCACCCTGCTCGATCGCGACTTCGATCGAATCCGTTTGCGTCTCGAGACGCTGCGATCCTCGCGTTCGGAGAACCTTCGTCGGGCGGTGGTACTGGCGGTCAAGTACGCGGCGCGACGCGACAGGCCCGAGCGCGTGCCGGATCTGCTGATGCTGCTCCAACCCTTGTTGCGCGACGAGGAACCCGACGTCCGCCGTAACCTCGGCGCTTACACCCTCGGTGACGCCCTGCTACGCGTCGACCCCAAGGAAACGCTGCGCGCCTTGCGCGAATGGTCAAAGGACCGCGACCAGACGGTTCGGTGGAATGTCGCGATGGCCTTTTCCAGCGCCATCGGTTCCTTCCACTGGCCGGCGGCGAAGTCGATCCTGGAGCGCCTCGCGAAGGGCCCCGAACCGCTGGTTCGCAACGCCGTCGCGAAGGCGATGCGCCGCAGCCGCCAGCGGTACACAGAGGAGGTCGAGGAGACCCGGTTGCGCTGGCTCAAGGATCGAGACCGCTCGGCTACAGCCGAGCTCATGGGCCCGCTGAAGAAGCGCTCCTAGCGATGACCCCATTCCACGGCATCTTCTGTCCGATGCTCACGCCGTTGAACCACGACGAGACCATCGACCAGGCGTCGATGCGCCGCTTGATCGATTTCCTGATCGACGGCGGCGTGCACGGTATCTGGGTCATGGGCACGACCGGTGAGTTCGCCGTGCTGCCGGAGACAGAGCGGGCGCGCGCAGTGGCTTTGACCGTCGAGCACGTCGCCGGTCGCGTGCCGGTGATCGCGAACGTTGGCGACAGCTCGACCGGATTGGCCCTGCGACATGCTCGGCACGCGGTCCAGGCAGGTGCGGATGCGCTGGCATGCACCCCGCCGCACTATTACCTACATTCGATGGATGAAGTCATAACGCACTATCGAGCGCTCAAAGTGGCGTTTCCGGATACGCCCCTCTTCATCTACAACATCCCGCAGACGGTCAAGGTGAAGATGACGTTGGCGGCCACGCTGCAGCTGGCGCGCGAGGGGACGGCATCCGGCATCAAGGACAGCCAGAACGATCTGCAGTGGTTTCGCGCCCTGGCGACCGCGATCTGTGAGGAACGACGGGAGTCGGATTTCCGCCTCTTCCTGGGGACCCGCACGCTGATCGACGTGGGGGTCGTGGCCGGTGCTCACGGCGCCATCCCGGCCAATTCGAACGTGGTGCCGCGGGCCTGCGTAATGGCCTACGAATCGGCCGTAGCGGGCGATTGGGCCGGCGCCCGCGCGGCGCAGGCCCTGGCGACGCGCTACGACGACTTGGCGGAGGTGGCCCGCGGCGGGTCCGCGAACGCCGCCACCCTGAGCAGCCTCAAGCACGTCCTGCGGTCGTGGGGCATCGTCGACGATCCAACCGTCGCCCGGCCATCGAGGTCGCTGACTCCCGACGAGGTGGCGGAACTGAATCGTCGACTTCAGTCGCTGCCCAGAACTCCTCCAGGCGACTGACCGTTTGAGCCAGCCCATCAGCGCGACGCCGCAATCGCTCATCGACGCATTTCAGGCGACCCTACCCTGGCCGCTCGACCCGTTCCAAATCGAGGCGATCGAAAAGCTCGAGGGCCACCAGGGCGTGCTGGTGTCGGCTCCGACCAGCTCGGGCAAGACCGTGATCGCCGACTACGCGATATACCGCGCCCTGGAAACGGACGCCCGCGCCATCTATACAACCCCCCTCAAGGCGCTGTCCAACCAGAAATTCCGCGACTACCAGCGCCTCCATGGGGAGGGCTACGTCGGGCTGGTGACCGGTGAGAACACGATCAACCCGGCGGCGCCGGTGGTCGTCATGACCACCGAGATCCTGCGCAACCTTATCTATGAGGATCCGCAGCGGCTGGAGCGGGTCCATTACGTCATCCTCGATGAGGTCCATTACATCGATGATTTCCCGCGTGGCGCGGTCTGGGAAGAGATCATCATCCAGGCCCCGCGTCACATCAAATTCATCGGCCTCTCGGCGACCATCAGCAACTTCCAGGAAGTGGCGGGCTGGATGAGCCAACAGCGGGGCGACATCGCCACCGTCAGCGTCACCAGGCGACCGGTCGAGCTGCGGCTCTGGCTGGCGATGCGGAATGATTTCTACCCGCTGCTCGATGACCAGGGGGCTATCCCACGAGAGACGCGTCAGCGGGCGCAGTCCGAGGATTCGACCGACCGGCGACTCTCCCAGTTTCGCCGCCCGCCGGAAAATGACCTGTTGCCAGTCGTCGATCGCCTGCGACATCGAGAGTTTCTGCCCGCGATCTACTTCATTTTTTCCCGGCGCGGCTGCCGTGAGGCGCTGGCCCGCTGCGCCGCGCACGGCTTCGACCTGACCACGGACGCCGAGAAAGCCATCATCGACCAGGTGGTGAAGGCCCGCCTGGATCAGATCGAGGATCCCGACGAGGCCGAGCTCTACCGTGGTCTCCTCGACGGCGAGACCCTGCGTCGTGGGCTGGCGATGCATCACGCCGGCCTCCTCCCCTACCTCAAGGAACTCGTCGAAGAGCTCTTCCAGCGCGGCCTGATCAAAGTCGTCTTCGCGACCGAGACCCTGTCGCTTGGCATCCACATGCCGGCGCGCGCCTGCGTCGTCTCTTCCTTTACCAAGTTCGACGGAAAAGACTTCGCGCCACTCACTTCGGGCGAGCTGACCCAGCTGATGGGTCGGGCGGGACGGCGCGGCATCGACCCGATCGGGCACGGGGTCATCCTCAAGGAACCCGACGTCGACATCGGCACCGTCTATGAGGCGGCCACCGGTGAAGAGATGACCGTGGAGAGCAAGTTCGCCCCCACCTACAACATGGTGCTCAACCTGCTCCGCTACCACCGCGCCGAAGAAGTCGACGAACTGATGGAGCAGTCGTTTGGTCAGTACCAGAAGGTGGTGGCGCACGGCAATCTCGACGCCCGCCTGGCCAACCTCGCCCAGCGCTTGGCGGATGTCACCGCAACTCGTTTCCAGGCCGAGGGCGATCCATGCTGCACCGAGCGCACCTTCAGCTCCTTCATTCGAGCCGAGGAGGAGATCGCCTCGTTGCGGGTCCAGATGCGACGCACCAAGCGCGACCACTGGCAGGGTCGGGGCCGCGGCCGGCGGCGGCGCGTCGTCGGCCGGGATGCGGGCGGGCACACGCTGCGCGAACTCAAGGAACAGCTGGCGATCTGGCAGCAGAAGCTCTATCAGCTGCCCTGCCGCAAATGCCCGTTCCTGGCGGAGCATCGGGCGCACCACGCCGAGGTGAAGGATTTGCGGGCACGTATCCGGGACTCGGAGCGGGACGCCCAGCGCAGCCAGGGCGAATACCGCCGGCGAATGCACGCGCTGCGCGGCGTGCTCGGCGAGCTCGGGTTTCTTGCAGGTGAGGTCCCAACCGAGAAAGGCCTGCTCGCCTCCCGCATCTACGGTGAGAACAGCTTGATCATCACGGAGGCGATCGCCGACGGCTGGCTGGAAGAGCTCACGCCCGCGGAGCTGGCGGCATCGCTGGTCATGGTCACCGCCGAGGATCGCAACCGGGATCGACCTCGCCCACGCCGGCGCTTTCCGACCAGCGCCATCGCCCTGGCCCAGAAGCGCTTGCGCATCATCTATTACCGCTTCTCGGCGCGAGAGAAAGACCGCGGCGAGGAGAACTTCCGGCCGCTGTCAGGTGACTACGTCAACTTCACCTACGACTGGTGCAGCGGCCGGCCGCTGACCGATATCCAGGCGCCGGCCGACATCGAGCTGGGAGATGCGATCAAAGCCCTGAAGGGTCTCTACAGTGCGCTCCGCCAGGTCGAGTGGGCGGTGGTCGATCGGCCGTCACTGCGCCAGCTGGTGGTCCAGACACGCAAAAGCCTGGAGCGCGACCTGATCACACGCATCTAGACGTTCAGTCCCGCCCCTCTTCCTGGGCCAGCTTCTCGGAAATCCGGTAGACCTGCTCGGGCAGGTCGGCGATGTCGTAAAAACGCAGCGGTTTCTTTAGCCGCTTAGCGATCCCGAGCTGCACCTTGACGCCAAGGCTCATGGTGCCGAACACCCAGACCTCGTCACAGCGGGCCAGCAGGTTATTGATTGCCTCGCGCACCAGCTGTTTCGGCACCGTGTGGAGTAGGTAGTAGTCGAACAGCATGAAGGGGTTGATCGGCACATAGCCTTCGTCGAGCACCAGCTTCGACACATGCATCCGCCAGAAGAAGTTGCGGTTGGACATGGCGACATAGATCAGCTTCTTCGGATGCCGGATGGTCTGCTCCAGTTGCTCGAGTGGGCTCGCCTCCGGAACCGGGTCGAAGATCGCGGCGAGGATGGCTTCGGCCGATTTGCCGCTTGCCGGTGCCTCCTCCGGACGGGTCAGCGGCGCCGGGGGCGCTTCTTCAGGCTCGACGGCGTCGCGCTCCCGATCTCGCGGCATGTTGTCGGAAGTTTATGCGCCCACCAATTGACCGTCAAGCAAGCCGCGAACGATCGGCCGCAGCCGGCGCAGTGCCCGCTCGAGTAGTACCCGATTCTCTGGGACGTTCAGCCAGCGGCTGGCACCCGACGGATGCGGTAACGGCAGGAGCACGGGCCGGGCTTGTGTCCGGGTCGAGACCTCCTGCCCAGAGAGGTCGAAGACTCGGCTGACCAGGTGATCGAGCGGGCGGCCGGGCAGGAAGCGCTCATGGGCCAACCCGCCGACCACAATCAGGAGGTCTGGCTTGATCAGCGCGAGCTGCCGATCCAGGTGCGAGCGACAGAGGTCGACCTCGGCGCGGCTGGGCCGCCGGTCTCCACCACCCATGCCCTTCCCCGGAAAACACTTGGTGATCGAGGTCATGTAGACGCGGCGCCTGACCTCGTCCTCCGAGGCGAAGCCGGCCCGCTCCATCCAGGCCATCAGCACCTTTCCGGAGCGCCCCTGGAAGGGGAGCCGCCGAACGGCCTCGACCGCCCCGGGCGCCTGCCCGATCAGCATGATGCGGTTGTCGGCATATCCGCTGAGCACCGGCGCTGCCGCCGGCAGGTAGCCCGCCGCCACGCAGCGAGTGCACTTAAGGATTTCGTGATGGAGGCGGACGAGGGCCGCCGGGTTCGCCATAAAGGAAGTGTGCCCAACCGTACGCGGTCCGCGCAGCGTTCTGCAAGGCGCCACGGCGGGGTGCCGTTGCATCTAGGTGAGGAAGGCGATCCCCCTCGTCCTGTTCGGCTTGATCCTGTCGGCGTGCGGCGCGGCCACAAGCGCGGCGCCGGGAGGGCCCGGAGCGCCGACGGTCGACCGCAGCTACAGTGCCGCGGTCCTTACGGATGCCCCGGCGGGCTATTGGCGCATGGGCGAATCCACGGGTACGACGATGACCGACGCGTCCAGGAATGGCAACAATGGCACTTACGCCGGCACCGTCACCCTCGGCCAGCCCGGCGCGCTTGCGGGTGACAGAGGCACCGCGGCTGCGTTTGACGGTCGCACCGCCGGCGCGACCGTCGCGAGCTCACGCAGCCTGCAGGTCAACTGGATCACAATCGAGCTCTGGATCAAGAAGACGACCGAAACCGGTTACGGCATCTACGTCGCCAAGAACGTTGCGGGCGGAGGCGGTGTCGGCACTAGCTGGTTCCAA
>DATNMN010000004.1:0-3242 GCA_035602295.1 Candidatus Dormiibacterota bacterium | reverse complement strand
GGTCACCAGGATGTTGCGGGCGCGCTTTTCGCTCTCCTCTTTGACGATCGCCTCGCCATCGCGAATCTTCTGCGCGATCTCCTGGTTGAGTTCCTTTTCAAGGTTGGTGAGGATTGTCGTCCTCGCTTCGGCTCGCGTCATCCCGGAAATTCGCTCGAGCTCTTTGACCTGCTCGGCAAGGGCGTCGTTGACGCGTTCCCTGGTCCTCCCGATTTCCAACTCTTTGGCGGTTACGGCCTGGTCCTTTCGATCCAGGTCTTCGAGTTTGCGGTCGATCGACTCTTCCTTCTGCTGGACCCGGCGTTCCGAACGCTGGATCTCCGCACGTGCGTCGCGTACCTCCTGCTCCAGGCTCATGCGGATGCGGTGGGCTTCCTCTTTCGCTTCGAGGACCATCTCCTTCATCTGGGTCTCGGCATCCGACAGCAGCTTTTCGCGTTCCGTGTTGGAAACGAGATCCCGCTGGCGGTTGGCGTTGCCAACCCAGAGGTAGGCGACGAGAGCACCCACGGCCGCACCCACCACGACCCCAACGACCAGGAGTAATGGAGTGGGCATAGTTACACCTCGCTTATGGACTTTTGAAGGTTCTTCTCACTGCGCGTGAGCGCAGCGGGACTAGTCGTTACATGGCGACAAAATCTTGACTATTTTAGTCGCGTTCAGCGACACTGTCAAACCGGCCGGCGGCCTCCCACTCATCGGTCAAGAGGCGGCAAACCCGGTATACGAGCCCACTGCTGAAGCCGCGCCGGCTGAGGCGGGGACCCAGGTAGGCAACCAGGGCCTGCGCGTCAGCCAGGCGCCGGTGCGCCAGCAGACTTTTCCCCAGAGCGAGCGCCTCCGCCGCCTCGGCATCCGGATCGACCGCGGCGAGCGCAGGGCCGGCCGTCAACTCCCCGACGCCCTTGGCGCGCAGCTCCTGGGCGATCAACGCGTGACCCCGGCCCCGACTGCGGCGGCGCACGAGAGCCGCGGCATACTCCTGGTCGTTGAGGTATCCGTCTCCCTGGGCCCGGTCGAGCGCGGCATCCACCGCGGCCTCGGCGTAACCGAGTTGGATGAGCCGCTGCCGCAACGCGGCGCGCGACTGCGGCTGGCGAGCCAGCCGCTTGACCGCCTCGGTGTAGGCTGCCTGGGCGCTCTCGGGCTCACGCGCGGTCGGCGTCGTCCGCCGGCCGCCCGTTCTCACGCCGGCTGGAGGATCTTCTCCGCGGCCTTACCTTTCAACTGCGCGATCAGCTCCTCGCCCAGCTTTGGGTTCGCCTTGAGGAAGCCCACGGTTTGCTCTCGCCCTTGGCCCAACCGCTGGCCGTTGCAGGAAAACCAGGACCCGGCCTTCTCCACCAGGGTGGCATCAACCGCAGCGTCGAGCACGCTGCCCCAGTAGGAGATGCCCTCGTTGTAGAGGATGTCGAACTCGGCCGACTTGAATGGCGGCGCGACCTTGTTCTTCACGACCTTGACCTTGACTCGGTTGCCGGTCACGTCGAGCCCATTCTTGATTGAGTCGACTTTGCGGATATCGAGCCGGATCGAGGCGTAGAACTTCAGCGCCCGGCCGCCGGTCGTCACCTCGGGGTTGCCAAACATGATGCCGACCTTCTCGCGCAGCTGGTTGATGAAGATCACCGAGGTGCTCGATTTGGAAATGGCACCGGTCAGCTTGCGCAGCGCCTGTGACATCAGCCGCGCCTGCAGGGCGACGTGGCTATCCCCCATCTCGCCGTCGATCTCCGCCTTCGGCACCAGCGCCGCCACCGAGTCAATGACGATGACGTCGACGGCGCCGGAACGGACCAGTACGTCGACGATTTCAAGCGCTTGCTCGCCGGTATCAGGCTGCGAAATCAGCAGGTCCTCGGTCTTGACTCCGATGTGGCCGGCGTAGACCGGGTCCAGTGCGTGCTCGGCGTCGATGAAGGCGGCGACACCACCCAGCTTCTGCGACTGGGCGATGACATGCAGCGCGAGCGTCGTCTTCCCCGATGACTCCGGGCCGTAGATCTCCACCACCCGGCCGCGCGGGATCCCACCGACCCCGAGCGCCATATCGAGGGTGAGCGATCCGGTCGGGATCACATCGATATTTTTCTGGGCGGCCGCCTCCCCCAACTTCATGATGGCGCCCTTCCCATAGCTGCGCTCGATCTGGCTGAGCGCGGCCGTCAATGCCCGTTCTTTCTCTGACATCTAGTCTCCCCTTGCTTCGTGATGGAGCCTGGCCGACCCGACCACTGTAATACGGATTTGTGTAACTGTCAATGCTATAGCTCCAGAGCCTGGACCAGGAGTTCCAGAGCGGCGATCACCGAGCGACGCCGGTTGTCCCAGCGGTCGCCGGTCCATTGAAAACGATGCGTGGTCGACGTCAATATCTTCCCTCCCCATCTGGGGTAGGGCAGGGTGGGGGCGGCGATGCCGATAAAGGTCAGACCAACCGGCTTGGCGCCCTCCGCATCCGGCCCGGCCACCCCGGTAATGGAGACGCCGATGTCCGCCTGCAGCAGCTGACGAACACCACTCGCCATGGCGGCGGCCGTCTGCTCGCTGACGGCGCCATACTGGCGCAGCGTCGCCTCGGGCACCTGCAGCTGTTCCGTCTTCACCCGGTCGGCGTAGCTGATCACGCCGCCGAGAAAGTACGCCGAACTCCCCGGGACGTCCGTCAGTGCGACACCCAGCATGCCGCCGGTGCACGACTCCGCCACTGCGATCGAGCGGCCTTGCCGTCGCAACCGCTCTCCCACCTGCTGGGCTAACGCAAAAATCTCGGGATCCGGAGGCACGGCTCACCGGTAGTTGATGAATTGCAATGGGACCTGCGTCTCGGTCGCTTTGAGCGCCGTGATCACCTGCTGCAGCAGGTCCTTCTCCCGGCTCGACACCCGGATCGCGTCGCCCTGGATGCGCGACTGAACCTTGGGGGACACCAGCTTGATCTGCTTGACCAGGCTGCGCGCCAGCTCATCGTCGATGCCCTGTTGCAGCTCGAGCTTCTGCCGTACGTTCCCCTTGGCCGCCTGCTCGATCGTGCCGGGCTTCAGGATCTTCAGGGAGAGTTGGCGCTTGACCAGCTTGCCCTGCAGCACGTCGAGCATCGCCTTGAGCTTGAAGTCGCTGGGGCCATACAGCGTGATCTCGTCCTCGCCCAGATCGATCGAGGCGCCGGTGTCCTTGAAGTCGTAGCGGGTCACGATCTCCCGCTGCGCCTGGTTGACCGCGTTGACCAGCTCCTGCCG
>DATNMN010000003.1:0-3182 GCA_035602295.1 Candidatus Dormiibacterota bacterium | reverse complement strand
TTACCAACATGTCGCACGAGCTGCGCACGCCGCTGAACGCGATCATCGGCTTCTCGGAGATCATCCGCACCACGCCCGACCTGTCGGAGGCGGAGCGCGGCGAGTTCGCCGAGACGATCCATGACAGTGGCCGTCGACTGCTGAAGTTGATCAACGACATCCTGGAACTCACTCATATCCAGGCCGGCCGGCTCGAGCTACATCCCGCGCCCTGTCTCCTGGTGGAAGCCGTCGACGCCGCCCTCTCGGAGAATGCCGCAGCTGCCAATCAGAAGGAGCTCACTGTCACCTCCCAGGTGGACCGGGCGATGCAGGTAGTCTTCGACCCGCAAAGCCTGCGCCACATCATCCACAACCTGGTCAACAACGCGATCAAATTCACGCCCCATCACGGCAGCGTGATCATCAGCGCCTCCGAAGGCGCGCCCGGCACCATCGTCGAGGTCCGTGACACCGGGATCGGCATCAAGCCCGAGGACCAGCAACGGCTGTTCGAGGAGTTCCGCCAGGTCGACGGCTCAACCTCGCGCGGTTACGAAGGCGTCGGTCTCGGGCTGGCGCTATCGAAACGGCTCGTGGAGCTGCAGGGCGGCCAGATCTGGGTGGAAAGCGCGCCGGGACGAGGAAGTGTCTTCCGCTTCTTGATCCCCCGCCTACCGCTGCTGGCAGCTGGACCACCAACGACCCTCCTGCAGGGACCGCTTGGGAGGGTCGCGTGAGCGAGCAAGGCACGCCCCGGCGGATTCTGATCGCGGATGACGATCCGGAACGACTGCGAACGAGCATCGACCGACTGCAGCAGGAGGGGTTCACCGTCCTCTCCGCGCAGGACGGCCTGGAGGCGCTCGACCGCGCCCGTGAGGAGCTGCCGGATGCGATCATCCTCAACTTGCTGCTGCGCCGCATCGACGGCCTTCGCGTGTGCGAAATCCTCAAAAGCAACCCGGCGACGACGAACATCCCCGTCCTGCTCACGGCGGGCGTGCACGTCGACGCCGATGAAGGCAAGCGAGCGCTCGCTGCCGGAGCCGACCGGTTTCTCAGCGACCTGAGCCCGCTGTCGACCGGCTCTGGTCGCGAAATCGGGGCGAACCAGGACCTGGTCCAGGCCGTGCGGACCATGCTCGGTGCCGAACCCGAGCTCGAAGAGCGCCCCATCCTGGTCGCCATCGACGACGATCCCGATAACCGCGCCTTCCTCACCAAGGCGGTCTCGAAGCAGGGCTTCGAGGTGGTCGCGGCGCCCAACGCTACGCAGGCGCGCCGGCAGCTCGATGGGCGCCGCCCGGCGCTGATCTTCCTCGACGTGCAGATGCCAGAGGAGAGCGGGCTGGCCCTGCTGCCCCAGATGCTGCGCGACTACCCGGAATCGGTCGTGGTCATGATGACGGCCTACGGCTCGGAACAGGTCGCCGCGGAGGCGTTGCGCGGGGGCGCCGACGACTACATCGCCAAACCCATCGACCTCCAGCGATTGCGGGCGCTGCTGGAGCGAAACCTCGAGAAGCAGCGGCTGCGCGCCGAACGGCAGAGCCTGGTGGAGCGGCTCAAAGATTCGAATCGATACCTGATGCGCCAGCATGCCGCGCTCCGGCGCGCGGACGAAGAGATCCTGCAGATCAACCGGCAGCTGGAGCAGTCGAACCGCTACAAGTCCGAATTCCTCGCCAACATGTCGCATGAGCTGCGCACCCCGCTCAACGCCGTTCTCGGCTTCAGCGAAATCCTGCTCGACGCGACGATGAACCTGACGAGCGGAGAGCGGACCGAGTTCCTTCGCAACATTCACAGCAGCGGCCAGCACTTGCTCGGCCTGATCAACGACATCCTCGACCTGGCCAAGATCGAGGCCGGCAAGATGGAACTTCACGCCGAAGACATGCCGGTGGCGGAAGCCCTGCAGGAAGTCACGTCGATCCTGGAACCGATGGCCCGCCAGCAGGGGCTGCAGCTGACAACGGTCGGACTGGCCGAGGTCGGCGTCATCAAGGCGGATCGCAGCAAGTTCAAGCAGGTCCTGTACAACCTGCTGTCGAACGCCGTCAAGTTCACCCCGCCTCCCGGCCAAATCACGGTCACGGTCAAAGATTCACCCGAGCACCTCACGGTATCGGTGCACGACACCGGCATCGGCATGAAGGAAGAGGACCTGCCCAAGCTCTTCCGCGAGTTCGAGCAGATCGACGGCTCCTACACCCGCCGCTACCAGGGGACGGGCCTCGGACTCGCGCTCTGCCGCCGCTTCGTCGAGATGCACGGGGGCCGAATCTGGGCGGAGAGCCACTTTGGCAAAGGCTCAACCTTTACCTTCACGATTCCTCGGGATCCGCGGCAGGCGGCCGCCACCCAAACCTCCACCGACGAGGCGGCGCAGACGGTGGAATCCATGGAGCTGCCCCTGGTCCTCGTGGTCGAGGACGACCCGGCCAGCAGTCAGCGCTTGACCGCCGAGATCCAGGGGGTGGGCTTCCGGGTGGCACACGCAGCCGATGGCAATGAGGCGGTACGCAAGGCGATGGAGATCCTGCCCGACCTGATCGTGATCGAGACCGTTCTACCGGTCAAGGACGGCTGGCAGGTGCTCACGGAGCTTAGGGCCCGCGCCGCCACCGCCGATGTTCCGGTTCTGGTGTGCTCGGTGACCAAGAACCAGCAGCTGATGAGCGACTTCGGCGTGGTCGGTTATGTCGCCAAGCCCTGGGCAACCAAAACCATGCAGGACGAGCTCCGACGCGTCGGGCTGGGGATCAAGCGACGGCGCGACCGGATCCGAGTGTTGCTCGTCCACCGCGACCGGCGGGCGCTGGCGCCGCTGGCGACCGCCTTGGTGGAGGAGGGTTTTGAGGTTTTCCGGGCCCCCGGGCTGCAAGAGGCGCTCGAAAAGGCTCGGGCGGCGGCCCCCGACGTGGTCGTGCTGGCGCCCCCCGAGCCGGAGTGGGTTCTGGGCCTTCGCGGGCTGCCCGGACAGCCCGCCTTGCTGGCTATGGGTGAAGTTTCACCGAGGGTGCCAGCGACGGCGTGGAGCGCCGTTATACCTAACGGCCTCTCCGAGCCCGATGCCGTACTGCACGCCATCAAGGGCCTGGACATCGTTCAGAGGCGAAGGAGGACAGGGCGTGACCGGCGGCAAGGTCTTGATCGTCGAAGATAATCCGGTCAATCTCAGGTTGGCCCAGTTCCTC
>DATNMN010000002.1:0-23897 GCA_035602295.1 Candidatus Dormiibacterota bacterium | reverse complement strand
CCCGCCTTCACACCGGTGCCCGTTAACACATCGGATTCGTCGAACGCCGGCTATATCGTGGCCGCCCATTCGCCCACAGACGCGCCTGTCGGGCCGCGGACGAAAGTGATGGCCTGGCACATCGTGGTGAACGCCGGCAGTCCAGTGCTGGTTCAGGACGGTGACCTCACCGTGCAGAGCTACAATGTCCCGCCCCCGATTCCTCAGCCCGGACCAACGCTGGACTCGCTAGACGCGCGCCTGACCCAGGCGGTCGGTCACAGGGATCCCGATGCGGGCAACGCGGAAGCGGTCTGGACCCAGCACACGGTCGTCTCCTCCACCAGCCGGTCGGTCGTCCGCTGGTACGAGTTCATCCCCAGCCAGCTCAGGGTGCGCCAGCAGGGTGAGGTCTCGAGCCCGACCGACTACCTCTTCAACGCCGCGATCTCGCCGTCGATCCTGGGAAATGACGCGGCGCTCTTCTACGATCGGGCCAACGCCTCACTGACACCGGTGATCGGCGCGGTCAGCCGCACCCACGCGGATCCGCTGAACACGATGGGATCGGAACTCCTGATCGGCAGCAGCGTCGCCGCCGATACCGACCTGAGCTGCAACGCGCCCTACGGACCACCCTGCCGCTGGGGTGATTACTCCGGCGCGAGCCCCGACCCGAACATCGCTGGCGTGGTGTGGGGCAGCAATCAGCTCAACGGCCCGACCTTCTTCGGGTATCCGCAATGGGCGAGCCGCAACTTCGCCGTGTCGGCCACCGTCGTGCCCGACTTTAGCCTGAACCTCTCGCCGACGGGGCGGGCGATCACGCCCGGTGGTAGCGCGACCTATGTCGTCGGCATCAATCGCCAGGGCGGCCTGGCAGGATCGATTGCGCTGAGTGTCACCGGATTGCCGGCTGGGGCAACGGCGGTCTTCTCGACCAATCCGGCCACGAGTACATCCACCCTCACGATCAACACCTCCGGCACCACGCCGGCCGGCACCAGCCGGTTCACGGTCATTGGAGTCAGCGGCTCGATCAGCCACAGCGCCCAGGGTGCCCTGGTCATCAATAGTGCGTCGACCTATGCAACGACCATCATGGGTGACGGGCCTAGCGCATACTGGCGCCTCGGCGAGACGGTGGGGCCGATCATGGTCGACTCGACGAGCAACGCCAACAACGGCGCGTACGCGGGCGGGGTCACGTTCAACGCACCCGGCGCCATCGCCGGCGATTCCAACGGGGCCGTGCGTTTCGACGGCTCGAGTGGGTACGGCCGCGCTCCCAACTCGCCGTCATTGAGCCTGATCGGTGCCGTCTCGGTTGAGACCTGGGTCAACTGGACGGCGATCCCAACGACGACCCAGGACCTGGTCAACAAGGGCGATGGGGCCACGGCCGCGGGCTCCGCCTTCATGCTCGGCTTCGTCTCGGGCTGCAGTGGCTGCGGCCTGGGCTTCTACGCCTTCAGCGGCAACGGATTTGCCTGCGCCTGCATGGCCGGCGCGTTGCCGGCAGGCTCGTGGCATCACCTCGTCGGGACCCGGACGGCCGGTGGGCAGCTGGCCTTCTACGTCGACGGCTCGCCGGTGGCGTCGGCCAGCGATGGCGGCGGCGCCCTCAACACGGTGCCGGCCGGCGTCGGCGTGGGTGCGACCGGTTCCGGCAGTGGCGCCAGCCTTTACCCGGCCAACGCGACGCTGGATGAGACGGCCATCTATCCCACCGCGTTGAGTGCCGCCCAGGTGGGCAATCACTATCAAGCCGCCGGCCAGACGTCGCCGCTGCCGGGTCCACCGACCGGCGTCTCGGCAACCGCCGGCAACAACCAGGCAGCCGTCAGCTGGACGGCGCCGGCCGGCACGATCACCGGATACGTCGCCACCGCGTACGCGGGCACGACGGCGAAGAACGCGACCGCGATGTCGGGCACCACCACGAGCGCAACCCTCTACGGCCTTCAGGGCGGCGTCGCGTATACGATCCAGGTCCGGGCGATGAATTCCCAGGGCACCGGCGCAGCCGGCACGTCAAACGCCGTGACGCCGACCGGGGCCCCCGTCACCTACGCGTCGACGGTGTTGGGTGATGGCCCGGCGCTTTACTACCGGCTGAGCGATCCCTCCGGCACGGTCTCACCCGACTCATCGGGCAATGGCAACACCGGCACCTACGGCGGCGGCTTCGCGCCGAATCAACCCGGGGCGGTTTCCAATGATCCCGACGGCGCGGTCCTGCTCAACGGTTCAACCGGCAACATCCGTGCCCGCAACTCGAGCTCGTTGAGCCTGACGGGTGCGATCTCGGTTGAGACCTGGGTCAAGTGGACCACCACGCCAACAACGACGCAGGACCTCGTCAACAAGGGCGACGGGGCGACGGCCACGGGCACCTCTTACATGCTCGGCTACGTGCCCGGCTGCGCCGGTTGCGGCCTCGGGTTCTACACCTTCATTGGCAACGCATATACCTGTGCGTGCCAGGCTGGCGCGTTGCCGGCCGCCTCCTGGTACCACCTTGTCGGAGCTCGCACCGCCGGCGGTCAGCTGGCCTTCTACATAAACGGATCGCAGGTCGCCTCAGCCGGCGACGGCGGCGGGGCGCTCAATACCGTACCGGCTGGCGTCGGTGTTGGCGCGACCGGTTCCGGGTCCGGGTCTTCGCTCTATCCCGCCAATGCCGCGCTCGACGACACCGCGATCTATCCCTTTGCCTTGAGTGCGACGCAGGTGAGCAATCACTTCTTGGCCAGCGGGAACGCGAGCCCACCAGGGGCGCCGACCAACGTGGCCGCCACGGCCGGGCTGAACCAGGCAAGCGTAACCTGGACCGCACCGGCCGGCAGCGTAACGGCCTACATCGCCACCGCTTACGATGGGACGAGCGCGAGGAACTCGGTCGCGGTCGCAGGTACCGCTGGCGCTGCGACCCTGTATGGGCTGCGGGGCACCATCCCGTACACCGTGCAGGTCCGCGCCATCAACGCCAACGGTACTGGGCCTGCCGGCATCTCGAACGCCGTAACGCCAAGCGGTGGCGGCTCAACCTACGCTTCGACGGTGCTGGCGGACGGCCCCAATCTCTATTACCGGTTGGGTGATCCGTCAGGCACCATCGCGCCGGACTCCTCCGGGACGGGCAACACCGGCACCTATTTCGGAGGTGCCACGCTGAATCAACCCGGCGCAATCTTGAACGACCAGGACGGAGCGGTCCGGTTTGACGGCTCGACCGGCTTTGCCCGGACCCCCAGTTCCACAAGCCTGAGCCTCACCGGAGCCATCTCGGTCGAGGTCTGGACCAAATGGGCAGCCACGCCGACGACAACCCAGGACCTGGTGAGCAAGGGCGATGGCGCGACCGCGACCGGCTCCGCGTACATGCTCGCATACGTGGCGGGTTGCGGCGGTTGCGGGCTGGGCTTCTACACGTTCATCGGTAACAGCTACGTCTGCGCCTGCCAGGCGGGTGCGCCGGCGGCCGGCCAGTGGTTCCATCTCGTTGGCACCCGGACGGCGAGTGGACAGCTCGCCTTCTATATCAATGGCTCGTTGGTCGCTGCCGCCAATGACGGCGGTGGCGCCCTGAATAGCGTGCCATCAGGGGTTGGGATCGGGGCGACAGGGGGCGGCTCCGGCTCGTCGCTGTATCCCACCAACGCCACGTTCGATGAGGCCGCCGTTTATGCGCAGGCCCTTAGCGCGACCCAGGTCTCGGCCCACTATCACGCCGGAGGGTACTAGCTCAGGCGGCCGATGACGCGAGGGTCGCGTTTGCGGCTGGCCTCCCGACTTCGGGCGGGATCCGCAGGAGCGGGTAGGCGAGCAGCAGCAGCCCGTAGTCGATGACGCTGACGAAGTTCAGGGTCAAGCCGGGGTCGGGTCCAAGCAGCCAGGGCGATACCGCGACAATCGCCACCCACGGCGCGACCGCCGCGATCCAGGGCACCGCGGAAAACCCGGGGCGCATCCCGAGCCGGATCAGCGCCGGCAGCACAAAGATCGCCGGATAGAGTCCCCCGACCGGCGCGAGGGCCGTCGTCAGGCCCATCACGAGCGCCGCCCGGCCAGGATCGAGCGGCTTGCCGGCATCCCGGCGAACCAGCCAGAGCGCCACCGCGCAGCCGATCAGCATCAGCACCGCAATCCCCCACGGTCCGATCGAGTGCACGACGGCTTTTGGCGGCCCATTGAATGGATAGGCGGTAATTCCGGCGATGTAGTCGGTCACGAAGGTGTGGTCCCACAGATAGCTGACCGCGAGCAGCGGCGCCATGAAGGCGACCGCC
The DNA here is from genome assembly GCA_035602295.1 of Candidatus Dormiibacterota bacterium. GTDB lineage: Bacteria > Chloroflexota > Dormibacteria > CF-121 > CF-121 > CF-13. The sequence goes on along the minus strand of DATNMN010000002.1, from coordinate 19,626 downwards.
GCGCCGACCGCGATGCCGAGCTGCCACGGCTTTCGCCAGCCCACATAAAGAAGGATGCAGAGAACGGGAATGGCGTTGAGCAACCGGATCATTCCAACCGAAGCGGCGATGCCGACCAACCACCACTTGTCTTTCCGCTGCGCCCAGATCGCCACGCTCAACGCAGCCAGGCCGACCGCGGCCTGTAGCTGGTCGATCCAGATGACGGCGAATACCGGCGCTGACAACAGGATCGGCCAGGCGATTCGAGACCAACCGCTCGTGAGGACGGTCGCCCGATCGCGCGACCAGAGCAGAACCGCAAAAACCATCAGCAGGGCGGTTGCGACCATGCTCGCGATATGGGCGCCGTCGTAGGAGAGGAAACCGAACGGCGCGAGCAGCACCTCGTGCGGTGGCGGCCAGGCGTTGCTGACCCCAGGCCCATACCAGAAGCCAGGGTGTTGGCCGTGAACGAACAATTGGTCGTAGACCCAGATGGGCCAGAAGTCGAAACCCGCCGTGAACACCGTCCACGGCTTCCCCTGGCTCCGGCCAATCGTCGCCACCGCCTGGTTGAAGATCAGCTGGCCGCCGACGGCAAGCATGCCGAGACCGGCCAGCGCCAGCCAGAAACGCGCCCGACGCAGTTGCGCGACCATCGAGGCTATAACCGGATCTCCCGTATAGTTCCATCGCCTGATGCCCGTGCTCGTCGCGTCGACCGCCTATCCCCGACCCCCGATCGATGGCGACAAGGTCCGCTGGTCAAACCTTCTGCGCGAGCTGGCCGCCATGACCTCGATGGCGGGGGTCTTCGGCTTCATGCCGAGCATGGAGGCACGCGACCCAGTATTCGACAGTGATTTCGGCAGCCTCGAGGTCGTTCCGACGCCGAAGGTCGAGGTGGCAATCAGAGCCGGCCTCCTCGAGCTACGCCGCCGGCCTTCCGCATTCGGCCGCCGAGCCACGCCACGCTGGCGTCGGGCCGTCGCGGCCGCGGCCTACCGTCAGCGCCCCTCGGCCATCCTGCTCCTCGGTACCAGCGCCGGCTACGTGTCCCCGCTGCCGGGGCCGACGTGGCTCGACCTGCTCGACGTCCGGAGCCGCGTGCGAACGCTCTCGGGCGACCGAATCATCGATCCCCGAATGCTGCGGGCGGAGCTATCGTTGACGCGGCGCCACCAGGTCATCCTCGCCAGCGAGTCCGACCGTGACTTCCTCGTGCAGCATGGCGCCGATTCCGCACGGCTCGCCATCATCCCGAATGGCGCCGATCCGAGACTCTTGGAGCTGGCTTCGCATCCCGACTCCAACATCCTTCTCTTCGTTGGCAGCCTCCGATACCGCCCGAACCGTGATGGACTTGAGTGGTTCCTCCGCGGGTGCTGGCCAAAACTCCGCATTCGCAATCCGAACGCGGTTCTCCGGATCGTCGGCTACGGCGCGGACCGCATCGCTTCCTCTGACCACGTTGAGATCTACGCCGATGTGCCCGACGTGCGGCCGCACTATGCGCAGGCCGCCGTCGCCATCGCTCCCCTTCTCGAGGCGCGCGGGGTCCAGAACAAGGCGCTCGAGGCGATGGCCGCCGGGCTTCCGGTGGTCTGCACCTCGCCGGTGGCGCGCGGCTTCCTCGGCACGACGTCGGTCTGGGAGACCGCCGACGATACCGACGCGATGGCGAACGCCTGCCTGGGAATGCTCGCCGATCCCCTAAAGCGAGCCGAGCTCGGCGAGCGAGGCCGCCGCTATGTTCGCGCCAACTACGACTGGGCGCGCAGCGCGCAGATGCTCCTCAGTTTGTTGACGCCAACGTAATCCCCTCTCCCTCTGGGGGTGGGCAGGGTGGGGGCGTCAGGCGGCACGGCGCCAGTGGCGGCCCCACGGCGGCGTGCCGGTATTCCACTGCTCGTTGAGTAGCTGCATCTCGCGGAAGGTGTCCATGCATTGCCAGTAGCCGTCGTGCCGATAGACGGCGAGCCGCCGCTCGCGCGCCATCCGTTCGAGCGGCTCCATCTCCAGCGAGGTGCCGTCGCCGGCGATCGTCTCGAAGATCGCGGGCGTCATCACGAAATAACCCCCGTTGATCCAGGCGTCACCGCCGGCCGGTTTCTCCGCGAAGCGCACCACCCGGTCGTCCCGGACGATCAACTCGCCGAAGCGCGCTAGCGGGCGCACCCCGGTCACGGTGATGTCGCAGCTCGACCGCTCGTGGAAACGGAGGAGCGCATCGAGGTCAACGTCAGACACCCCGTCGCCATAGGTCAGCATGAAGCGCCGCTCCCCTCGCAGATAGGGTTCGAGTCGCTTCAGGCGTCCTCCAGTCCCGGTCGCGGTTCCGGTGTCCACAAAGGTCACCGTCCAGGCGGCTTCGTCGCTCGAGGGCGCGAGTGGCTCGATCCGTTTGGAGCCGAGGTGCAGCGTGAAGTCGTTGTTCCAGAGATCGCAGTTGAGGAAGTAGTCCTTGATCATCTCGCCCTTGTAGCCGAGCGCCAGGATGAAGTCGGTGAAGCCGAACGCGGCATAGGACTTCATGATGTGCCACAGGATCGGGCGGTTGCCGATCGGAACCAGCGGTTTGGGCCGGTACTCGGTCTCCTCTCGAAGCCGCGTCCCGAGTCCCCCGCAGAGGATGACGACTTTTGTGGACACGTCAGCGTTGATCGGCATCGTGGGGTTGCCTGGTTGTAACGGCGGTGTGACAGCGATCTTTCACACGCGGCTCGACTCGAACAGGCGGCGTTCGGCGGGATCCAGGCGGCGTCGCAACTGTTGGGAATGGATCCGGCGATACCCGCTCAGCAGCAACCCAAGGCCGGAGCGCAAGGGTAAGACGCCCCGGCAGGCGGCAGCCGCCGCTTCGATCAGCAGCGCCGCACCGGGCCGCGCGTATTTCTCCCGCAACAGCCGTGCCGCGCGCATGGCCTGGTCGCTGCGTCCCTTGCGGGCAGCGGCTCGCCCGGTCCGGTAGACGAGCCCAACCAGGCGCTGGGTTAGGACTTTCTCCGCCTCGAGCCGCAGGGCTGGGGGGAGCGCGGGGTCGGCGGCGACATTGCGAGTCATCTTCTCCCAGGACTCGACGATGTTGTCGATGGCGACCTCGCGAGCACCACTCAGATACGTTGCGCCGGCCCTCTTGCAGACCACGAACGCAGTCCGCGCCGTCAGCCGCAGCGCGAAGTCGAGATCGAAAACGGCCCACGCCTGCGCGTCGAAGTCACCAACCTGGTCGAGAACCTCGCGGCGAAAGACCGTCCCGGTCCAGGTGATGTGTCCGGCACGAAGCAGCTGGCTGAAGCCGGCGGGCGGCCGGTAGAGGCCCGGACTCCACGCCCAGCCGTCCAGGTTGAGGAGGTTGCCCTGGGCGTCCACCTGGAGGACGCGACTGACCGCGAAGAGCGCCTCGGCGTGCCGGTCGAGCTCGCCGACCGCCATTTCGTAGAGATCGGGCATCAGGATGTCGTCGTCGGAGAGGAAGTGGAACAGCGGTGTCCGCGCCTGCTGAAGGCCGGCGCGAAAATTCTCGAAGGCTCCGAGGTTGCGAGGTTGTTCGTAGTACTCGACCCGGCTGTCCGCCGCCCTCGCGCTCTCGACCACGTTGCGGGTCTGGTCGCCCGAGGCATTGTCGAGGACGCAGAGGCGGAACCGCCGATAGGTCTGGCTGCGGACGCTCGCGATCGCCCGCGCCAGAAGCGCCGGGCGCCGGTAGGTGGGCAGGATGGTCGTGATCACCGGGCCGTCGCTCACGCCGCCCTCTCCAACAAACGGGAGTGCTGGTTGGCGGACCTGAGCAGGCGCTGACCAACAAACAAGTACAGGCACGATGCGCCCACATAGCCGATCGCGAGCGGGAGCAGCGATCCGCCGAGCCAGGCTGCGGCAAAGTAGCCGGCACCGTAACCAACGCCGATCAGCGCTAACAAGGCGGCGATCTCCGTCAACCAGGTGCGCACCGGGAAGTGAAGGCATTCCGTGCAAATGCGTGGCAGACCGTAGGCGTAGGCAAACAGGTGATAGATCACCCAGGACAGGGCAGCCCCAGCCAATCCGAAAGCGTAGATCGCCCCCACCGTCAGGGGCAGGACAATGACCAGCGCCAGGGCATTCTGCCGCGCCGTGATCTCCGGCTTGCCCGCAGCCAGCGACATCATGTACGGCACGAGGAGGGTGGCGTTCAGGTACCACCCCGTGGACAGCAGCGCCACCGGAAGCCGCAGCTGCTCGGCCACGGCCGGGTTGAAGACGTAGCTGAAGAGCGGCACCGTCAGGAACACGATGGCGGCGAACCCGGGCGCCGCCAGATAGCTAATGAGGCCGTGCACCCGCCGATACTCCAGAAGCAGACCCGGATGATCGTCACGATGAAACCGATCGGCGAATGACGGCAGGGCTGCCTCGGCGACCGCCGAGGCCAAGCGGCCGCCCGAGGCGACCACCGTTGAGGCGAGCCCATAGAATCCCAGGGCGGGAACCGGCAGCAGCTTGCTCAGAATGACCTTATCTGCCTGCATCTGGACCATGCCAAGTGTCGAAATCGACATCATGTGCATCGAGAAGCGGCGGTTGCGTTCGACTACCCCTCTCCAGTAGCGAGGGAGCAGCGCGCCGAAGCCGACGGCGCGGCCAAAGACGATCGCGTAGACAGCAACGCTAAGGGCGTAGCTGGCGGCGATCCACGCAACGGCCGCGACCGGCGCGCCGTGGCCGGCGACGATCGCGATTAGCCCGGCCTGCTGCACGGCCAGGGTCGACACGTCGATCACGTTGGCCAGGCCGATTCGTTGCCGCCCGCGGAAGAAGGCTGCGTACAGCGAGCGGGGCAGGATGAGGAGGGTACCGGCGCCCAGCACTTGGATCATCTGGGTTGCCGTGCGCGAATCCATGCTGGTCAAGTTGATCCACCGTTGCGCAAACACCGGCGCGAGGATGATGGTGGCGGCGGCGAGGACCACGTAGACCACCCAGTAGAACAAGGAGGCGGTCTGAAGTAGCTGTCTCAGGTAGATAGGATCGTCGGCGGCACGGCCGGCCACTTCGCGAACGACGATTGACGCGATGCCGAGGTCGAAGGCTCCGAGGAGAACCGCACCCAGCGTCTGCCCGAAGAGGATGACGCCGAAGGCGTCGGGGCCGAGCTGACGGAAGATGAACCGAACGGCAACCAGCGCCAGCCCGATCAGGACAACCTGTCCCAGCACGTTGTAGACGATGTTGCGATTGAGCGTCGAGAGGTTCAACTCGACGGCGCAACTGGTCGCCGCCTGAGCCAGCCTCCCGGCCAGTACGTCACCGGCGCGGACACCATCCCTTCGTTGAAGTGGAAGGACGGCGTCTCCAGGACAAACTCCGGATGTTCACGGGCGAACTCGGCTGCCGCCTCGCGAGGATTGTTCCACGACCAATCGGGATGGCTACGTGGAGCGCCGTCGAGCTCGCCCATGATGCCATCGGCCGCCACGATGTAGGAGTCAGGCGACACGAGCGCGGCGTATGCCTGGAGCTCGGCAAGCACGTGTGCCTTCGTATGGTTCGAGTCGAGCATCACAAAGACGCGATCCTCGGCCCGTAGCAGGCTGCGGACGGACTCAACAACCTTCGAATCCGTCGAGCTTCCCTCCAGCAGGGTGATCATCGGGCTCAACTCGTGCGCCTCGATCGCGCTTCGGTTGTGCGGTCTGATCTCGAGGTCGACCCCGACCACGCGGCCGCCGCCCATGGCTTTCAGAAGACTCGCGTAAAACACCAGGGATCCACCGTGGGCGATGCCGGTTTCGACGATCAGCGTCGGCTTGACCCCGTAGATGACCTCCTGCAGACGCACCAAGTCTTCCGGGAGTTGGATGATGGGCCGCCCGAGCCAGGTGAAGCTGTAGACGTGCTTCGTGTCCCAGCCGGCTCGCAACCACATCCGAGAGATCAGCGCGAACGCTTCCTGGCTGGCCAGGGCATAGGTCGATCGGTGGCCGTTCTCCTCAACCACGACGAGGGCCTCTTCGAGGTTGATGGTGATCATGCCGATTTCCTGAGCTCCGGCTCGTCCGCAGCCTGCATCAGGCGCGCGACGTCGCCCTCGTGCAGTCGCTCCGCGAGTTGCTCCCCTGCCAGGACCGGCAGCACGTCGATCGTGTGGTTGCCAACCCGCATGGTCGCACCTCGAAAGGGTGGATAGAAGAACGCCCGGGCGTACCGCTGGATGGTTTCTTCGTCGGCGCCCTCCGGAATCGCTTTCAGCGCTTCGAACTCGCCTCGCTTCAGATACCGACGCTTGGAGGGATCCTGCGCTTCGCGTGGCAGGGCCGCACCGCTCTCCGCCATTTCGCAGAAGTCCCGGAAGAGGCGCACCATCTCTTCCTGGGACCGCCCTTCGAGACTAAAGGCGGTCTCCCGGCTGGCGTCGATGGGGAAGCGCCTCACCTTCAGCAACGGGCCGGAGTCGAAGCCGTCGTCCATGTAATGGCAGGTGCAGCCGTAGGTTGCTGCTCCCTCGAGGATCGCGATGTTGTAAAAGGCCCAGCCGCCGTACTCCGGCAGCGGGCCGGTGTGAAAGTTCAACGCGGCTCGTCGGGCCAGGCCGCGGGCCGGCGCGCGGACGAGTGAACGGAACATGTAGCTGATCACGAAGTCGACGGGCGTTGGCGGCAGGTCCTCCTGGGTTGGCGCCACCGCGATGCCATGCCGGCGAGCGTGGTCGGCGAGACCGCCGGCCTTCGGATCAACCCGATCGTGAGGGGAGGCTACGACGGCGGACACGGACCAACCGCGGCGCAACATGAGCGCGAGCGCGACGACCGATCCCGGCTTCGAGCCCAACAGGATCGCGCTCGGCTTCCTCACGCCGCCGTGGCCTTTCGCCGCAAACCGGCCACCAGGCTGCGGACGGCGGTTGCCACCCGATCAACCACGTCCAGGTCCATGTATGAATGCAGCGGCAGGGTGAGGATCTCGGACCCAATCCGGTCCGTGACGCTGAGGTCGCCACGGCGTGCCTCTTTGAGGAACGAGAATCGGTGCCCGGGGATCCAGTGGATGCCGGTGTCGATCCCCTCGGCCTTCAGCTGGTCGATCAGCGCGTCGCGGTGGCCGTCGAGGACGCGGATGTAATAGAGAAACGGCGCCACATCGTCGAAGTCGGTCTGCGGAACGACCAGTCCGTCGACCCCCGAAAGCACGGCGTTGTAGTGGCGGCAGGCCCGCCTGCGGCTGATGATGAACTCGTCGATCTTCGCCAGCTGGGTGAGCCCGATTGCCGCGTGGAGGTTGGCCAGGTGGTAGCGAAAACCCTGGCCGGGGACGTCGTAGGTCCAGGCCCGGTTGTTGGTGTACATCCGCTTGGCGCTCTGGTCCATGCCGAGCAGCCGGTACCGCTGCAGCTGGGCGACGGTCTCCTCAGAGTCGACCACGAGGGCCCCACCGTCGATGCAGGTGATGAGCTTCACCGGGTCGAATGAGAAGACACTGATGTCGCCGAAATTCCCCATCGAACGGCCTTTGAGCCGGCTGCCCAACGAGTGGGCAGCATCATGGATGACGACCAGGCCGTGTCGCGCGGCCATTTGCTCCAATTCGTCCAACGCGCACGGGATGCCGTCGTAGTCCATGCCAATGATCGCTCGCGTGCGTAGACCGATCAGACGCTCCGCCTTCTCCACGTCGATGCCGAGGGTCCGCTCGTCGACGTCACAGAAGACCGGTTCCGCCTGGGCCGCCTTGATGGCCTGGAAATCGCCGATGTTGTTGAACGATGGGGTCAAGACCTCGTCGCCAGGCTGTACACCTGCGACCAGCATGGCCAGGTGCAGCGCCGACGTCCCCGTGTTCACGGCGACCACGTGCCGCCCACGCAGCTCGAGGTATTCGGCCAGGCGCGCCTCGAACTCGCCGACGTACGAGCCCATGCCCAGCCATCCCATCTCCAGTGCATCGACCGCCGCCTTCACCGTCTCAACGCCGATATGGGGCTTGAAGACCGGGATGCGTTCGGTCATGGCTGGCCTCCCTCGCTTGGGACGTGCCGGTCCGCAGCGGACATGATTCGCGCCGGCGTTGCCGGCCAGGTGATGCCAAGCCCGGCGTCGTCCCAGCGGATGGTGCGCGCATGTTGGGGTGAATACGTGGCTGTGATCTGGTAGAAGACCTCGGTGGCGTCGACCAGGGTCTGGAAACCGTGGGCAAAGCCTTTGGGCACGTAGAGGAGTTTTCGGTTGGCGGCGCTCAGGCCGAAGGCAGCCCACTGTCGCCGCGTGGTGGAGCCCGGGCGAAGATCGACGATCACGTCATAGATGGCGCCCGCGGTGCATCGCACCACCTTGGTCTCCTCGAAGGGGGCCACCTGGTAATGGAGACCGCGTAGCGTGCCCCGCCGGCGGTTGAACGACACCGCGCTCACCGAGAGGTCGGCGTCCAGGCCGTGCTCCGCGAATTCGCCTCGGCTCCAGCTCTTCGCGAAGAACCCTCGCTCGTCCCGCTCGGGCTCGAGCTCGATCAAGAAGGCTCCTGCCAGCACCGACTCGGTGAATTTCACGCCGCCACCTCCTCATCCGCCACGACACGGACTTCCGGCACCGGGATGATGAAGCGACCGCCGAGCTGCCGGTACGCCTTCTGCTGCTCCAGGATCTCGTCGGCGAAATTCCAGGTCAGCAAGAGCACCTCGTCGGGCATCTCTTCCAGCAGGCGCTCCGGGGCGCGGATGGGAATGTGCACGCCCGGCATGAAGCGCCCCTGTTTGTGCGGGCTGCGGTCGACGACGAAGTCGAGCGTTTCCAGACCGATGCCGAAGTAGTTGAGCAGCGTGCTGCCTTTAGCCGCCGCGCCGTAAGCCGCGATCCGATCGCCGCGACGCTTGAACCCGGCCAGCATCGACGTGAGCGTGGCCTTCAGCGCCTCCACCCGCGCGCCAAAGTGCCGGTAGGTCGCGAATCGGCCGACGCCCCAAGCGGTCTCCTCGGCCAGCAGTTGGGCCACATGCTCCTTCCCCCTCTGGGGGAGCGCAGGCTGGGCGCTCTTCCCTACCGTAACGCGCAGCGAGCCGCCGTGGATCGAGATCCGGTCGACGTCCTGGATAAAGAGGTCGTGCCGGCGAAAGAGCCGGTCGAGGGCTGTCAGCGAGTAATAGCAAAGGTGCTCGTGATAGATGGTGTCGAACTCGCAGTGGTCGATCAGGTCCTTGACGTAGGGCGCCTCGATCACCGCCACCCCGTCGTCCTTCAACAGGACCTTGATCCCCTCGACGAAGCCGTTGAGGTCCGCCACGTGAGCCAGGACGTTGTGGACATGGATCACGTCGGCACGCTGACCCTTGGCGCGCAATTGTCCGGCCAGTTCCTGGCCGAAGAATTCGACGATCGTCGGGACGCCGCGCTTTTTGGCTTCGCTGGCGATGTTCGCCGCAGGCTCGATCCCCAGCACCGGGACCCCGGCCTGCTGGTAGTACTGCAGCAAGTAGCCGTCGTTACTGGCGACCTCGACCACCAGGCTGCGTGGCCCGAGTCGGCGCTCGGCAATCAGGCTGAGGACCAACGACTGCGCGTGGCGCAGCATGGTGTCGGAGAAGGACGAGAAGTAGAGGTATTCGGAAAACAGGTCCGCCGGCGGAACCGTCTCTGTGATTTGAACCAGCGTGCATGAGGGGCAAAAGGCGAGGTCGAGCGGATAAAGCGGTTCCGGCTGGGTCAATTGTTCTCGCGTGAGCAGCGCGTTTGCCAACGGCGTGCGGCCGAGCGACAACACCAGTTCCAGCTCGTGGGCGCCGCAGGAGCGGCAGGCCGGGAGTCCGCGTGTCACGCCGCCTGCTCCGCCTCGAACGCCGTCCGGTACCAATCGATCGTCCGTCGCAACCCGGCGTCGAGGGTGAAGACCGGACGCCAGCCGAGCATGGTGCGCGCCTTGGTCGCATCGAGGAACTGATCGGGAATCTCGTTGGGCGCGTCGCTGCGAATCTCCGGCGTGAACCGCGATCCCATGATCCGGAGGATCCGATCCACCAGGTCGATCACGGTGACCGGCGTCTCGTTGGAGAAGTTGAACGCCTGGCCTCGCATCGACGGATCAGTGGCGAGGCGCTCGGCGAGGAGCAAGTAGGCGGCCGCCCCATCTTCGACGTAGAAGTAATCGCGCACCGAAGTGCCGTCCGAGCGGATGACCGGGGGCTGCCCACGGAGCACCGAGCGGATGGTCCCGGGCACGATCCGGCTCCAGTTCAAGTCGCCTCCGCCAAAGAAGTTGCCGCAGCGCGTGATCGCGACCGGGGTCCCGTAGGTGGCGGCGTAGCTCTGCGCGATCAGGTCCGCGCAGGCCTTGCTGACGTCGTAGGGGTGCTGCCCTGCCAGGGCGGTCGCCTCCGTGTAGGGAAGCGTCTCCTGATCGCCATAGGCCTTGTCGGACGAGGCCAGCACGATCTGGCGAACGAGGGGACTCCGCCGGCAAGCCTCGAGCAGCCGCCAGGTGCCGGCGATGTTCGACTCGAAGGTCGAGATCGGATTTCGGTTGGCGACCCCGACGATCGTCTGGGCGGCCAGGTGGATGACGGTGTCGACCTCATACTCCCCAAGGACGCGCTCCAGCACCGCCTGGTCGAGCACGTCGCCCCGGACCAGGTTGGTCTTGCCGATCAGGTCCGCCTGGACGAATTCACTCTCGGGAACCCAGTCCCGGATCAGGCAAACCACGTCGGCCTCCAAGTCCAGCAAGCGGCGGACGACCCAACTCCCGACCAGCCCGGTCGCGCCGGTCACCAGGGTGGGCCGATCTCGCCAGAACGAAGTATCAACAGGCATGGGAGGTGACAAACAGGTAACGGCCTGTCTCCCTCCCCCTTGCGGAAGGTCGAGTTCACTCTGGCGTTACGCTGGCGTGGCTCTCGAGCTGGTCTCCCCGCGGCCGGCCGCCCACCCGGGGATCTGCGTCGTCATCCCCTGCCTGAACGAGGCCGCCACCATCGGCAAAGTGGTCGCTGACTTCCGGCGCGCCTTGCCCCGGGCGACGGTGATGGTGTTCGACAACAGCTCGACCGACGGCTCGGCGGAGAAAGCCGAGGCGGCCGGTGCGGTCGTGGTCCGGGTGCCTCGCCAGGGCAAGGGTTACGTGCTCCGCCATGCCTTCGACCGGGTCAAAGCCGACCTCTACGTCGTGGTCGACGCCGATGACACCTACCCGGCCGACCGGGTCGGCGATCTGATCGAGCCGGTGCTGCGTGGCGACTGTGACATGGCGGTTGGCGCGCGCGACCATTTCGCTCAGCCCGATGCGATCCGCCCGCTCCATCGCTGGGGGAACCGACTGATCGTGTCGTTCCTCAATCTCAGCTTTGGCACCCGGCTCCGAGACATCCTGTCCGGGTACCGCGTGCTGTCTGGCGACATGGTGCGCGAACTGCCGCTGCTGGCTCCCGGCTTCGAGGTGGAGACCGAGCTCACGCTGGAGACGCTCGAGCGCGGCTTCCGGGTGCTGGAAGTTCCGGTGCAATATCGGCGCCGCCCCGAGGGCAGCCGCTCGAAACTCAGCTCGTTCAGGGACGGCTATCGGATCTTGATGACGATCATGACCCTGCTGCGCGATTACCGGCCGATGACGTTTTTCACCGCGCTGGCGGCCGCGATCACCGTGCTGGGCCTCACCGGCGGCGCGGTCGTCTTGACGGACTACGTGCGGACCGGCCTGGTCCCACGTCTGCCGCTGGCCATCCTCTCCGCCATGCTGATCCTCCTCGCCGCCGTGTTTTTCGTGACCGGCTTCGTCGTCAGCGCCATCAACCGCCGCTTCGCCGAGGCAACCGCGCTTGCCGGCCGCTGGCGCGAGGATCGCCTGACCCAAGACCTGACGGCATGAAACTGTCGTTTCTCACCGATGCGGTCTATCCGTTCCACCACGGAGGGAAGGAGACGCTCCACTACGAGCGGTCGGTCCGCCTCGCCCGGCGTGGCCACGCGGTCCGCATCCTCACCATGCACTGGTGGCCGGAGCGCAAGCGTTCGATCGCTCGTGATGGCATCGTCTTTCAGTCGGTCGCGCCGCGGACGGCGCTGTACACGTCGAAGGGGGGCCGATCGGTCTTGGAATCCGTGGTGTTCGGCCTGGGCAGCCTGCGACTGCTCTGGAGTCCGCCCTTCGATGTCCTCGACGTCGACCAGTTCCCGTTCACGCACTTTTTCGCGGCGCGGCTGGTGTGCCGCTTACGCGACCGTCCGATGACCGCCACCTGGTACGAGGTCTGGGACCGCGACTACTGGGGCGCGTACATGGGCCGCCTGGGTCCGGTCGGCTTCTTCTTGCAACGGTTTGCCGCCCGCTCGGCTGACCTGATCTTCGCCGACTCCCGGCTGACGGCGCGGCGCCTCACCGAACAGCTCGGTGTCGACCCTCACCGCGTGCTGGTGCTCTCGCCGGGCGTGGACGTCGGTCCTGTTCCCTCCCCCCTGCTCGCCAAGGCAATCGACTGCATCTTCATCGGGCGCCTGCTGGCGCATAAGCACGTCGACGTCCTCCTCCGCGCCCTCGCCATAGTGCCGGGCGTCACAGGGATGATCGTCGGCAGCGGTCCGGAGAAGCCCCGGCTGATCACGCTGGCCAACGAGCTCGGCATCAGCGACCGCGTGAGCTTCGAGTCACCCGCCAGTCATGAGGCCGTCATCGAGCGGCTTCGCTCGGCCCGGCTACTGGTCTTCCCGTCGACGCGGGAAGGCTTCGGGGTCGCCGTGCTGGAGGCAAATGCGTGCGGCGTCCCGGCGCTGGTGGTCCAGCACCCCGATAACGCCGCGCTCGAGCTGGTGCGCGACGGTGTGACCGGCATCATCGGCGACCTCGCCCCGGAACCAATGGCTGAGCAGATTCGGAATTTTCTGGCGGACGCGCTCATGCAGTCCCGCATGAGCAAAGCAGCCCGTGCAACCGCTGCAACCTATTCCTGGGACGCCTACGTCAACAAGATGGAGGCCGCACTGATGTCCCTCGTCGGGGAGATCGCTGAGAAGGCCGCGTGAAGATCTGCCTCGTCAGCAATCTCTACCCGCCTGTGGTGCAAGGCGGTGCGGAGATCTATGTCGGCCGATTGGCGATCGCCCTGGCCGCCGAGCACCAGGTCGTGGTTATCACCAGCGAGCCCGGCTTCCACCCGGGGCCGCGACGCGAGGTCACGCCCGAAGGCATCGTCGTCTATCGCCTCGCGCCGCTCAACGTCGCGCACCTGACCCGCCTGCCCCATCAGCTCCTGGCGCAGGCGGCCTTCCGGGCCATCGACTTCTACCACCCGCAGGTCGCCGCCGCTGTGAGCAAGATCTTCCGTCGCGAGCGGCCCGACGTCATCCATCTCCACAATTGGGTTGGTCTCTCGCTCGCCGCCCTGCTGGCCAGCGTCCCGAACAGCGCGCCGCACATCCCGGTAGCGATGACGCTGCACGACTATGGGCTCGTCTGCGCCTACGCGTCGATCCGCCACCCGGACGGCCATACCTGCGCTCCGGATCTCCCCTGCTGGCTGCTCGCCAATCTCAATCGCCGGCTGGTCAACCGCATCGGCCTCGTGATCAGCCCGTCGCATTACGTCCTCGACCAGCACCTTCAGCGCGGGTTCTTCCGGCACGCGACCCAGCAAATCCTCCCGTACGGACTTGTGAATCCCCCACCCCAACCCTCCCCCGCAAGGGGGGAGGGAGATTTGGCACACGGGCAAAAAGGCACCTTCGACATCCTCTTTATGGGGCGGGTCCAGAGTCACAAGGGGATCGAGGTCCTGGTCCGCGCCTTTCGCGCGCTTCCCGATCCGTCGCTGCGCCTCCATGTCGCCGGGTCGGGCCCATCGCTCGACGCCTGCAGGGCGCTGGCAGCGGCCGACGACCGAATCCGCTTCTACGGGTTCGTCACCGGCGAGCTCCGCCGCTCGCTGATCGAGAACGCCGATTGCATGGTCCTCCCTTCCCTCTGGCCGGACAACTACCCGGTCAGCATCCAGGAAGCATTCCAGTCCGGCCCCGTCGTGATCGCGAGCCGGATCGGCGGCATCCCCGAGATGGTGCGCGATGGCGTCAACGGCCTGCTGGTCGAACCCGGTGACGAGGCGGGCATCGGCGCCGCCATCGGGCGACTGCATGCATCACCCGAACTGGCGGCGAAGCTTCGCGCCTCAGCGTTAGAGACGAGCCGGCTCTACGACATGCGCTTCCACGTCGCCCATCTGGTCGATGCCTACCAGCGCTTGCTGGTCACCGATCGGGTCCGGCCGTTCGACCGGCGAGCGGCCTAGCGCCTTAGCACCACTAGCTCGAGGGCGTCGCGGTCTCCGGTAACCCCTTGTAGTTGGCTCGGTAGTACTCCCAGAACTCGGGCGCCTTCCGCTTTTTCCACCACGCCGCATTCTTTCGGTACCACTCGACGGTCAGCCGAATCCCGTCTGCGAACTTGACCTGCGGCTCCCAGCCAAGCGCGCGCAGACGCCGAAAATCCACGGCGTAACGGTAGTCGTGCCCCGGGCGGTCCTTCACAAAATGTTTGAGCGAGCCGGGCTTGCCGCAAAGCTTAAGGATTGTATCGGCCACCTGTACCCCACTGGTCTCGCCGCCGATCCCGATGTTGTAAACACTCCCCGGATCTCCCTTCCACAACACTCTCGCGATCGCGCTGACATGGTCGTCAACGTGCAGATAATCCCGCACCGCCGAGCCGTTGCCATAGATTGGGAGTGGAAGATCGTCGAGCGCGTTGGTGATGAACAGTGGAATGATCTTCTCCGGAAACTGGTAGGGGCCGTAGGTATTGGATCCCCGCGTGATCAACGTCGGCAGCCCGAAGCTCGAGTGATACGCATTGACGAGCGCGTCGCCGCCGACCTTACTTGCGGCGTAGGGGCTGCGCGGCGCGAGGCGGTCCTCCTCGCGGCTTCGCCCTTCCTTGATATGCCCGTAGACCTCATCCGTACTGACCTGCAGGTAGCGCTGATGACGGTATTTGCGGGCGGCCTCCAGCAAGATGTACGTCCCGTAGACATCGGTCTTCACGAAGGCGCCCGCGTCGAGCAGGGACCGGTCGACATGGGACTCGGCGGCGAAGTTGACAGTGGCGTCCGCGTCGCGGGCTACCGCGTCGACGGCGTCGGCTTCGCAGATATCACCCTGGACGAACCTCACCCGCGGGTCATTCCGAGCTTCCCCAAGGTTCTCTTCGCTCCCGGCGTAGGTGAGCTTGTCAAAGACGGTGATTTCGATCTCCGGGTCGCCGCGGAGCCGGTCGCGGACGAACGCCGACCCGATGAAGCCGGCGCCGCCGGTCACCAGCAACCGGTTGAGGCGGGACCTAGCCATATGAGAACGGGCTGACCGGGTAGGTCACGAGCAGCATCGTACCGCCTAACTGACCGTGATGCCGTAACCGTCGCATCGCGTCGGGACGGTCGCGATCCAGACGGCGACCGTGACGTCGAGCCCCTCGGCGCCTGGGCCGACCGTGATCGTCCGGCTCCCGCCACCACGGATATTGCCGGCCGCGTCCCAGCAGACCGCAATCAGGATCATCCGTGCCGCGCCCTGGCCGTTGTTGACCACGTGGATCCGCACGGTCGGCGTGCGAGCGTCCTGCGAGAAGCTGGCACCGGTGACCTGGGCAATCTCCGGGGAGGTCTCGGAGATCCAGCGCACGTCGCCGATGCGTCCCGAGAATTGGGCGGGCAGGATCCGCCCAACCGGGAAGGCGACCGCCACGGCCTCGCGCTGTCCGGCTGCGATCCGCGGGATGGTCCCTCCACGTCGCATCACCACCTGGCCGCGCCCATCGAGCTCGGCGATCTCCACCGTGACCTCGAGGGCCGTCTGCGCCGTCGGATTACTGACGACGGCAAAGGCCGAGAAGCCGCTCGGCGAGGCGGCAGCACCGACCTGGTCCAGCGCCAGCGCCGGTGCCGGAGGCGGCGTGGGGACGGGGGTCGTCGCGGGAGACGGAGTGCTGACCGGCAGCGTGGTTGGCAGCACGGTTGTCGGCGACGCCGCCTGCTGGCAGGCCGACAGCGCGAAAGCGAAAAGCATCGCAATCTGCCAGATCCCCCTCCCCCCTCGCGGCCGAATCCCCTCCCCCTCTGGGGGAGGGTAGGGTGGGGGCTTCGGGCTAAGCGTACTCATCAGTACACGACCACCGCCATGTTATTGAACTTCGCGATCGCCGCTTCGAAGCTGGCCATCGATACCGTGCGAAGCACGCCGTGGTTCGGGTCGTTCAGCGTCACGGTTCCGGCAGCGGCATTGACCCCGATCACCGTCATGGCGTGCTCGACAAGGGTGTAGCGAATCTGTTGTCCGTCCCAGGCCGTCCACCAGCGGATCGCGGCGCTATCCCAGTAGGCGTAGACCGGAAGCCATACGATGGCCGGGTTTCCGGCCGCGACCTCGACGTAGAGATCGTGCGGGCTCCATCCTTCCCGGCCGACGGTCCAGCGTCCCGCCCGAGATCCAGCCATGCCGATCGGCGGGTAGTAGACGCCGTAGCCGGTGCTGTTGTACTCGAAGCCGTTGACGTTGCCCACAAACGTCCGGTACGGATTGCCCCAGCGCAGGACATCACCGAACTGGTCAACGACCGCGCGGCGGAGGTCGGCGCCCATCTGCGCGAGGATCCAGTCCTCCGAAAAGTCGCGCCCCTTCTGCAGCAGCGCCATTCGAAGCGCGGCCGCTTCGCAATCAAGGTTGCGGGATTGGGCGATCAGCGGGGCCGGCATCGTCGCATTCAGGTTGGCCGCGCCTGCGAGGCGTGAGGCGGCGGCCGGGCTGACCGGCTGGCTCGTCGGAGTCGGATTGCTCGGGTCCACAAGGACGACGTCACGATAGATGTCCATCGATCCCCAATCGGCGTACCCGTCCCAGTAGGGCGAGATGCCCGAGCCGAAGCTGGTCACGACCCCCCATCGCGCGACGGTATATCCGCCCGACCCGACGGTGTGCAGTTGCTGCAGCACCGGCGCGTTGGGTTGTCCGGTGAGGGTTAGCGGGGCGGCGGCGCCGAAGGCGGTCACGTGGCCCCACCGATCCATTTCCCAGCCGCCGTCCGGTGCGCCGCCTGCCTCGTAGTGGATCTCGAGTCCACGCCACTGGTCGACGTACGGCGTGTAGGGCCAGCCGCTAAGCGCCGGTGCGCCACCCCAAGCATGAAGGCCCCCGTACCCGTCCAGGACATATCCCTGCCGGCCATCGGTCAGCCCGTTTGCGTCTTTTGAGGTCATGACCATGGCGCGCGCGATGTCGAAGCCGGACCAGTAGGCCCCGCTGGACGTGACGGGCGCCTCGCCAAAGGCATGGATGCCGCCGTAGCCGTCCAGGGTCCAGCCGCCCGACCCGTCGGCACGCAGCGTGGTGGCACGCGCAATGTCCCAGCCCGGCCACGATGGCCCGCCCGCGGCGTTCAGCAGCAGGCCTCCAAAGGTATGAATCCCACCCGAGCCTTCGAGCGCGGCCCCACCGCGTGGGCTCGCCTGATAGGCCGCCATCGCTGCGGCACTGACCGGCTGCGCCGAAGGCGCCGGGTTGGTTGGATTGACCAGCACGATGTCGCGCACGATGTCCCAGGTACCCCAGTCGCTGTAGCCGCTCCAGTAGGGCGACACGCCCGGCCCGTATGCGGTGACGACCCCGAGCCTGGCGACGGCGTAGCCGCCGGCGCCGACCGCATGAAGCTGCTGCATCACCGGGCGGGCCGGCATTCCGGGGATCGCCAGGGGCGGCGCGGCGCCGAAGGCGGTGGCAACGCCGCGAAGATCCATCGCCCAGCCGCCGTCTGGAACCCCGCTCGCGTTGTAATGAATTTCGAGTCCGCGCCAGCGGTCGACGTACGGCGTGTACGGCCAACCGGTCAACACCGGCGCACCACCCCAGCGATGAATGCCGCCGTAGCCGTCGAGCAGATAGCCCTGCCGACCATCGGGCTGGCCGCTGGCATCCTTCGAGGTGACGACCAGGGCCCGCGCGATCGACCAGCCGGGCCAGTAGGCCGGCGTGTTGATGGGCGCGGCCACGCCGAACGGATGGATACCGCCGAAACCGTCCAGGGTCCATCCACCCGAGCCGTCGCTCCGGACGCTGAGCGACTGGGCAATGTCCCAGTTCCAGGAGGCTCTCCCCGCCGTATTCAGCGCCAGGCCGCCAAATGGATGGAGGCCGCCGAAGCCGTCGAGGACGACCCCGCCGGTCTGGGTGGTTGCGGCCGAAGCGGGGGACGGCCCGGCCACCCCGATCGCCTGTGCGACGACGAAAGCTAGCGGGATGCCGACCCGAAATCTCCCGAGACGGCGGCGTTTCGGCTTCCCGATGAGGTCCCCCACGTGAGCATGCCATTATAAAGATCCCCTTTTCGGCGACCTGCCAAGGCGCGAGGGATTGCTTCGTTACACTCAAGGCCATGAGTTCGATTGCCGTCATTGGTACCGGTTACGTCGGCCTGACGACGGCCGTGTGCCTGGCGGAGATCGGACATCAGGTGACGGGCGTCGACATCGACGAGGCCAAGATCCGACAGCTCCGCAGCGGCGCCCCCACCATCTACGAGCCCGGGCTCGAGGAGCTGCTGGCGAGCACCCTGAAGGCGGGGCGATTGACCTTCACCACCGACTACCAGCAAGCGATCCCCGGCGCCGACTTCGTCTTCATCGCGGTCGGGACGCCCCCGGGGCGCCGCGGCGAGGCGGATCTCCATTTCGTCAAACAGGCGGCCAAGGCCGTCGCCGGGGCGATGAAGAAGACGGTCACGATCGTGAATAAGAGCACCGTGCCGATTGGCACCGGGAACATCGTGGCGCGAATCGTGGGCGAGAACCTCGACGACGAGATCCCTTTCTACGTGGTGTCGAACCCTGAGTTCCTCCGCGAAGGAAGTGCGATTTACGATTTCATGCACCCCGACCGGCTCGTCTTCGGCTCCAATGACGAGTCCGCGGCGCGGGCGGTCGCCGGTCTCTATAGCAAGCTCGACACCAAGATCCTGCTCACCGATCTCCACACCGCCGAGATGATCAAGTACGCCTCCAATGCCTTCCTCGCCACCCGCATCTCGTTCATCAACGAGATGGCGCGCATTTGCGAGCGTGTCGATGCCGACGTCAAGGTGGTGTCCGAAGGCATGGGCCTCGACCGCCGGATTGGTCCCCTCTTCCTCGACGCCGGCATCGGCTACGGCGGCTCCTGCTTTCCCAAGGACGTCAAGGCGTTGGCACGCATGGCCGAGACCATGGGCTACCACCCGGAGCTGCTCGATGCCGTGATGGAAATCAATCTTGACCAGCGGACCCTGGTCGTGGAGAAACTGCGCGAGGTGCTGGGTGGCCTGCGCGGCCAGGTGATCGGCATCCTCGGACTTTCGTACAAGCCTGACACCGACGACGTGCGCGAGGCCCCCTCGATCGACGTCATCGAAAATCTCCTGGCGAAGGGCGCGACGGTCCGGGCCTATGACCCGAGGGCGATGCCCGTGCTCAAGGCACAGATGAATACGATCGATTACTGCAAGGACGCCTATGCGGTGGCCAAGGGCGCCGATGCGTTGCTGGTGGTAACCGAATGGAACGAGTTTCGAGAGCTCGACCTCGATCGCCTGAAGAGTCTGATGCGCCGTCCCGTCATCGTTGACGGCCGCAACATCTTCGATCCCAAGACCATGCGCGATCGCGGCTTCGTCTATCGC
>DATNMN010000001.1:0-8730 GCA_035602295.1 Candidatus Dormiibacterota bacterium | reverse complement strand
CGCCATTGACGACGAAAGCGGTGATCCCCTTCGTTCCCGCCCCCGGCGTGGTCCTGGCAAAGATGGTGTAGACATCCGCATCCGGGGCGTTCGAGATGAAGACTTTGGTGCCCGATAGGCGGTAGCCCTTGCCGTCGCGCTCGGCACGCAAGGCGAGCGCTCCCGCATCCGTCCCGGCTCCAGGTTCCGTGAGGGCGAAGGCGGCGACAGCCTCGCCGCGAGCGACGGGTCCCGCGTAGCGTCCGGCTTGCTGGTCCGAGCCCGCGAGCACGATGGGATACGCGCCGAGCGTCTGAATCGCCACCGCGTTTTCGACCACGGTCGACTCGCGGGCGAGCGCCTCGCGAACGGCGCAGAGGTCGACCGCCGAAACCTCTTCGTCCCGCGTCCCTCCGGCGCGGCGCGGAAAGAGCCGGGGCAGCAGGCCCTTCTCGGCCAGACCGCCGATCAGCCGGCGATTGACCCGTCCCTCCGCACCCGAGCCGGCGACCGGAACGAGTTTCCGGGCAATGGCCGACGCGTCGCTGGCCAACCGGTCCCGGTCGCTCATCCCTGGACGGCGCCTCCGTCGATGACAAGACTCTGGCCGTTGATGCCTCGGGCCACTTCGGAACAGAGATAGGTCGTGAGCGCGGCCACCTCGGGGGCGGTCATCAACCGCCCCTGCGGGCTGAATCCCTCGAGGATCTTTCGGGCGTCCTGTTCCGTGCGGCCCGTCCGTTTCGAGATGTTCGCGACAGAGCCATTGGTCATTTCGGTGTCGACGTAGCCGGGACAGACCGCGTTGACCGTGATGCCACGAGCGGCGACCTCCGAAGCGACGGCCCGGGTCAAGCCGAGCAACGCGTGCTTCGAGGCGGTATAGGCCACGACATAGAGTCCCCCGGCCTTTGCCGCGACCGACGCAATGTTGACGACGCGGCCCCACTTCGCCTGGAGCATCATCGGCAACACCGCACGGGTGCAGTAGAAGGCGCCGGTCGCGTTAACGCGCAGCATCCGGTCCCACATCTCGTCGGTGGTGTCGGCGAGCTTGGCGCCCCCGGCGATGCCGGCGTTGTTCACCAGGATCAGTGGGTCACCCAGGGCACTCTTAACCCGAGCGATCATGGCATCGACCTGAGGCCGTTCGGCGACGTCGCAGACGATCGCCTCGGCGCGACGACCCAGCGCTCGGATCGCGGCCGCGGTTTCCTCCAGCTCGCTGGAGGAGCGGGCGATGACGGCAATGTCCGCTCCTGCCGACGCGAGCGACAACGCCACCGCACGGCCGATCCCACGTCCGCCACCGGTGACCAACGCGATCCGGCCGGTTAGCTCCGACATGCTCAGTGCTCGCCCAGGATCTTGGTCAGTTTCGGCAGGTCGATGTTCCCGCCGGAGACGATGCAGGCGATACGGCCCTTACCAGCTTTCCCAGAGAGTGCCACCGCCAGGGCCACCGCACCGGCTCCCTCGGCGATGACCCGATTGCGTTCCGCCATCAAACGCAGGGCGGCGGCGATCTCCTCGAGGCTCGCCGTGAACGAGCCGTCGAGCAGCTCTTGCGCCATGACGAGCATGTTCGCGAACACAGTCCTGCTCCCGATCCCGTCGACAAAGGACGGCTGGTAATCGACAACCTGGGGACTGCCGGTTTTCAATGATGCGGTGAGCGGGGCGCCGGTCTCCACCTCGACGGCGCAGATCCGAACCGTTGGCTTGAGCGCGCGCAACGCGGTCGCGATCCCCCCCGCGAGCCCTCCGCCGCCCCACGGGATGAGAACCGTGTCAACCTCGGGGAGATCGTCGATCAGCTCGAGGCCGATGGTTCCGTTGCCGGCCATGACGCGATCGTCGTCGAAGGAGTGAATGAAGGTCGCGTCCACCCCGGGATAGCTGCGGTCCGTGAAGGTCTGCCACCAGCGGTCGAACGGGACCTTGATGACGCGGCCACCGAGTCGCTCGATCGCCTGGACCTTCGTGTCCGGCGCATAGTCGGGCGCGATTACCGTGCACGGAATTCCCAGCCGGCGGGCGTTCCAGGCGGCGCCCTGCGCCATGTTGCCGGCGCTCGCGACGAGGACGCCTTTGGCCAGCTCCGTCTTGGACATCGCGCTCATCGCATTGGCAGCGCCGCGGATCTTGAAGGACCCGATTGGCTGGAGGTTCTCGAGTTTGAGGTAGATGTCGGCTGGTGCGTCCCAGACGTTGAGCTTGACCAGCGGGGTTCGGATCGCCGCTTGGGCGACCACCGGTTGGGCGCGGCGGATTTCTTCGATGCCAAACCCGGTCGCCTTCACATCGTCACCGTCTGACCGGCGCCGGTCTGCTGGGCTCGTTTCAAGATGAACGCCGCGGATGCGACGTCTTCCACCGCCAGCCCCAGCGACTTGAAGAGGGTCAGCTCCGCTGCGGACCGGCGGCCCGGGTCCTTCCCGATGATGACGTCGCCGAGCTCGGCCTGGATGTGGTCCGCGGTAAAGGCGCCCTCGCGCATCGGGATCAGGATGTCGCCAGCCTCATTCACGGCCGATTCCCGACGGTCGACGAAGAGCCGCACCGCCGCCATGGTGGCGGTGTCGATTTCGCGCGTCGTCGGAATTGACGATCCGACCGCATTGATGTGCACGCCCTCTTTCAGCCACCCACGCTGGAGGATGGGCTGAGGGCTGGCGGTCACGGTGGCAACGACGTCCGCGCCACGCACCGCGGCTTCCGCGGTGGGCACCGCCTCGATGGATATCGTGTAGCGAGCCGCCGCTTCCTTGACGAGGTCGGCGGCATGTCCCGGATTGCGACTCCATACCCGGACGCGCCGGATCGGGCGGACAGTCGTGATCGCTTCGAGGTGGGTGCGCGCCTGGACGCCGGAACCCAGGATCGCCAGCTCGGCCGCGTCCATTCGAGCCAGCCGGTCGGTCGCCACCCCCGACACGGCGGCCGTGCGAATCGCCGTGATGGTGGCGCCATCCATGAGCGCCGACAACCGCCCGGTATCCGGCTCGAAGAGGAGAACCGCGCCCTGGTGGGTGTCGATGCCGCGGCCCGCGTTGCCCGGAAAGACGGACACGGCCTTCATGCCGAGCGCCCCATCGCGACCGCCATCCGCGTCGATGTGGCCGGGCATCAACCCCAGGAAGCCGCTGGCGTCCGGCATCCGCATCACCATGCGTAGGGGGACGAGCGCCTTGCCGCGGGCCAGGGCCGCGAGCGCGTCGTGCATCACCTGGATGCAGTCGCGCATTGGCAGAAGGTTTTCCACGTCCGTGGCCGAGAGTACCCTGACGTCCATCAGGCGGCCACCACGTCCATCCGGGACGCGAGCGCATCGCGCTCATCCGCGGTCAGGTGCATCGAAACCGCGGCGAGCCACGGCTCGAACTGCTCGACCCGGCGCGGGCCGATCAGCGCGGCCGTCACCGCGGGGTGGCTGAGGACCCACGCGAGGGCCAGCGCCCCGGTGTCGACGCCGCGCTCGGCCGCGGCGGCGCGCAACGCATCAATCGCCTGAAAGGTGCGGGCGGTCATCAAGTGCTGGTAGGGCTGTGGTCGGAGCTCGACGCGCGACCCGGGCGGCGGCGGCTGACCATACCGGTACTTGCCCGTCAGCAAGCCGCCTGACGTCGGACTGAAGGGCGTGACCGCCATTCGTTCCTGAGCCGCAAGCGGCAGGACATCGTCCTCCATACCGCGCTCCAGCAGGCTGTAGCCGTTTTGCACCGATTGGTAGCGGTGAACTTCGAGGCGATCGCTGACCGCGAGCGACTCGCGCAGCTGCGGCGCCGTGACGTTACTGGCGCCGATATGCCGCACCTTGCCCGCATGCATCAGGTCGTTCATCGTTTGCAGCGTCTCCTCTATCGGTGTCTTGGGATCGGGCTCCATCGTCACGTACAGATCGATGTGATCAGTCTGCAGGCGACGCAGGCTGCCTTCGATCGCCTTCGTGAGGTGGCGGCGGGAAAGGCCCTGGTCATTCGGCCCCCCGGGAACCGCGTAACCGACCTTGGTCGAGAGGATCAGCTGGTCGCGGACCCTCCGCTCCTTCAGCCAGGCGCCAACGATCGTCTCAGACACGCCGCCGCCGTAGCTGTCCGCCGTGTCGAAATAGTTGATGCCCTCGTCCCAGGCTCGGTTCATCAAGGCGAACGCGGTTACCTTGTCTTCCCCCCTGCCGAACAATTCCGGTGCTGAGCCGACGCCGCCAAACCCCCCGCAGCCCAGCCCCAGGACCGAGACCCGCATCCCGGTCCGCCCGAATAGCCGGTACTCCATTCCCTTCGTCGAGATGGTAAAGCTTTGTGCCGTTGCTATCATCGGCCCACAAGATGTCCGTGCAACAACGGGCGCGCCTTCGCCATCAGACCGAGATTGCCGGCCTTCAGCTGGACGGAGGCACCCTGCAGTGGCTGATCGACCGTGAGCTGGGTGCCGAGCATGTGATGGCCTATCGCTTGGTGCTCGAGCCCGACTCGGCGCTGAGCCATGTTCACGCCGGCGCGGAGGAGGTGCTCTACATTCTCGAGGGGACCGGGGAGGCGCGCATCGAAGGCGCCACGCACCATATCGGTCCGGGGCAGGCCGTGTTCATCCCGGACGGCGCCGAGCACACCTACATCAATACGGGCCAGGCGCAACTGATCGTGGTTGGCGCGCTGGCGCCGCCCATCGATCTCGGCGACATCCACCCGGCGATGCCGCGCCTGGACCTGTCCGGACTCCGGTCCGCGAGCGTCAACGAGCAGGCCGTGGCGCCCACGATGATGGACGAGCGTCGCGTGACGCCCACCCTGATGGGCGAGCGCAGTTTCCGGGTCCTCGTCAGCCCCACCGTCGGCTGCCGGCAGATGACGCAATTCACGGGAGTCATCCCGACCGGGCGGGCGCCTTTACATGCGCACCCCCACGAAGAAGCGGTCTATATCCTCGCGGGTACCGGGCGGCTGTGGATCGAGAATCAGCCCGTTGGCGACTTGCGGGCAGGCTCGGTGGTCTTCTTCCCCATCGGCGTGCGGCACACGCTCGAGAACACCGGCCAAGAAGACATGAAAGTCCTCGGCGCCTTCTCGCCGGCGGGCTCGCCCGAGGCCAAGCTAGCGCCCAGCCAGTCGCGTTAGATTCCGAGATAAGCGCGCTGCATCTGCGGGTTCTCGAGGAGCGACTCTGCCGTTCCGGCCAGCACGACCCGCCCGCTTTGCAGCACGTAGCCGCGGTTGGCGATCGCGAGCGCCATCCTGGCGTTTTGCTCCACGACGAAGATCGTGATACCGGTCTCGTTCAGCTGCTGGATCGTCTCGAACTGCTGCTCGACTAGGACCGGGGCGAGACCCATCGACGGCTCGTCCATACATAGAAAGCGCGGCCGCGACATCAACGCGCGCGCCATCGCCAGCATCTGTTGCTCGCCGCCGGACATCGTCCCGCCACGCTGCGCGCGCCGCTCCTTGAGCCGCGGGAACATATCCATGACGCGACCGAGATCGACATCGATCTCGGCTTTGTCATTTCGGATGAAAGCACCCATCATCAGGTTCTCGAGTACGGTCAGGCGCGGAAAGATGCGTCGAGCCTCGGGAACGATGGCGATCCCGGCCGCCACCCGGCGCGAGGTGTTCCAGTTCGTGATCTCCTGGCCCTCGTACCAGACCGCACCCTTGGCCGGGCGGACGGAGCCGATCACGGTCTTCATCGTGGTCGATTTGCCCGACGCATTGCCGCCGAGCAGGCAAACGATCTCGCCCCGCCGGATCTCCATGCTGACGTCGCGCAGCGCCGGGACCGGGCCATAGCGGACCTCGACGTCCTGCAGGCGCAGGACAACGTCCTTCTTCCCCGGCGCCGGGCTACGCGGTGGCTGCCCGTCGGCCGAGATAGGCTTCGATGACTCTTGGATTGCTGTGGACCTCCTTCGGCAAGCCTTCGGCGATCTTCACGCCGTGATCCATCACGACGACCCGGTCGGAGATCTCCATGACCAGAGGCATATGGTGCTCGATCAACAGGATCGTCAGACCCCGATCGCGCATGGAGCGAATCAGGCCGGCCATTTCGATCCGTTCGTATGGGTTCATCCCGGCCGCCGGCTCATCCAGCAGGAGTAACTTCGGTCGCGCTGCTAACGCCCGCGCAATCTCGGTACGCCGGCGATTTGCGTACGAAAGGGTAAACGCGGGATCTTCCAGTCGCGGCTCGAGGCGCTCGCGGAAGAGATCGATCGCAGTCTCGACCTCGGCCTGGGCGGCCCGCTCCGCACGCATTGTGCCGGGCCAGAAGGTGACCGATCCCAGCATGCCGCTGCGTGTCCAGTGATGCGTGCCCAGCAGGATGTTCTCGCGCACGGTCAACTGGGGGAACACCCGGATGTTCTGAAAGGTGCGCGCGATGCCGTGGTGCGTGATCCGGTGCGCCGGCTGGCCCACCAGCTCGCGGCCAAGCAACCGCACCGATCCGTCGGTCGGTCTCAATACCCCGGAGATCAGGTTGAAGACGGTCGTCTTACCTGCGCCATTTGGTCCAACCAGGCTGACGATCTCGCCTTCGTTGACGGTGACGTCAACGCCGTCAACCGCGGTCAGGCCACCGAAGCGGCGCGTCAATCCCTGGATTTGAAGGATGCTGCGGGGCTCGCTCATGATTTCCACTCGGGATCCTCGACGATGGCGCCGGCGCTCGCCTCCAGGTCGGCGACTTCGGTGTCGGTGACCGCCGGCAGCTCAGACGCCTCGACGGCCGACTCGGCGGTCAGCAGCTCCAGCGTGCCGCCGAGGTTCTTTCTGGGACGAATCGACACCGTGCCCAACAGGCCTTCCGGCCGGAACACCATGACAGCGATCAGGACGACGCTGATGACCAGGTACTTGTAGAACACGAACTGTTGCAGCAAGAAGGGCGGGACCGTGAACAGGATGGCGCCCAGGATCGCGCCAGGGATGCTGCCCAGGCCGCCGAGGATCACCATGATGAACACCATGACGGTCTGCTGGACGTCGAAGTTTCCCGGAAAGGCGTTGAAGATGAATGCCGCGTCGATCATGCCCACGATGCCGGCGATGACGGCGCTCACCGCGAATGCCAGCAGACGGTACTTGAAGGTATTGACACCCATGGCGCGCGCGGCCAGCTCGTCATCCCTGATCGCGACCCAGGCCCGACCGGAGCGGCTGTTGCGCCAGCGGAGCATGCAATAGACGGTCAGCGCCAGGAAACCGATGAAGATCCAGTAGTACATCCGGAAGTGCGGGACCGGGCCGAGGAAGGGCAGACTGGTCGGCAGCTTGAACGGATCGACCTGATGGATCCCATTGGTCCCGCCGGTCAGGTTGAGGCCGTCCGGCCCAAATTGGTGGCCGGCCAGAACCGGGGGACGGTCGAGGTCGAGGATCAGGTCGCGCATGATGAGCCCGAACCCGAGCGTGACGATCGCCAGGTAGTCTCCGCGGAGACGTAGCGCCGGGACGCCGACCAGGAGGGCGAACGCAAGCGTCACGGCGGCCACCACCGGCAGCGCCGCCCAGAGCGGGTAGTGCTGATGGAGCTGGTCGCTGGCGACCAGCGCGTATGCGTAGGAGCCAATCCCGAAGAACGCGATGAAGCCGAGGTTCAACAGGCCCGCGTACCCGACTACGAGGTTGAGCGCGACCGCCAGGCAGGCATACATCGCGCAGTTGGCAAGGATCAGCGTCCAGTACTGGGCACCGATCCAGCTCGAGTTGTCCTCAACGTATTGGAGGATTAGGGGGACGGCCGCCGCCAGCACGAAGAACGGAATCAGCACAACGGGGCGGGTCAGAGCCTGGTTCCAGCCTGCCGGACCCGATTCCCAGATGCGCTTGAGGGCGTGGGTCGTCTGGATTGGGTGGGTGGGAGCCGGCTGTGCGCTCATGCGCGATCCGTCAGTGGCTGCCCGAATAGCCCCTGCGGCCGGATCAGCAGCACCGTGATCAGGGCCAGAAAGACGAACGTGTCTTGAAACTGGGTGCTGATGAAGCCGCCCGCCAGGCTTTCCAGCACGCCCAGCAGCAGCCCGCCGATCATGGCGCCGCGAATGTTGCCAATCCCGCCGATCACCGCGGCCGTGAATGCCTTGATGCCCAGCAGATAGCCCATGAAGAAGTCTACGGTCGCGTAGCGCAGCCCGAAGAGCACGCCGCCCATACCCGCCAGTGCCGAGGCGATGAAGAAGGTCACCAGGATGACGCGATCGACATCGATCCCCATGAAGGTAGCGGCTTCCCGGTCCTGGGCGGTCGCCCGCATAGCGCTCCCGAAGCGTGTGCGGAAGACGAAGGCGTCGAGCGCGACCATCAGGGCGAGCGCGCTCCCAAACAGCACGAGGCCGGTCAGGGGCGTCGTCACGCCGCCGAGGTGGAACACGGTTTGGGGTACCAGTGCGTTGCTGGGCACCAGCACGGGGGCCGGGCTGACCCAGACCTGGACGGCGCTCTCTAAGAAGAGGGAAACGCCGATGGCGGTGATCAACGGCGCTAGCCGGTTGGCATCTCGGAGAGGCCGGTAGGCCACCCGCTCGATGCCGACGCCGAGCAGGCCGGCACCGCCCATAGCCACCACCACCATCAGGCCGACGAGGAGGCCGGCCGGGATTGTGGCCACCTCGTTGTGGACGAGGAACGCCGCCACGCCGGCGGCCAGGAATGCGCCCACCATGTAGACGTCACCGTGCGCGAAGTTGAGCATCTCGAGGATGCCATAGATCAGTGTGTATCCGAGCGCCACGAGCGCGTAGAGACT